>JBBQBV010000028.1:0-30648 GCA_038318085.1 Solirubrobacterales bacterium
AACAGCCTTCAGTTCACGCTGGAGCAACCGCACCCGGCGGCGCAGTTCGCGGCGGTCGCCGGTGTGCTGGAAGATCTCCCAGGCCCAGAACAGCTCGTCGCAGACCCCCAGGCCGGCCTCGCCCATCTGTTTCTCGATGCCGCGGCCTTCGGCGTGAAACGCGAAGTCGCGCTGTAGATGTGACCAGCAGACCTGTCGTCGCTTGACCGGCAGATGGTTATAGGCCCACCAACGATCAGACGTCACGATCGCGCTGCTGGTCCCGAGCAGATACGTGATCGTCGTGACGGCTGGAGGTGATTTGCACAATCGCGTGGCGGTCAGTGAAGGCGCCCCACAGGGCGCGCTGGCCTCCGCGCAGGCGCCAGCCGGTCTCGTCCATGTTCACCGCCCGCGCTGAGCGGACCCTGTCGAGCAGGTCCTCGCAGGGCTCGGTGAGCGCGTCGGCGGTGCGCGCGATCATCGAATCGACGGTGCCCGTCGAGATCCGCGAGGCAAACAACTGCTCGCACAATTCAACGACGTCACGACGGCTGATGCGGTTGCGCACCGACAGCGTCACGACCGCCGCTTGGAGCCTGGGCCCGAACGCGCTCGCCGCGGACCGCGTCGGGCAGCGAAGCCGCCTGACGCTCACCGCAGCCGGGACAGACGACGCGCTGGCCTTGATGCTCGGTCACGCGCACGGCCATCACCGGCAACTTCTCGACCTGACGGCGAGCCGGCTCACCGATCGCCACCCGGTCGGCGTCGCAGAACACATGACCGCACCCGCACACAACCGGCCAGTGCTCGACTATCTCGTCGACCGCCCAGATGGGCAGCAGCGGGCGGTCCTTGCCCTCATGCCCGGGCTGCGCACCCTGCTTGCGGCCCGATGGACCCTTCGAGCGCGGCGGGGCGCTCGGCCGATCAGCACTCGGCGGCTGCGACGAATTACGCGACGAGCGACCCAACTGCCGCTCCAGCGTCGCGATCCGCTCATCCTGGCGAGCAACCCGAGCGGTCAGCTTCTCGACCTCCGCCTCGAGCCGCTCGTTCTGCGCCGACAGCGCCAACAACACCGACACGACCGCTTCGCGGCCCTGCTCATAGATCGCCTCGGCATCCTCGCGCTCCACACCCAGGGATTCGCCGCCCCGACGTTATGTCCCCCAACCCAACTGAACGCTTACCGAAAACCCCACGTTTGCAGGGCTTTTGTAGGAAGCCCAGTGCCGGACTCGAACCGGCGACCCCTTCCTTACCATGGAAGTGCTCTACCAGCTGAGCTAACTGGGCGCGAGGCGGAGGGTAGCGCTCTCGCTCGACCTTGGGCCCGACCAGTCGTGGCCGAGCAGCCGTGACGCACGCGACCCGTCAGAATGCGGGCATGAGCGACGACTGGCGGGTAACGATCGCCCTCGAGGACGAAGCGCCGGTGGCCGACTTCGTCGAGCGGGTGCAGGCGGTAGAGGTCGAAGGCGAGGTGGCGGAGCGACTCGGGGACCGGGTCGTCGTGAGCCACAGCCCCGACAAGATCTTCTTCTATGCCGACACCGAGGAGGCGGCGCGGGAGGTCGAGCAGCTCGTCGGGCCCCTGCTCTCCGAGCACGGGCTCGCGGAGGCGACCGTCGAGGTGACCCGGTGGCATCCGATCGAGGAGGAGTGGCACGACGCGTCCGTTCCGCTCCCGGACGATCCCGAGGAGATCGCCGCCGAGCGCGCCCGCCACGAGGCCCGCGAGGCGCAGGAGGCCCGTGAGCGCGGCTGGACGGACTTCGAGGTTCGCGCCGAGCTGCCCGGGCACCGTGAGACCGTCGACTTCGCCCGTCGCCTGGAGGGTGAGGGAATCCCGGTCGTCCGCCGCTGGACCTATCTGCTCGTCGGCGCGACGACCTTCGAGGAGGCCGAGGCCCTCGCACGCCGGTTGCGCGAGGAGGCGCCGCCGGGGACGCGGGTGATCGCCGAGGGCAGCGGGGCCCTCGCGTGGGAGGCCGGGGACGGCGGCGGCCTCGCCTTCCTGGGCGGACTGGGGAACTGAGGACCCGCGCGGCGCGCGGGCTACGCGCGCTTCTCGTCGCTTTTTCGTGACGAACGGCGGTTGTTCCGTCACCCGCGCTGTCCCAGGATTGCGCGCGTGTGCAACGCGTGTGGCCAGAGGGGGCAAGCGACGATCGAGTACGCAGCGCTGCTGCTCTTGGTGGCGCTCGTACTCGCCGCGGGGGCCTGGGTCGTCGTCGACCCTGGGATCAGCCGTGGGGTACTCGACGGCATGCGGCGGGCGCTGTGCGAGATCTCCGGACTAGGCTGTCCGGCCGACAGTGCGCGGCAGCCGTGCGTCGTAAAGAGTCGCGGCGACCGCGACAGCGCGTCGGTGACCGTGGTCGTCGTCCGGGTCGGCGCCGACGCCGCGGTTCTGCGCGAGCTGCGCTCGGACGGCACGGTGGCGGTCACGCTGCTCGAGGGTGGCTCGGCCGGCGCGGAGATCGGGCTCGGGGCGGGGGTGGATCTCGGTCGCTCGCTCGCCCTCGGCGGGGAGCTGCGGGCCTCCGCCATCGCGGGGCTTGGCGGGGGGCGGACGTGGATCGTCCCGAACGCGGCGGCAGCCGACCGGCTCGTCAAGGATCTGGGCCAGCGCCGGCGCCCCATCGTCGATGGGCCGCTTGGCCTGGTCCGCAAGGCCTTGGGCAAGGGGCCAGACGTCCGCGAGCCCGACATCATCTTCACCGAGGGCTCCATCGGCAAGAACGCGAGCGCCTCCGCGCGGCGCGGCGTCGATCGCGCCTCGAGCGATCTCGTCCTGGGCGACGCGACCGGGATTCGGACAGACCGGCGCACCGGCCTGCGCACGATGTACAAGCGCCTCGACGGGGCAGGCAGCGCCGCGCTGAGCGCCCGGCTGCTCGGAAGCGCCGCCGCCACCAACGCGGATTCGCTCGCCCTAGGCGTGACCCTCGACCGTGCCGGAGAGCTGGTCGAGCTCACGCTGACAGGCTCGCAAGCGGCATCCGGCGTCTTTGGCCTCCCCGGGCCGCTGCGGCGGCTCGTGCCCGCGGGTCAACTCAACGGCGGCGGCCGAGTCGAGATGGACGCCCGCCTGGACCTTCGTGACCCGGGCAACCGGGAGGCGGCCTGGCGCTTCTTGGACGGGCTACGACGGCCCGACCGCGTGGGCGAGCTGCTCGGCGCCGCCGGGGGGCTCGGGGATCGCCTGCTCTCCTTCTCGGACCTCCAGGCGCGCGTCTATCGGGTCGACGAGCAGCGTTCGAGCATTGGCGGGCGGGCCAGGGCAGGAGGAGGAATCGCGGGGGAGCTCTCACGCCAGCGAGACGACAGCCGGCTGACCGGCGCGTGGGAGCGCCCGCCCGGCGGAGCATGGCGCGAGCGGCTCGACTGCGTCTTCGCGACGGCGGCGTGAGGCCGTGGGGTGCTCACCAACGTTGGTTGGCGGCGATCGTACGCAGGCGGACGAGGGACTGGCTGAGGATGCGCGACACCTGCATCTGGGAGAGCCCGACGCGCTCGCCGATCTCGCTCTGGGTCAGATCGTGGCCGAAGCGCAGCGCGAGGACGCGCCGGTCGCGCTCGGGGAGTGCGCGCATGACCTCGTCGAGGGTCAGCCCGTCCTCGCTGCGCCCGTAGCCGGCGTCGGGGCCTCCTATGAGGTCGCCGCGCGTCGTGTCGGATCCGTCGACCTTGATCGGAGCGTCGAGCGATTCGGGGCGATCGGCCCGATCGGCCTCCAGCGCCTCGACGACCTGCTCGAGGGTCAGGCCGGTCGCTTCTGCGAGCTCGTGGGCGGTCGGCGCCCGGTCATCTTGGGAGACGACCTCTCGCACGGCTCGCCGCACGCGCACGACCCGGTCGCGCAGGTCGCGCGGGACGTGGACGGACCAGGTCGCGTCGCGCAGGTAGCGTTGAAGCTCGCCGCGGATCGTGGGTACCGCGTAGGCGGTGAAGGCGGTCCCGCGCTCGAGGTCGAAGCCGTCGATGGCCTTCAGGAGGCCGAGGGCCGCCACCTGACGCAGGTCGTCGAGCTCCCGCGTTGCGGTCGCATAACGGCGCGCGAGCTTGTCAGCCAGCGGACGGTACAGGCGCATTAGCTGCTCGCGGGCGAGGGCATCGCCCTCGCCCGCCGGGCGCCACAGCTCATCGGCTACTGCTTGTCTGTAACGCCAGGCGTTCACCCTGGCCTCTGATCGCCGAGGGGCCTGCGAAGTTACGGAGCGCCGGCCGGGTCCGCATGCACCGTCACCACGCGCTCGATCATGAGGTGGTTGGGCACGCGGACGGCGTCCCCCGCGCTCGTGCGAAGCACCGTCACGGTGGACTCCATCTTCTCTATGCGACCTCGGATGCCCTCGACCGTGACCGTCTGGCCCACCTCGAAGGACCCCATCACGTAGCGCCCGGCGCTGAGCTGCTGCGCTACGGCGCGCCCGCCCAGTCCGAAGCTCAGCGCGAAGGTGAGCGCGACGCCGGCCAGGACGATCGACACCAGGCCGACGAGCACGTCGACCGAGAGCGCGAGCTGGGCCGCCGCGGTGACCGCGAAGGCCGCGATGACGACGATCTCGGTCAGCCGCCCGAGCGGCACCGGCAAGTCCATCTGGAAGGTGACGCGGTCGACGCTGCGCCTGGCCAGCTCCCCCACCACGATCCCGGCGAGCAAGAGCGCGAGAGCGACAAGGATGTTCGGGAGGAACAGGACCGCCCGGTTGAGCGACACGCTGAGGAACTGGAGGCCCAAAAGCGAGAGCGCCGCGATGACCACGACTACGACGATGGTCAGACGGACCGCCCGGGAGACGACCGTCGCGAGGGACCGCCCGGCGCCGACACGCTCGAGGACGTCGTGGACGCCCCAGCGCTCGCCGAGATCGTCGAGCCCGACGGCGCGCAGGGAACGGCCGAGGACCGCTGCCACGACGCGCGCCGCGACGAGCCCGATCACGAGCAGGACGAGCGCGCCACCCAGGCGCGGGAGGAAGCCGCCGAGGGAGTCGCCGGCGCGCTGGAGGATCGTCGCCGGCCAGAGCATGGTCACGGGCGTCCCTCCCCCCGCCGGCGGCTCCCCGCGATCAGCGCGACGCCGCCGGCCATCGCCGAGAGCAGATGACCCAGCGCGCGCAACGACGTGCCCAGCGTGCCCTGCCAGCGCGCGCTGCGGACGATCGCCGGAACGAGCTCGCGCCCCGGTCGTGGCGGCTCCTCGCGCAAGAGGTCCAGGTATCCCTGGACGCGCTGCTGCGCCGGGCTGAGCGGCTCTTCGGAGGGGCCGTCGCCGCTCACTGGGGCAGCTCCCAGTCGTAGGTGTTGGCGCGCAGCAACGCTACGAGCTCGTCGCGAGCGCGGTGCAGGCGCCCCTTGACGCTGCCCAACGGCGTCTCGGTGATCGACGCGATCTCGTCGTAGCTGAGCCCCTCGATATCGCGGAGGACGAGCACCACGCGATGATTGGGCTTGAGGAGCGCGATCTTCCCCTCCAGGCGCGTGAGGCGCTCGCTGCTCTCGAGCGCAGCGGCAGGTGCTCGATCCCCGCCGGGAGCCGCCTCCTCGTAGGCGATTTCCGGATCGACCGGCTCGGGCCTGCGGGTGGTGATGGCGCGAAGCGCGGCGTTGTGGGTGATCTGGAGCAGCCACGAGCGAAACGCTCCCTCCCCCCGGAAGCGGTCCAGACGGGTAAACGCGCGCAGGAAGGCGTCCTGGCTCACGTCGTGGGCCTCCTCCCGGCCCACCACCCGCGCGGCGACGCGGAATACGACGTCGCGGTGTCGCTCGACGAGCTCCTCGAAGGCCGGCAGGTCGCCCGCGCGGGCGCGCACGACGAGCTCCTGGTCTGGGTCGAGGGGCAGCATCGCGGGAATGTTAAGCGCGGTTGGGCCGCCTGCGCTGGCGTGCGCGGGAGGGGCACAGTGCCACTAGGGACTCACGCGCCCGCTTCACGGTTACAACGATCGCGCTGTCAGTCCCGGCCCCCGCGCTGGCGGGACGCCGGGCTCGCGTAGCGTGGGATCGCAGGGGGCCGCCCGAGCCGCTCGACGTGGTGCGGGCGCTGCAACCTCCCACCCACGCGTTGCGCCGGCGCGCGTGCGCCTGAACACTGCGCGCGTGCGTCGCGCCGGAATCCTGGCTCTCTTGGGCGTGGTGGCCCTCGGCGGCCTCCTCGCCGCCCCGCCCGAGCCCGCGCGCGCGGGCCGCGCCGACGTCGCGGCCCTCCAGGTTGCGCTCCGCGCCCTGGGTCTCTACAGGGCCACCGTGGATGGCATATCGGGCCCCTACACGCGCCGGGGGACACGCCGCTTCCAGCGCCGCAAGGGGCTGGTGGCCGACGGCATCGCCGGGCGGCGAACGCGGAGGGCGCTGGGGCGCCGCGGGCGCCCTCGGCTCGGGAGCCGGCCGATGCGCCGGGGGCAGCGGGGCTGGGACGTCGCCGCCATCCAGTACCTGCTCAGCCGCCGCGGCTACGGACCCGGAGGCTTCGACGGCGGCTTCGGCCCCAACACGTCGGCCGCGGTCCGGCGCTTCCAGAGCGCGGCGGGGCTCGCGGTCGACGGCGTGGCGGGGCCGTCGACGCTGCGCGCGCTGCGGCGCAGGCGGCTCTCGGTGAGTGGGTCGGGGCCGAGCGGCCCGGTGCGCTTCCTGCGTCCCCTGGGCGTGGCGATCGGCGACGGCTTCGGATGGGTCGGCGGGCGCAGGCACACCGGCATCGACTTCCCAGCGGCGACGGGGACGCCGTTGGGCGCGGCCGGCCGCGGCGTGGTGGCCTTCGCGGGCTGGAACTCAGGCGGCTACGGAAACCTGGTCGTCGTGCGCCACCGCCTCGGCTTCGAGTCCTGGTACGCCCATCTATCCCGGATCGTCGCGCGACCCGGCCAGTCGGTCGTAGGAGGTACGCGGATCGGCTACGTCGGATCCACGGGGCGCTCGACGGGCCCGCACCTGCACTTCGAGGTCCGCCGCTTCGGCACCCCCATCGACCCCGTCCCGCGCCTGCTCTCCGCCACGGCCGCCACCCTCGACGTGCGGGCCCGGGGCGGGCGCGGCTCCCGGCGCCGACTCGTCTGCCGGCCCAACGGCGACGCATGGAACACCCGCGACGCCGACCCGCTCGTGGCACGGTTCGGGCGCTGCCCGTAGGCGGCATCCGCCGGAATCTCATCCCAGACGGGGGTGGGGTAGCATCGGCGCCGATGCCACCCGTGCTCACCTCGAAGGCTGTCATCCAGTGCATCCACGGCGGCAAGGTCACCATCCCGTCGCATCCGGGACGGATGACGATCCAGGGCAGCGCCGTACTCTGCGAAGGCGATCTCGTAGGCGCCCCGATCGTAGCCTGTCCGGTGGTGGCGAGCACGAACTCCAAGCCGTGCACGACGGTGATCTCAACGCTGCCCGGATCCACGTCGCCGAAGCTGATTGTGAGCGGCAGGCCGGCGTACGTGGCGACGCTGCAGGGCGTCACGGACGGGCTCCCGCCCGGGGCGCTGCAGGTTTCCTCGCCGGGTCAAGTCCCCCCGTCAGGTCGGGTCAGCGCCCTCGCCTGACTCCGGCGTTGCCGGGACAGGCCGCGCGAGAAAGATTGTGAGAGATTGTGAACCTCGCTTGACTTGGCAGGTCGGCCGCGGATAGGCTCGGCCGGCCTTCGGGCTAGAAGCCCTTCACGAGCAGGATTCGTCCGCTTGCCGGGCCGCGCAACGGCGGATGGCGGCTTCGTCCTGCCACTCGCGATGTTCGCCTGACGACCACTCCTGAGAGGTGGAAGAATGCCTGCTGCCCTGACGTTTCCCGGCGTCTACGTCGATGAGGTTCCGACGGGCGGTGCGCGCCCGATCGCCGCGGTGCCGACAGCGATCGCGGCCTTCGTCGGGCCGGTGCCACGGGGGCCGACCGAGGTCAACCACATCACGAGCCTCGACGACTTCGAGCGCCAGTACGGTCGCGTGCAGGGTGCCAACCCGCTCGGCGTCGCGGTTTACCAGGCCTTCCTCAACGGCTTGTCCGAGGCCAAGATCGTGCGGGTGGTGCCGGCTGCGGGCGCGAACGGCGCCGCGGCGTCTACGCTAAAGCTCGGAGCCGCCGATACGGACGCGCCCACGCTGGAGGCGAAGACGGTCGGCAAGTGGGGCGACAACCTGCGCGCCCGTGTCGACTACGAGGACCTCGATCCGCGCGAGGGCGCCGCGACGCTTTACAACCTGACGATTCGGGACGTCGCGAGCAAGCGCGAAGAGCGCTACCTGAGCATCAGCATCGCGGTGGACTCGCCGCACACCGACGACGTCGCCACAGCGCTGCGCGGCTCGCAGCTCGTGACCGTCAAGGAGAAGGGCAGCGCCCGGCCCAAGGAGAGTCCCCACCCGGAGAAGGAGGGCCAAGACGTCTTTGGCGACACCACCAAGCCAAAGCCGCCAGAGAACCCCCCCGGCGGCGGCGCCGCCCCGGAACCGCAGAAGATGTTCTACCAGGCGTCCGGCGGAAGCGAGGGCGCCGAGAATGCGACGCTCGACTGGCGCGCCGCGTTCGACGCGCTCCGCAAGACCGACATCTGGAACCTGCTGTGCGTGCTCCCGGCGACGCACGGGTCGGCGATCCTAGACACGGTGCTGGCGGACGGCGCGCGGCTCTGCATCGACCGGCGCGCGTTCTTCATCGTCGACCCGCCTCCGGCCTGGACCGACATTCCGAGCGCCGTGAACCCAGCCAAGGCGCATCCGTTCACGGGAACGGAGTTCGCCAAGAGCGCAGCGGTCTACTTTCCGCGCCTCAGGATTCCGGACCCGAGCCCGGTCTCGAGCGACCTGCACGACAACGTCGCGGCCTGCGGAGCGTTGGCCGGGCTGTTCGCGCGCACCGACGCGCAGCGCGGCGTCTGGAAGGCCCCGGCCGGCACCGGCGCCGGGTTTGCGGGCGTCGACTCCTTCATGGTGCCGATGACCGACAAGGAGAACGGGCGCCTGAACCCCCTCGGCGTGAACTGCCTGCGGACGTTTCCGGGGCTTGGGAAGCTGTCGTGGGGTACACGGACGATGGCGGGCGCCGACTCCCAGCTCGACGACCCGTCGTGGCGCTACGTGCCGATCCGCCGCCTCGCCCTGTTCATCGAGGAGAGCCTCTACATCGGGACCAAGTGGGTCGTCTTCGAGCCCAACGACGAGCCGCTGTGGTCCTCGATCCGGCTGAGCGTCGGAGCGTTCATGAACCGGCTATTCCGGCAGGGCGCCTTCCAGGGCCGCACCCCGAAGGACGCCTACCTCGTCAAGTGCGACCGGGAGAACAACCCGCAGGACGACATAGACCGCGGGATCGTGAACATCCTCGTCGGCTTCGCACCGCTCAAGCCGGCGGAGTTCGTGCTGCTCCACATCCAGCAGCTGCCCGGCGACGTCCAGGCCTGAGGAAAGAGAGGAACCGATGCCGCCGTTTACCGTCAATGCCGCTCGCCATGACCCCTACAAGAACTTCAAGTTCAGGGTGAAGTACGACGGGAGGTACGTCGCCGGGATCAGCAAGGTCGGGGCGCTCAAGCGCACCACCGAAGTCGTCAAGCACCGCGAGGGCGGTGACGAGAGCTCGAGCCGCAAGTCACCGGGCCGCAACGAGTACGAGGCGATCACGCTCGAGCGGGGCGTCACGCACGACCTCGAATTCGAGCGCTGGGCGAACAAGGTGTGGAGCCACGCCAACGCGCAGGCCAGTGGCGCCGACCAGGAGGTCTCGCTCAAGGACTTCCGCAAGGACGTCATCATCGACGTCTTCAACGAGGCCGGCCAGAAGGTCATCTCCTACCACGTGTTCCGTGCCTGGGTGTCCGAGTACCAAGCGCTGCCCGATCTTGACGCCAACGCCAACGCGATCGCGCTGGAGCACGTCAAGCTCGAGAACGAGGGCTGGCTGCGCGACCTGACGGTGACCGAGCCCACCGAGCCACAGTTCGACGATCCGTCCTGACCGAGACGACCGACGGGCGATCCGAGCGGACATGGTCCAGCCGGGCGACGAGACGGCGGCGCGTTCGCGCGCGCTCCTTCACGCCTGGGAGCACGGCCAGCTCGAGCCGCCCGGCGAGCGGGCGCTCACGCTGCTGGCCGCCGGAGATCCGAGTACTCCCCGCGGTGAGCTGGAGGCGCTGACGGTCGGAGCGCGTGATCGCCGGCTGCTCGCGCTGCGTCGTGAGCTGTTCGGCGCCGCGGTCGACGCCGTCGTGACCTGCCCGCAGTGTGCGGAGTCGGTCGAGCTCCGGTTCGACGTCGATGACATCGTGGTGGAGGGCGGCGAGCCGCCCGACGCGCGCGTCGACGTCGAGACCGGGTCGGGAACCGTGAGCCTTCGCCTGCCGACCGCCGGGGACCTCGCCGCCGCGCACGCGAGAGGGGACCCCGACCGGGCGCTCGCGGTACTCCTCGACCGCGTGCTGCTGCCGACGGACGACGCACCGCCGCGAGGGCCGAATGCGCTCACTCCCGAGATGGTCGCTCAGATCGGCACGGCGCTCGGAGCCGCCGACCCCCAGGGCGACGTGTCCTTCGACGTCTCCTGCCCGGCGTGCGACGCGCGCTTCCAGACCCCGTTCGACGTCGTCGCGTTCGTGTGGAGCGAGCTCACCGACTGGGCCGCGCGGCTGCTTGCGGACGTTCACGCGCTGGCGCTCGCCTACGGCTGGCGCGAGCAGGACACGCTTGCGCTCAGCCCCGGGCGCCGACGGTTCTACCTCGAGGCCGTGGGCGCGTGACCGGACTGCTCGGTCGCCTCGCCGCTCAAGCGGCCGGCGTACAGCCGGCCGTGCGCCCGCGCGCGCGCTCGCGCTTCGAGCCGGCGCCCGGATCGACCGGCGGCTCCGGACTCGTCGAGCTGGACGAGGAGGTCGCCGCCCAGGCGCCGGCGGCGCCGCCCCCCGCGGCGGCGGCGACCCCCGCTCCAGGCTCGGAGGGGCGACCGGCCGCGGCGAGCGGAGCGCACGCCCGGGCGCCGGTGGCGCCCGGGCCCCGCGCCAGGCGCGTCGATCAGCGAGCCCCAGCGCCGCCGCCGCTCCCGACGCCGGAGCAGCACGCGCGCGACGCGACGCCTGCCCCGGTCGCAGCCCGGCCACGCGTCACCGCCGCCGATCAGCCGGCCCCCGCGACGCAAGCTCCAGCGCCGACACCGGCGCCCGTGGCCACGGCGGCCGCCGCGGAGCGCGCGTCTCAGGATCCGACGCCGCGCCCGGCCCAAGCACAGCCGCCGGAGCACGCCCGGCGGCAGCTCGAGCAGGGGATACTGGCCGAGCCGGCCGTGCGCCTACCGCCACCGACCGCCGTGCCGCCGCCGTCCGGCGAGCGGCGCGGGCCGTGGTCGGCGGAGGCGCCTGCCCAGCCACCGGAGATCCACGTCAGCATCGGGCGGGTCGAGGTCCGTGCGCCCGCGCCCGCCCCCGCGCCGCCGCGAGCGCCGGTGACATCGCCGCCCTCGCCCGGCGTGTCGCTCGGCGACTACCTCAGCGAGCGCACGAACGGGAGCCGGCGGTGAGCGACGCGCTAGCCATCGTCGCGGTTACGAAAACCGTCCGCAACCTGCTCTTCCGCGCAGCCGATGAGACGCTGCCGGGGACCGAGGTCACCACGCGACCGCTCGACAAGGCGCGCGACGGACGCCGAGGCCCACAGCTCAACCTGTTCCTCTACCACACGGCGATCGACGCTGCCTGGCGCAACATGGACATGCCGGGCGTGCGCAACGGCGAGGTCGGCTTCCCGCCGCTCCCGTTGACGCTGCACTACCTGGTCACCGCACACGGCGACGATGACGACGACAGTTCCGCACACCGCCTGCTCGGCGCGGCCATGAGCGTGCTGCACGACCACCCGTTGCTCGGCCCCGACGCGCTGCGCGCCACATTCCCCGAAAGCGACCTGAACCGGCAGGTGGAGCGCCTGCGGATCACCAACCTGGCGCTGTCGCTGGAGGAGATGTCGAAGCTCTGGACCACGTTCCAGACCCAGTACAGGATCTCGGCGGCCTACGAGGTCTCGGTCGTCCTGATCGAGAGCCGCCGAGCCTCGGGCGCGGCGCCGCCCGTGGTGACGCGGGGCGGCGATGACAGGGGCGCCGTGGCGCGCCCGAATCTCCTGCTGCCGTTCCCGACGCTGGAGGAGGTGAGTCCGCCGACCGTTCCGGCGGGGGGGACGTTCGAGCTCACCGGTCACGACCTCGACGGAGATACGGTGCGACTGCGCTTCACGCAACCGGCGCCGGCGAGCCCGGTGATCACGCCGCCGATCCCAGCGCCCGCAGGCGGAGCCCTGAAGGCCGTCGTGCCCGACGGCGTGCCGCCGGGAATCACGACGATCGCCGCGCTCATCAAGAAGGGCGGCCACGAGCGGGTGACCAACGAGCTGGCGCTCGCGGTGCGCCCGAGCGTCACGAGCACGCTGCCGCTCTCGGCGGCGCGCGACGCGGACGGCCTTGTGTCGCTCGCCGTCAACGTGGAGCCCAAGGTGCTCGGCGGGCAGGACGCGTTCCTGCTCGCGGGCGGCCGGCAGGTGCGCGCGGAGCCGTTCGTCGGGCCGACGAGCACACTGACGTTCCGCTTCGCGACCGATGCCGGAAGCTTTCCGATGCGTCTGCGGGTCGGCGGAGCGGACAGCAAGCTGATCGCCGACACGACCCCGCCAAGCTACGACCCCGACCAGCGGCTGGTGGTGACGTGAACGCCGGGGCGCCCGACGATGTGAGCGTCGAGCCCGGGCAGCAGGCGACGAGCTTCCGTCTGGCGGCCGACTGGCCGGCCGACAACGACCGGTACCTCGCCGCGTCGTTGCACTGGCTGCGACTCGTCCTCGCCCAGAGCTCGGCGGCGGTTGTCGACCACCCGGCGCCGCCCGCCGCGGCCCGCAACTTCGAGCATGCGGTCGAGAGCCCGCGCCGGCCCGCGCTTCCGGATACGACGAGCGGCACGCCCGAGGAGCTCGCCGCCGCGACCGAGGAGCGCCGGCGCGCCGCCGACACCGTGCCGCCGCCCGCGCTCGAGGTGCTCGCCGAGCAGCTCGGGCTCAGCGAGTTCGAGCGCGATCTGCTGCTGCTCTGCGCCGCGATGGAGCTCGACCCCGGCACGCCGGCCCGCTGCGCTTGGGCACACGGCGATCAGGCGCTCGCATTCCCGACCTTTGCGCTCGCCTTGCGCGCGCTCCCAGGAGCGGCGTGGGACGCGCTCTCGCCGCATCACGGCCTCCGCTACTGGCACCTGATCGAGATCACCCAACCCTCGGGCCACCCGCTGATCACCAGCGCGCTGCGGGCAGACGAGCGGATCGTCAACTACGTCAAGGGGCTCAATGAGCTCGACTCGCGGATCGACACGCTGGTCAGTCCCGCCGCGGCCCCCGACGGCCCCGACCACGACCTGCCGCCGTCGATGGTGCGCACCGTGGAGGAAGTCGTGCGGCGCTGGCGGCAGACCGCACCGGGCAGCGCGACTCCCGTCATCCAGTTGGTCGGGCCGGACGGCGATACCAAGCTCGACGTCGCCACCCGCGCCGCTGCCGCACTCGACCGCGTGCTCGCGCGCCTCCCGATCGAGTTGCTGCCCACGCAGCCGAACGAGCTCGACACGCTCGCAAGGCTTTGGCACCGCGAGAGCACCCTGCTCCCGATCGCGCTCTACCTCGATGCCCAGGAAAGCGCGGACGCGATCGACATCCGGGCGCTGGCACGCTTTCTCGCACGCAGCGACGGCGCCTTCGTGCTCGCGACCCGCGAGCCGCGCAGCGGCATCGACCGGCCGACCGCTGCGATCGAGGTGCGCCGGCCGCGCCCGGCCGAGCAGCGCGATACGTGGGACGAAGCCATCGGGCCGGACGGCCCGCCGGGGATCGCCGCGGCGCTCTCGGCGCAGTTCGATCTCGCCCCGTCCGCGATCGCGGAGATCGTCGCCGCAACGGCGGCGGAGGCCCCGATCGAGCGCGACGCCGGGTCCCACGAACGCTTGTGGGACGCCTGCGTGGCCGGGACGCGCGCGCGGCTCGACCAGCTCGCCGAGCGCATCGAACCGCGCGCCGGCTGGGACGACATCGTGCTGCCCGACTCCGAGACCGCGCTGCTGCGCCAGATCGGCGACCAGGTCGCCCACCGCACGCGCGTCTACGAGGACTGGGGCTTCGCCGATCGCATGAGCCGAGGGCTCGGGATCAGCGTCCTCTTCACCGGGCCAAGCGGCACGGGCAAGACGATGGCGGCCGAGGTGCTCGCCCGCCATCTGCGGCTGAGCCTCTACCGGATCGACCTCTCGGCCGTCGTGAGCAAGTACATCGGCGAGACGGAGAAGAACCTGCGCCAGCTCTTCGACGCGGCCGAGTCGGGCCCCGCGATGCTGTTCTTCGACGAGGCAGACGCGCTGTTCGGCAAGCGCAGCGAGGTCAAGGACGCCCACGACCGCTACGCGAACATCGAGGTCAACTACCTGCTCCAGCGCATGGAGAGCTACCGCGGGCTAGCCGTGCTCGCGACGAACATGCGCGGAGCGCTCGACCAGGCGTTCCTGCGCCGGCTGCGGTTCATCGTCACCTTCCCGTTCCCGGGCGTCGACCAGCGGCGAGCGCTCTGGGAGGGCGTCTTCCCGGCAAAGGCGCACGTGGAGGACCTCGACTACGACCGGTTGGCGCGCCTTCCGGCGACCGGAGCGATGGTGCAGAACATCGCGCTCAACGCCGCGTTCATAGCCGCGCACGCCGGCAAGCCGGTGACCATGGCGGCCGTCATCGAGGCCGCCGGCACGGAGTTCACGAAGCTCGAGCTGCCCCTGCCCGACGCGGCGCTGGCACGGCCGGCGCTGGAGGTGGGGGCATGACGTCGCCGCGCAAGGTGAACGTGACGATTGACCGGCTGGTGGTCGACGGGCCGGTGGATGAGCGGGCGCTGCGCGAGGCACTGGGCGAAGAGCTGCGCCGGCGGCTGGCGGACGAACGGGTCCGCACCACGGCGCCCGCCGGCCCGCACGACACGGCGGCGAGGGAGCTCGCGAAGCAGGTCCACGACGCGCTCCCGCCGTTTAACGCCAGGGAGGGGCACGCGCGGTGAGTTCCTCCGCCCGCCTTCAGGCCCGCACGTGCGAATGCGGCCGTCCGGTCGTGCGCGATGGGCGCTGCGATCAGTGCGCGCAGCCTTCGCGCGACCTCTCCGGTGTGCTCCAGCGCCGCACCACGGCTCGCGGCGGCCAGCCCGCAATCCCAGAGATGGTGCACGGGGTTCTCGCCTCGCCCGGCCGTTCGCTCGATGATGGCACCCGCTCCTCGATGGAATCCGCCTTCGGTCACGACTTCAGTCAGGTGCGCGTCCATACTGACGCGCGCGCAGCGGTCTCCGCGAGCGCGGTTAACGCGGCCGCTTACACGGTCGGTCGCGACGTTGTGTTCGGAGCCAACACGTACCGGCCGCATTCTGCGGCCGGCCGCAGATTGCTCGCGCACGAGTTGGCTCACGTCGTGCAGCAGGTGCGGCCGGGAGGGGCTGCTGTCTCAAACCAAGTTGCAGCAGAGCGGGATGCGGATCAGGCCGCAAGCCGCAACGCGCGCGGTCTCACGGTTGAGGTCAGCACTGTGGCGTCGGGCGGAATTCAGCGCCAGGAGGCAAGCGCTGTGCTGCCCGAGAATGAGGACATGTTCGCGTTGGCGCGCCGGCTGACCAGCCACCGCGGGCTGTCTTCTACTCAAAGGCCAAGAGGAGCGCCGTCCTTTTCCGTCGTGCCGTCTCCCGTTAAGTCTTTTCCTCCGGACCAGCAATGGGCGGTCGATGCGCTTGCTGGCAAGCCGCCGACAAGGGCACCGACCGGAACTCGCCAGCCCGCCGGCGAAGGGGACCACAGTCTCTGGAGTACCTTCAGGCCTGGCGGACGCGTATTCGAAGCTCTCGATGACGTCGCAAACCCCCGGCCCGGGGGACACACCTTCGAAGCCCTTGACAGCTTCGTCAATCCCAAGAACCCGTGGGGCAAGGGCATCATGGACAACATGGACAAACGGGGGGCAGCGCTCCTCAACACTCGCGCTGCACTAGAGACTCTCTATGCGAAGGAGGGCGCCGACGGCGTTGCTACGGCGATGGTTGCGGGGGTAGGCGCTCTCGTGAAAGACACCGGCGACGCCGCGGTAGAAATTGCGGCTGAGTTGGCGCATTGGCAGGGCGACAAGAGTCGCGAAAAGATCGGTAGCCGCGCGGTCGATGTTATCCTGAATGTAGCCGACCTGGTCACGATCGTTGACGGCGCCGGTGGCGCTGCAAAAGGTCTGGGCGGCGGGGCGAAGGCGGCCACCTCAAGCATTAAGAGCGGTGCAGTTACCCTGAGTAGGGGGGCAGGTTTGCTCCAACCGGTTCTAGTGCTGGCCGGCGAGGGGATCAAGGGCGGGGAGGCATCGCTGGCGGCGGCCGCCACGCCTGGAAAGCTTGCCGCGCCCGGCCTCAAGGCAGTGGCGACACCCCCGGCGGTGGTTGGTGCGGCAGGTAAGGGGAACGCCAGCGCTGGCGGTCCGGCCGGGCCACCGCCACCACGGACGAAGCTGCTCAGCTTGGGGAACCCGCGTAAGAGCGGTGCCCAGTGGATGCTGAGGAATGTGGATGCCGGCGAGGTCGCAGCGTCCCAATCCGGCCATCAGGTCTACGAGTACTACACGCGCGAAGGGGAGTGCCTCTACGTTGGAAAAGGGGGAGGCGCTGCAGGCCAGAAGCCGACTACCTGGGTCGATCGTGGCTGGGACCACATTCACAACAACCCCGCCATTGCGGAAGCCGACCGTATCGTGGTGCGGGCGAACCTGACAGAGCAGGAAGCCTTTGCGCTCGAGCAGGACCGTATCGGGCAACTGGACCCACGACTGAATCGCAGCCCCGGAGAGTTCGACCCGCGTTCCCAGCAGGGCGCGGTCAACTACGCGGCCAACGTTCAGTCTGCTTCCACAAAGCCAACGTACACCTTCTTCACAGACATCATTCCGCCGATCAAATGACGCTCGGTCGCACGATCCGGCAGCTCAGCCTTTCTCACGTCGCTAGAGATGGCACGCCTGATCGCGTGACCTTCAGCACTCGGATGAACGGCATCGTCACGGATGTAATGGAGAATGCCCCACCCGAGGCGGCGCGAAATTCGGGCAGGTTGGGCGACTTGCCTTCATTCGACTTGTCGATCAACGCAAGAATATTCGATTGAATGGGCTCGTCCCCCCTCGCCCCCCACCTCATCCGCGGCGGGATCGTCCAGATCGATCCCCGCAGCGGTGAGCATGTGAAGACGATCGTGCTCCAGTACAACCCCGACACGGTCACGCGCACGATGCAGGTCAAGGGCGTCGGGGAGAGCGCCGATCGCTCGGAGGCGTTGCGGCTGCGTGGCCCGGCCGTCGAGACGATCAAGCTCGAGTGCGAGCTGGACGCGACCGACCAGCTGGAGTCGCCCGGCGAGCACGTCGTGGTCGCGATGAACGGGCTTGGGCCGGCTCTCGCGGCGCTCGAGGGCATGGTCAATCCGAGCGCCGCGCAGTTGCGGCGGCTCGACCGCCTCGCCGGTGAGGGCACGCTGGAGATCGCACCGATGGAGGTTCCGCTGCCGCTGTTCATCTGGGGTGCCAAGCGAGTGCTTCCGGTGCGCGTGACCGAGCTGTCGATCACCGAGGAGGCGTTCGACACGCGGCTGAACCCGATCCGCGCGAAGGTCGGCCTGGGGCTCCGGGTGCTCAGCGTCGACGACCTCGGCTTCGCGCACCGCGGCGGCGGGATCTTCATGTCCGCGCTTGCGGCTCGCGAGAGGCTCGCGAGCCTGAGTCCGGACGGCAGCTTCGCCCAGCTCGGCCTCGAGAAGCTGCCGTCGTGAACGTCTTCGCGACCGCGATCCCAGGCATGCCGCTGCTGCCGCCCGGCGCGCCCGGCGGCTCCGTCGGCGTCGCGGGCATCGGGGGCGGCTCGCCGGTCCCCGGCCTCCCGTCGCTTCCTCCGGCGCTGACTGCGCCGCGCTTTCCGCCAACCAGTCGCTACGCGGGCATCGAGACCGTCGCGGCCGTGGGCGCGAACGGACGCGAGATCCGGTACCTGCGACGGCGGTTCGTTCCCGACCCCGACAAGCTGGGGGAGATCGGCCGTCACGTCGTCCAGGACGGCGACCGGCTCGACCGGATCGCGGCCGCGGCGCTCGGCGACCCCGAGCAGTTCTGGCGGCTCTGCGACGGCAACCGGGCGCTCGACCCGGTCCAGCTCGAGACCCCGATCGGTCGCGTCCTGCGGATCACCCTGCCCGCCGGGATCCCGGCCCCGCCCGCGCATGGTTGAGAGTGGCATCAACCTGACCCTGTACATCGGGCCGACGGTGCCGAAACCGGTGTCGCGCGACGTCATGGACGCGCTTCAGAGCGTGGAGGTCACCACCACCGCCGGCAAGCACAGCGGCTTCAAGCTGACGTTCCAGATGAGCACGCGGTCGCCGCTGCACACGCGGTTCCTGATCGGCGGTGGCGCGAGCATCCCGCTGGTGCGCGTGGTGGTGATGGTCACGCTCAGCGGCCAGCCGGAGGTGCTGATCGACGGCGTCATGACCCACCACGAGGTCGGCCCGGGCAGCGATCCCCAGCACGCGACGCTGACGGTCATCGGCGAGGACCTCAGCCGGATCATGGACTACATCGACTTCTCCGGAATCCCCTACCCCGCGCTGCCGGCCGAGGGGCGCGTCGCGCTCGCGCTGGTCAAGTACGCGGTCTTCGGCTGCTCGCCCATCGTCATCCCCAGCGTCCTGCTCGATGTCGACAGCCCGACCCATCGAATATCGCGCCAGCAGGGCACCGACCTGGAGTACGTGAGCCGCCTCGCCGAACGCATCGGCTACGTGTTCTACGTCGAGCCGGGCCCGGTGCCGATGACCTCGATCGCCTACTGGGGGCCGGAGATCCGCATCGGGATCCCGCAGCCCGCGCTCAGCCTCGACATGGACGCGCACGCGAACGTGGGGGCGATGAGCTTCAAGTTCGACAACACGGCCAAGGCGATGCCGTTCATCTACATCCACGAGCCGATCACGAAGGCCCCGATCCCGGTCCCGATCCCGAACGTCACCCCGCTCAGCCCTCCGCTCGGCGCGATCCCGCCGATCCCGAACCAATTCGACCAGATCACGGGCACATCGAAGCTGTCGCTGCTACAGGCGGCGGCGATTGGGCTTGCCAAGGCGGCCAAGTCCTCGGACGCCGTCTCGGCCAGCGGCAGCCTCGACGTGCTCCGCTACGGCAGGGTGCTCAAGGCCCGCCGCCTGGTCGGTGTGCGAGGCGCCGGGTTCGCGTTCGACGGCCTCTACTTCGTCAAGAGCGTGACGCACAAGATCAAGCGCGGCGAGTACCACCAGGACTTCACGCTGGTCCGCAACGGGCTCGTCTCAACCGTCCCGGGGGTGCCTTCATGAGGAGCTTTGCAGAACGAGTCCGCGGTGACGCGGAGGCCGGCAGCGGCGGCGCCGGCACGCAGTTCTTCGGCAAGTACCGCGGGACCGTCGTGAACAACATCGACCTGGAGCACCGCAACCGCATCCAGGCGATCGTCCCCGATGTGTCGAGCGTCATCCCGACCTCGTGGGCCGAGGCGTGCATGCCCCCCGGTCACGCGTACACGCCGATGATCGGCGCCGGTGTGTGGATCGAGTTCGAGCAGGGCGACCCCGACTATCCGATCTGGACCGGCTGCATCGCCGGCAGCGCGATCGACGTGCCGCTCGCGGCCAACCTCACGCCGCCCGGCGTACCGCAGACGACGATCGCCAGCCCCGTCACCCAGCACTCGATCACGGTGAGCGACTCGCCGGCGACCGGGATCCTGATGAAGACCCCCGGCACGGCGACGATCTCGATGACCGACGCGGGCGGGATCATCATCACCAACGGCGTCGCGACCATCTCGATGCAGGGGCCGACGATCACGATCAGCGGGAACATCGTGGTGATCTAGGTGCACGTCGACGTCGCCTACCCGTTCGGCTTCGACGACCACGGTCGCACGGCCGCCCCGGCCACGCCGGCCGAGCACGTGCGGGAGCTCGTCGAGCAGCTGCTGTGGACCGCGCCCGGCGAGCGCGTGAACAGGCCCGACTTCGGGACGGGCGTGCTGCAGCTCGTCTTCGCACCGAACAGCCCCGAGCTCGCGGCGACCCTGCAGTTCACCGTCCAGGCGTCCCTGGAGCAGATCCTCGGGGACCTGCTGCGCATCGACGCGCTCTCGGTGCAGAGCGAGGAGGCGACCCTGCGCGTCGAGCTCACCTACACCCTGCGCGCGACCGGCGAGCAGGCGACGGCGTCGCTGACCTCCTCAGGCCCGGCGTGATGAGCGAGCTGGTCTGCGCCGGGGAGGGGCGCCGCGAGGAGGTCCGCCGCCGCGGCTCGAATGGCCTGGACTATCTCGAGGTCTCCGACGACCAGCTCACGCTGACGGTCACCTTCCTCGGCAAGGCCCCCGACGAGATCGATCTCCCCAACGTGCGCATCGACGGCGGCCGGCGCGTGCGCGACATCCGCGTGGTCAGCATGCGGATCGCCCGGGAGGAGGATCCCGACCTCGACGACTGCATGCAGGTGACCGTCGACCGGCCGGGTGACTTCTCGACCTACGCCCTGCGGCTCGTCGACGCGGCGGCGGCGCAGCGGCCGATGGCCGGCATCGATCCGCGTTACTCCGCGCTTGAGTTCAGCTTCAAGGCGGGCTGTGCCAGCGACCTCGACTGCCCGGTCGAGCCCGACTGCGCGGCCGAGGCGCCGCCCGAGCCGGACATCTCCTACCTCGCGAAGGACTACGCGAGCTTCCGCGCCCTGATCCTCGACCGCCTGGCGCTCGTGATGCCGGGGTGGACCGAGCGGCACGCGCCGGATCTCGGAATCGCGCTCGTCGAATTGCTCGCCTACGTCGGGGACCACCTGTCCTACCAGCAGGACGCGGTCGCGACGGAGGCCTACATCGACACCGCGCGGCGGCGCATCTCGGTGCGCCGGCACGCCCGGCTGGTCGACTACGCGCTGCACGACGGCTGTAACGCCCGCGCGTGGGTCTGCGTGGAGGTCGAGCAGCCGCTGCGGGTCAAGGCGAGGGAGGTCTGCTTCGTCGCCGCGCCAAGTCAGACCCCGTTCCCGTCGGTCGCGCTCGGGTGCGACGAGCTGCGCGCGCTCCAGGCCGCCGGGAGCCCGGTGTTCGAGCCGATCGGCGACGCCCGGCCCTGCGCCGAGATCGCCGGACGACCCGAGCCCGAGCTGCGCTTCGACCCGGACCACAACGTCATCTCCTTGTGGACCTGGGGCGACAGCGAGTGCTGCCTGCCGGCCGGCGCGACGAGCGCGACGCTTAAGGACACGTGGATCGAGGCCGGTGAGGGTCCGTATCGCCATCAGCGCGACCGTGCGCTCTCGCTCCAGCCCGGCGACGTGCTGATCTTCGAGGAGCGGATCGGGCCGCAGACGGGCAATCCGGCCGACGCCGATCCCGCCCACCGCCAGGCCGTGCGGCTGACGCAGGTCCGGCAGGACTGCGATCCGCTCTACGATCAGCCGATCGTCGAGGTCGCCTGGGGCCGCGAGGACGCGCTGGACTTCGCGCTCTGCGTCTCCACGTTCGCCGGCGAGGACTGCGCGCCGATCGACGATGTCAGCGTCGCGTGCGGGAACGTCGTGCTGGTCGACCACGGCGCGACGATCGGATGGTGCGACGGCGAAGGCGATCCACTCCATCCGCGCACGGCCGGCGAGCCCGGCCCGGCCTGTGACGGCCCGTGCAATCCGGCGGACCGCCTGCCGGTCCCCGCGCCCTACGCGCCCGTGCTGGCCCATCGCCCGGTCAGCCAGGTCACTCCGTTCCCCGACCCCGCCGCGCTGGCCCGCCGCCAGGCCGAGGTGGTCGCGGCGATCCCGGCGCGGGTGCACGCGCGGATCGCTCGGCTCGTCGAGGACGCATGCGGTGGCGCCCAGCTCGGCGATGTCGGTCGCCAGGAGCTGGTCGCGCTGTTCGGTTCGCGCGCATTGACCGACGCCGGCCTGCTGCGGGCCAAGGGCGACGCGCAGGAGCTCGCTGCGCTGGAGCGCCTCGCCGCGCGGGCGGGCCACCTGCTCGCCGACAAGGAGCGGCGCACGCTCGCGCTCGCCGAGCGCGCTCGCGACCGCGACGTGCTGCCGCTGATCGTCATCGAGGAGCTCGTCGAGCTGTGGGGCGAGCGCCATGCCGCGCGCCACGACCTGCAGGGGCCGGGGCTGCACGGTCCGGCGCGCGGCGCGCTCGCGCAGGACCCGCGCGTCGCGCTGCCGGCGCTCTGGATCGACGAGGGCCCCGTCCCCGAGCCTGCGTCGCCGCCGGAACGGCGACGCCCGAACTACGGTGCCGGCGAGGAACGGCACCGGTGCTGGGAGCCGCGCCGCGACGTCCTCCACAGCGGTCTGGGCGACCGTCACCTCGTCGGCGAGGCCGACGACGACGGCGCTTTGCACCTGCGCTTCGGTCCCGGCGTCCGCGAGGTCCCGGTGGGTGCCTCGATGACGGCGCACTACCGGCTCGGCAACGGCGGCGCCGCGAATGTCGGGCCGGAGTCGATCTCGCGGATCGTGCTGCGCACGGACGACGCCCCGGTCCTACGGGTCCGCAACCCGCTCGCGGCGGCTGGCGGCACGGACCCCGAGCCGGTCCCGGCCGCGCGGCTCGCGGCCCCCACGGCCTTTCGCCGCGTGCGCGAGCGCGCCCTGACCGCCGGCGACTACGCCGAGCTCGCCGAGCAGGTCGCCGACGTGCAGCGCGCGGCGGCCCGGCTGCGCTGGACCGGCAGCTGGTTCGAGGCCCATGTCGGCCTCGACGTGCTGGCCGCCGCCCCCGAGCCCGATGCCGTCTCCGCCGCAGTCGCCGCACGGCTGGGGCCCGTCCGCCGTCTCGGTCACGACCTGCGTGTGGCCGCGGCCGTTCCCACCGCGCTCGACGTCGCGCTGACGGTCTGCGTCGCGGCCGAGCATCGCGCCGCCACGGTGCGCGAAGCTCTGCTCGACGCGCTCTCCGACCGCACGCTCACGGCCGGCAGGCGCGGGTTCTTCCATCCAGACGTCCTCAGCTTCGGCAGCGACATCCGCTCCAGCGCGCTGGTCGCCGTCGCCCAAGCGGTGCCCGGCGTCGAACTGGTCAAGGTCACACGGCTGCGGCGGCTCTCCTCACCGGAGGCCCCGGCGGCCGACGGCATGCCGGCCGACGGCGTGCTCGCCCTCGGTCCACTGGAGATCCCCGAGCTGGCCAACGACCCCAACGAGCCCGAGCGCGGCCGGCTCCAGCTCGATCTGCGAGGCGGGCGATGAGCCGGCCGTGCGGATGTTGCGAGGGCACGCGCGCCGCCACTCCGGTCAGCGTCGCGAACCCACCGGCCCTCGACGCGCTGGCCTATCGCGCCGGCACCCACGGCACGTTCCTGGAGACGATGCTCGCTCGGCTC
The DNA here is from genome assembly GCA_038318085.1 of Solirubrobacterales bacterium. Classification (GTDB taxonomy): domain Bacteria; phylum Actinomycetota; class Thermoleophilia; order Solirubrobacterales; family Solirubrobacteraceae; genus DATLGB01. The sequence continues at coordinate 23,426 of JBBQBV010000028.1, forward strand.
ACCACCCACGAGCTGCCCGGCGAGGGATTCGGGCGGCGACCGCTCCAGGCGCTCACCACGCGCACCTCGGATGATCCCTCGATCGCGCTGCTCGACGCCTGGGCGACCGTCGCGGACGTTCTGACCTTCTACCAGGAGCGAATCGCCAACGAGGGCTTCCTGCGCACGGCGATCGAGCGCCGCTCGCTCGTCGAGCTCGGCCGCCTGCTCGGCTACGAGCTGCGGCCGGCGATCTCCTCCACCGCCTACCTGGCGTTCACGCTGGCCGACGATCCGGCGAGCGCGGAGGGTGTGACGATCGCCACCGGCACCCGCGCGCAGAGCATGCCGCCGCCGGGCGGCCTCCCCGCGAGCTTCGAGACCGCGGAGGATCTGCTCGCGCGGCCGGCCTGGAACACGCTGCTCCCACGTACCGAGCAGCCACAGCGGATCGATCGCGTGCGGGCGACGTTCATGCCGATGGTCGTGCTCGAAGGCGCCGTCCAGACGCTTGCCTCGGGCGACTTGCTGCTCTTCGAGCTCGGCGACGGTGAGGGCCACCAAGTCGTGCGCCGCATCGTCTCGTTGACCATCGACCACGAAAAGAAGCGCACCACGGTGGCGCTCGGGCTACCGATCCGCGAGCGATGCCAGCGGCTCGCGGCCCTGCTCGACGAGCAGGGCCGCGAGAAGGCCGCGATCGACCCGCCGGCGGACCAGCTCCGGGCTCTGGCGAAAGGCGTTCTCGAGCTCGCAACCGAGGGGCGCGCCGATCGAACCTTGACCGGCACCCTGAGCGGCCGAGTGCGGACAGTGCGCCACGGCGTCGTCGCCGCGCTCGAAGCGCTCGACAAGGGCGACGCGGATTCTCCGACTCGAACGTGGCTCCTCCAGGTCGTCCGCCTGCTCACAGAGGCCGATCCGCGGGCCGAGGACCAAGAGGCCGCGCTGTCCGCGCGCCGGGAGAAGTCGGGAGGTGATCCAATCGGCGCGGCCCTCAGCGCGCTCACGGCGCCGCTCACGCGAGCGCCGAGCAGCACGCCGGCCTCGGCGGCGCGGTTGACGCGCGATTCGCGTGCCTTGTTCGCCGCCGGCGGCGATCTCAGCGCGCAGTTGCTCTCGGTGCTGCGCCCCGAGCTGGCCGGGATGCTCCACCGCGCGCTGAGCGAGGCGAGCCTCGCGGTGACGGCGCCGCTGAAGGCGCTCTACGGCCTGTCGAAGCATCCGCAGCCGTTCGGCGCGACCGCGCCGCTCGCGCCCGAGTACAAGGGCTCGAGGTTGATCGGCTCAGCCGAGTGGTTTCTGGACGGCCATTCGCCGTCGATCGCCGCCGAGGGCGAGTCGCCTCACTCGGAGGGTGCGGTCGCGCTCGACGGCCTCTACCCCTCCGTCCACGTAGGCTCATGGGTGGTCGTCGAGCGACCGCGGGCGGCCGCCGCGGCGCCCCCGACGCAACTCGACGTGCGGCGGGTCACCGGTGTCGTCAAGCGGGGCGTCGGCGCCTACCACATGGCGGCCAGCGTGACGCAGCTTGAGCTCGGAAAGGGCTGGCTCGGCGTGAAGTTCGGGGATGACACGCCGCTTACCGCGGTCCGTCACACCACCATCCACCTCGACGCCGAGCCGCTGACGCTCGCGCCGGAGCCGATCGGGCTCGACGTCGCCGGCGAGAGCATCACGCTCGACGGCGTGCAGGACGGACTGCTGTCCGGCCGCCGCCTGATCGTCACGGGGGAGCGCACGGACATCCCCGGCGTGACGGGCGTGCGCGGCGGGGAGCTCGTGATGCTCGCCGCAGCCGAGCAGCGCGTCGACACGACGCTGCCCGGCGACAAGGTCCACACGGTGCTGCGACTTGCAACCGCGCTGAGCTACCGGTATGCCCGCACGACGGTGAAGGTCTGGGCCAACGTGGCCAAGTCGACTCATGGGGAGACGCACGCAGAAGTGCTCGGCGGCGGCGACCCGACGCAGCCGCTGCAGACCTTTCAGCTCAGCCTCGGGCCGTTGACGAACCTTCCGGCGGCCAATGCCGCCGGCGCCCTGAACACGCTGGAGGTGCGCGTCGACGGCGTCGCGTGGCACGAGACGGACGACCTCATGTCGGCGCAGCCCGGCGATCGCGAGTACCTCGTGCAGACCGACGACGACGGCGCGACGCACGCGATCTTCGCCGGCCCGACACGGCTGCCTTCGGGGCCCGACAACGTCCGCGCCGTCTACCGCGCCGGATCCGGGAGCGGCGGCAACGTGGAAGCCGGGAAGATCTCCCAGCTCCTCACGCGCCCGCTCGGGGTACGCGACGTGATCAATCCGCTCCTCGCCACGGGCGGAGCAGACCGGGAGGGCATCGCGTCCGCGCGGCGGAGCCTTCCGATCGGCGTGATGGCGCTCGACCGGCTCGTCTCGCTGCGCGACTACGCCGATTTCGCTCGCGCCCGAGCCGGGATCGGCAAGGCAAGCGCCACACGGATCAGCGACGGCCACGCCCAGTTCGTGCACGTCACCGTGGCGGGCGTCGACGACGACCCGCTCTCGGAGAGCTCGGATCTCTTCGTCGCGCTGCGCGAGTCGCTGGTGGCGCTCGGCGACCCGAGCCTGCCGCTGGTCGTCGCGGTTCGCGCGCTGCGGCTGATCGTGCTCGTCGCGGGCGTCCGCGTGCAACCGGACTACGCGTGGCCCGAGGTCGAGCCGCGGCTGCGTGCGGCGCTGCTCGACGCGTTGGGCTTCGACCGGCGCGAGCTCGGCGAGGCGGTCGTGCTGAGCAAGGTGATCGCGGCCGCGCAAGCCGTGCCGGGCGTCGATTCGGTCGATGTCGACGCGATGGCGCTCGTGCCCGAGGAGATCACGCCGGACGGTCTCGAGGCGCTCGTCGAGGGTCTCGCCGACGCGCCGCCCGATCGGCTGCTGGTCGCGCCCGCCCGCGCGCCGGAGGGTTCGTCGCTGCTGGCGGCCGAGCTCGCAGTCCTCTCGCCGCGGGTCCCCGACACCCTGATCCTGAACGAGGTGACCGCATGACGCCGCAGCCGGACCGGCTCTACGAGCTGCTGCCCGCGGTCTACCGGATGCGCGACGCCGAGGCGGGCGAGCCGCTGCGGGCACTGTTGCAGGTGGTCTCCGAGCAGGTCGACGTCGTGCAGGCCGACATCGAGCGGCTTTACGAGAACTGGTTCATCGAGACCTGCGACGTCTGGGTGGTCCCCTACATCGGCGACCTCGTCGGTGAGCCGCCGTCGGCCGAGCTCGGATCGCTTGCGCTGGCCGAGACCCACCGCCGCCTGCGCGCCGCTTCGCCGCGCCGGCAGGTCGCGGGCGCGATCGGTCGCCGTCGGCGCAAGGGCACGCCGGCGGTGCTCGAGGAGCTCACCACGGACCTCGCCGGCTGGCCGGCGCGGGTGGTCGAGTCGTTCCGGCTGCTGGTCGTCCATCAGGCGATCAACCACCTCCATCTGGACCGCGGCCGGACCCTCGACGTCTCCGAGATGGCGGCGCTAGATCGCCTCGGCGGCCCGTTCGACACGGTCGCCCGGACGCTCGACGTGGCGCGGATCGGCTCGCGTCGCACGCGGTCGCGCTGGAGCATCCCCGCGGCCGCGGTGTTCGCCTGGCGATTGCGGCCGATGTCGCGCACGCGGGCCGAGGCGTTCTGCATCGATCGCACGCGCCACCGCTACACGTTCAGCGTGCTCGGCAACGACGTTCCGCTGATCGCCGGCCCGCTCCCCGAGCCCGACGTGACGCACATCGCCGAGGAGCCGAACCTGCCGGCGTTCATCACTCGTCGCGCGCTGCACGACCGCGCACCCGAGTTCTACGGTCCCGGGCGAAGCCTGCAGATCTGCCGCGACGGCCCCGACCGGTCCGTTCCGGTGCACGACATCGTCGCGGCCGACCTCAGCGAGTGGGCCTACCGCCCGCGTCCGCACGAGGTGGCGGTCGATCCCGAGCTCGGGCGGATCGCCTTCTCGTCGCGCGACGAGCCCCAGGAAGGGGTCTGGGTTACCTTCAACGAAGGGTTCCCGGACGAGTTGGGTGGCGGCGAGTACCCGCGGGAGCTGTCGCCGCCCGGGCCGCGCTACTACTCGGTCGGCGCGGACGCAGGAGCAGGCCACGCCCGGGTGATGGACGCCGTCGCCGCTTTCGAGGCCGACTCCAAGGCCGGGCGCACGCCAGACGGCGCGGTGATCGAGATCGTCGACAGCGAGGTCTACCAGGAGCGAATCGAGATCGAGCTCGCGCCCGGCGACCGGCTGGAGCTGCGGGCCGCAGAGGGCGTGCGGCCGGTCATCCGGTTGCTCGACCTCTACGCCAACCGCCCCGACCAGATGCGGGTACGCGGGGTCGCCGCCCGCCGCCACTCCTCCGGCCCGTGCCCACCGGCGCCGCCACGGCTCGTGCTCGACGGTCTGCTGATCACCGGCCGCAGCGTCGAGATCGTGGGCCCGGTGGGAGAAGTCGCGGTGCGCCATTGCACACTGGTCCCCGGCTGGTCGCTGGAGCACGATTGCCGGCCTTCCCACCAGTCCGAGCCGAGCATCGAGCTCGACGACACCACCGCTCGGCTGCGAGTCGAGCGCAGCATCATCGGCTCGATCCTCGTCAACGTGAGCGAGGTCACGGTCGAGCCGCTCGAGATCTCGCTGACCGACAGCGTCCTCGACGCCACGGGGCCGGAGGCCGACGCTCTCAGCGCGCCGGACGACCGCCATGCGCACGCCCAGCTGACGGCTGTGCGCACGACGGTCCTCGGAAGGGTGCTGACCCACGCCGTCTTGCTCGGCGAGGACACGATCTTCACGGGCGAGATGCGCGTCGCGCGTCGCCAGCTCGGATGCCTGCGGTACTGCAGCGTGCCCGTGGGCTCGCGCACCCCACGGCGCCATCGCTGCCAGCCCGATCTCATGCGCGCCGCCGCGGTGACCCTCGCGGAGGCGCAGCGGCTCACCGAGGCCGAGCGCGACGCGCTTGTCGCCGCCGAGACCCTGCGCGTCGAGCCGCAGTTCGACAGCACTCGCTACGGGACCCCCGCTTACGCCCGGCCGGCGCTGACCTGCGCGCCCGAGATCGCGCGCGGTGCGAACGACGGCGGCGAGATCGGCGTCTACCACGACCTTTTCCAACCCCAGCGCGAGGGCGCAGTACGCCGCGCGCTGGACGAGTTCACCCCGGCGGGAATGGCCGCCGGGATCCTGTTCGCCACCTAGGGAGCACCGATGCACGGACACTTCTCACGTGTGACGTTCGACGCGCTCGACCGGTTCTCCGCGGTCGTCGCCCTGCAGGGCCGCGTCAGCGTGGAGGCCGACCACAACGAGCACACCGCGATCGTTCAGCACTATCTGCGCACGCTCGTGACGGACCTGCTCGGACCACACGCGTGGCCGTCCGACGCCGCCTTCGAGATCGGCCTGGTTCCGCCCGACGGCGGCGGCGAGGTGGAGGACCTGACGATCGGCCCCGGTCGCTGCTACGTGGAGGGAATCCTGGTCGAGAATCCGGCGCCGGGGGCGAGCTTCTACCACCAGCCCGATGCGCGGTTCGGTGAGCGGCAGAAGATCCCGAAGGAGTACCCGTACTTCGTCTACCTCGAGGTCTGGGAGCGGCTTGTGACGTTCATCGAAGAGCCGGGGATGAGCGATGTTGCGCTGGGTGCCGGTCGGGACTCCTCGGCGCGGGCAAAGGTGGTCTGGCAGATACGCGTCGGCGACACCTTGCAGGATGCACCGCTTCCCAGTACACGCACGACCGCGCTGAATCGGTGGTGGAAGAAAGAGGTCGACTCCGGGCTCCTCGGCCAGCCCTCCGGTGAATTGACCGTTGTCCTAACGGGGGGCAAGGACGACGAGCTCTGTGCGCTGGCGCCGGGGGCTGGCTACCGCGGCCTCGAGAACCAGCTCTACCGCGTCGAGATCCACCACGGCGGAGCGCTGAACGGAGGCGACGACGTTGCCGACGCTTCGTTCAAGTGGTCGCGGGACAACGGCTCCGTCGTCTTCCCGATCATGAGCGGAGGCAAGGGACCGGTCGTCAAGCTGGCGACCCTCGGGCTGGACGATCGCTACTCGCTCGATCTGGGGGACTCGGTGGAGCTCGTCGATGACGCCAGCGTGCTCAATGGGGAGCCCCTGGCGCTTCGCACGGTCATCCACATCGATCCCAAGGAGCGGCTCGTGACGCTGGACGCGGCGCCCGAGCGCGTGGTCGGCTCAGATCCCGATCTGCACCCGCTGCTGCGCCGCTGGGACCACCAGCCACCGTCCAGCAAGCCGAACGACGGTGCTGGGAACGCGCTCAAGGTTGCCGCCGGCCCGATCGCCCTGGAGGACGGGATCGAGGTCGAATTCGCGGACGGCACCTACCGCGCCGGCGACTACTGGGTGTTTCCCGCCCGCGTGGAGACCGGGAGCATCGAATGGCCGCAGCAGGCGGGGGGCAAGGCGTTGTCGCGACCGCCTCACGGCGTTCGGCGCAGCTACGTGCCACTTGCGCTCGTAAAGCGCGCGAAAGCCGCCGACGTGGGCGCGACAGCCGCCGACGTGGTGGACCTCCGGCCGAAGCCCTTCAAGCTGACCTGATGACCCGGGTTGGCTTGCTGCACGCAGACCGGGCGGCGCCGAAGCAAAGGATTGTCGGCGAGCAACCGGGGCGCTGTTGGAGCTCGTGGTCGCGACTGAGGCGCCGGACGTCCCCGCTTGTCACTCCCTCGACGCCGTGACGATCCAGGTGGACGCCGGCGCGCGAACCCCGTCGGGGCCGGCGAACTCGGCGAGGCCCTCGCGCAACGCAGCGTGGACCTCGCCGTGGAGGTGGGCCGCTCGCTCGCCGGCGAGGCGCAGGATCTCGCCGGACGGTCCCATGGCCATCAGCATCGCGATCGCCTCCTCGACGTCGCGCCCGATAAGGATCGGGATGTCGCAGCGGCGCAGGGAGACGTCGGTGAAGCCTGCCCGCACGAGTATCTCGGTCGTCGTGTCAGCGTCGGCCATCGAGAACGGGCCCGGGCCGCAGGTGGGCTCGTCGTACTCCTCCGGACGGCTGATGATGCCCTCGACGATGGTCTGCGCCCGGCAGGACCACTGGTTGTCGGTGCGCCGGCGCCAGACCACCATCACCAGGCGCCCGCCGGGCACCAGCGCCCCGCGGACGTTGCGCAGCGCGGCGACGGGGGTGCCGAAGAACATGGTCCCGAAGCGCGAGAAGGCGAGGTCGTAGGGGCCGCCGAGCTCGTCCAACTGAACGTCGGC
>JBBQBV010000029.1:0-30498 GCA_038318085.1 Solirubrobacterales bacterium
CGAGCTCACCGGGCTGGCGCGGACCATGCGCGCGTTCGCGACGCCCGTCCGCGCCGCGAGTGAGAACCTGACCGACACGGCCGGGACCGGCGGCGGCCGCCAGACCTTCAACGTGTCCACCACGGCGGCGCTGATCGCGGCGGGCGCCGGCTGCGCGATGGCCAAGCACGGCAACCGCTCCGCGACGAGCCAGTCCGGATCCGCGGACGTCCTGGAGCAGCTGGGCGTGCGGATCGACCTGTCCCCGGAGGCGGTCGCCCGCTGCATCGACGGCGTCGGCTTCGGCTTCATGTTTGCCCCCGCCCACCACGGGGCCACGCGCTTCGTCGTGCCCGTCCGCAAGGAGCTCGGCGTCCGCACGATCTTCAACTTCCTCGGGCCGCTCACGAACCCCGCCGGCGCCCGACGCCAGGTCATCGGGGTGTCCGACCGGCGCTTCGTGGCGACGGTCGCGGGCGCCGCCGCCGAGCTCGGCGCAGTCAGGACGCTGGTGGCCTGCAGCGAGGACGGCCTGGACGAGCTCAGCGTCTCGGGGACGACGCACGTCGTCGAAGTCGACGACGGGACGCTGCGCTCGTACGACATCATGCCTGAGGACGTCGGCCTGCCGCGCTCGGGCTTGGAGGCCGTCGCCGGCGGCACGCCCGCCGACAACGCGCAGACCGCCCGCCGCATCTTCGCGGGGGAGCCCGGCCCGCCGCGCGACCTCGCCGTGTTCAACGCCGGCGCCGCGATCTACGTCTGCGGCCGGGCCGCGGACATCGCGTCCGGCGTCCGCGCCGCCGAGGAGGCGCTTGACTGCGGAGCCGTGACCGACACGCTCGATCGCCTCGTCGCGCTCTGCCAGGAGCTCGCGGAGCCCGTAGCCAGCGCATGAACATCCTCGAGGAGATCGTCGAGCGCACCTGCCAGGACGTCGCGCGCCGCCGCGCATCCGTCCCGCTCGACCGCCTGCAGGCCGCGCTCGGCGGCCGCGAGGAGCCGCGGCCGTTCGCCGAGGCGCTCACCCATCCCGGCATCGCGGTGATCGCCGAGCACAAGCGCAGCTCGCCGTCGGCCGGCGTCATCCGCGCCGGCGCGAGCGTGGAGGAGGTGGTGGCGGCCTACGAGCGTGGGGGAGCGGTGGCGCTGTCGATCCTCACCGAGGAGCACTGGTTTCAGGGCTCGCTCGACGACCTGCGCAGCGCGCGGGCGACGACGCGGCTGCCGATCCTGCGCAAGGACTTCATCGTCGATCCCTACCAGGTCTACGAGGCCGCGGTCGCCGGCGCCGACGCCGTCCTGCTGATCGTCGCCGCGCTGCACCCGGCGGACCTGTCGGTGCTGCTGCGCGAGGCGCGCGACCTCGATCTCGACGCCCTCGTGGAGATCCACGACGAGGAGGAGCTCGAGGTCGCGCTGAGCGCCGACGCCGAGCTGCTGGGCATCAACAACCGCGACCTGGCGGACTTCTCCGTGGATCTCCAGCGCACGTTCGAGCTGCTGGCCGACGTGCCCGCGGGCAAGATGGTGGTCTCGGAGTCCGGCATCACGGCGCGCGACCAGCTCGAGGAGCTCGAGCGCGTAGGCGTGGACGCCGTGCTCGTCGGGGAGACGCTGATGCGCGCGAAGGACATGCAGGCCGCCTGCGCGGAGCTCGTCGGGGCCACGAGCGAGCGCGACACGCTTTAGTCGACGTTCAAAGGGGCCGACCACCCTGAGCAGGCCCCGATGCGCAAGCTGCTCGTCACACCCCTCGCCTCCGCCGTCCTCGGCGGCGGCATCACCGCGGGCGTCCTGTTGGGCGCGGGCGTCGTCGGCCGCCAGCACACCTCGACCGTCTACGAGCAGACGCCGCTGACCGCGTCGGCGCAGTTCTCCGGGGCGCGGGCGAGCGACACGGCGGGCGCGCTGACCGCCCGCGACATCTACAAGCGCGATGCGCCCGGCGTGGCCTTCATCCGGGCGCGGACGCTCTCGGGCACGACCTCGCCCTTCGATCCCTACGGCGCCCCGCAGGACACCGAGGCGACGGGCTCGGGCTTCGTGCTCGACCGCCAGGGCCGGGTCCTCACCAACGCCCACGTCGTCGCGAACGCCACGCTGGTGACCGTGACCCTCTCGGGCAAGAACACCCGGGTCGCGAAGGTCGTCGGCAAGGACGAGTCAACCGACCTCGCGCTGCTGCAGATCGACGGCAGCGGCCTCCGGCTGCAGCCGCTCGCGCTCGGCTCCTCCCACAGGGTGCAGGTCGGCGACCCGACCGTCGCCATCGGCAACCCGTTCGGCTTTGACCGCACGCTCACCACGGGCGTGATCTCCGCGCTGCAGCGGCGCATCACCGCGCCGGACGGCTACACGATCGAGAACGTCATCCAGACCGACGCGGCGATCAACCCGGGCAACTCCGGCGGCCCGCTGATCGATGCCGGCGGCCGCGTGATCGGCATCAACTCCCAGATCGCGACGGGCGGCAGCGGGACGGGCTCGGTCGGCATCGGCTTCGCGGTCCCGATCGACACGGCCAAGGGTGTCGTGCGCCAGCTGATCGACCACGGTCAGGTCGAGCGGCCCTGGCTCGGCCTGGAGTTCGTCCCCGTCGACGCGAGCATGGCCTCGAAGTACAAGGTGCCGGCCAAGTCCGGCCTGCTCGTGCAGCGCGTCGTGCCCGGCAGCCCCTCGATGCACGCGGGGGTCTACGGCGGCGATCGTGGCGTGCTCCTGGCCAACGGCCAGGAGCTGATCCTCGGCGGCGACGTGGTCACGGGCATCGACGCGGCGCCCACCAGGACCTCCGAGGACGTGACCCGGGCACTCGCGTCCCACAAGCCCGGGGACACGGTCTCCGTGCACGTCGTGCGCGCCGGGAAGGCGGAGTCGATCGACGTCACGCTGGCCAACCGGCCGGCGGGCAAGGCCGACCAGTAGATCTCCGCTTCGTAGGATGGACGCCGTGACACGGGCCAAGGTCTGCGGCATCACGCGCACCCAGGACGCCGAGCTCGCCGTCGAGCTCGGTGCGTGGGCGCTCGGCTTCATCCTGTGGCCGCCGTCCCCACGCGCGGCCGATGCCGCGTGGGCCGCCGGGATCGCCGCGCGCTACCGGCGCAGGGTCGAGACGGTCGCGGTCCTCGTCGACCCCACGCTCGACGAGGCGACCAGCGCGATCAACGACCTCGGCTTCTCGGCGGTGCAACTGCATGGCGGCGTCGGCACCTCGTTCTGCGACGAGGTCAAGCGCCGGACGGGCGGCGGCGCGGTCATCCGCGCGTTTCGCATCGGCTCCAACGCCGACGTCCAGGACGCCGATCGCTTCCGCGCCGTCGACCTGCAGCTCTACGACACCCGTGCCGAGGGCGTGCAGGGCGGGTCGGGGCGGACCTGGGAGTGGGGACTGGCGGGCACCCGCCGCTCGCACGTGCCGCTCGTCCTGTCGGGCGGGCTGACGGCCGACAACGTCGCCGAGGCGATCGCGGCGACGCATCCGTACGCCGTCGACGTCGCCTCGGGCACCGAGTCCGCGCCGGGCATCAAGGACCCCGTCCGGCTCGAGGCGTTCCTCGCGGCCGCCCATCATCCGGTCGCGGCCTGATGACGGCCGTCGAGCACCGCTTCGGCCCCTACGGCGGCCAGTACGTCCCCGAGACGCTGATGCCCGCGCTCGCCGAGCTCGAGTCGGCCTGGGTCGCGAGCCGGCAGGACGCCGGCTTCCGCGCGGAGCTCGACGCGCTCCTGCACGACTACGTGGGGCGCCCGAGCCCGCTGTACCTCGCGCACCGGCTGTCCGAGGCGGCGGGCCACGCCGTCCACCTCAAGCGCGAGGATCTCAACCACACCGGCGCGCACAAGATCAACAACGCCCTCGGCCAGGCCCTGCTCGCCAAGCGGATGGGCAAGACCCGCATCATCGCCGAGACCGGCGCCGGCCAGCACGGCGTCGCCACCGCGACGGCCTGCGCGCTGCTCGGCCTGCGGTGCGTCGTCTACATGGGCTCGGAGGACATCCGCCGCCAGATGCCCAACGTCCAGCGGATGGGCCTGCTCGGCGCGACGGTCGAGCCGGTGCAGGCGGGGGCCCGGACGCTCAAGGAGGCCGTCAGCGCCGCGATCCGCGACTGGGTCGCCAACGTCGGCGACACCCACTACATCATCGGGTCGGCCGTCGGCCCGGCGCCGTTTCCGGCGATCGTGCGCGACCTGCAGCGGGTGATCGGCGACGAGGCGCGCGCCCAGGTGCTCGAGCGGACCGGTCGCCTGCCGCGGCGCGTGATCGCCTGCGTCGGCGGCGGCTCGAACGCCATCGGGACCTTCGTGCCCTTTGTCGCCGACACCGATGTGGAGCTCGTCGGCGTCGAGGCCGCCGGCGACGGCATCGACACGCCCCGCCACGGCGCCCCGCTGACCGTCGGGGGGCGCGGCGGCGTCCTGCACGGCTCCTTCTCGGCGATCATGCAGGACGAGGACGGCCAGATCCTCGAGGCGCATTCGATCTCCGCCGGCCTGGACTATCCGGGCACCGGCCCCGAGCACGCGTGGCTGCGCGACTGCGGGCGCGCGCGCTACGAGGCGGTCACCGACGCCGACGCCCTCGCCGCCTTCCGCCGCTGCGCCGAGCTCGAGGGGATCATCCCGGCGCTCGAGTCCGCCCACGCGCTGGCATGGGTCCTGGCCAACCCGGACGCGAGCGACGACGCGCTCGACCTGGTCTGCCTGAGCGGCCGCGGCGACAAGGACCTCGAAGAGGTCCTCGCGCAGTGACCGCGGGCGGCCACGAGCGCATCGCCGCCGCGTTCGCCGCCGTCGCGGCCGACGGCCGCCGCGCCGCGCTGATGCCCTACCTGATGGGCGGCTTCCCGGACCCGGGGACCTCCCGCGCGATCGGCACCGCCTGCGTGAACGCCGGCGCCGACCTGCTCGAGGTGGGCGTGCCGTACTCCGACCCGCTGGCCGACGGCCCGATAATCCACGACGCGGGGTCAAAGGCTCTGGGCTCCGGCGCCACGACGACCGACGTGCTCGACGTGGCCGGGGCGTTGTCCGAGCTCGTCCCGGTCGTCTGCATGTGCTACGCCAACCTCATCTACGCCCGCGGGGTGGAGCGCTTCGTCGCCGACCTCGCCGCGCGCGGCGTGGCGGGCCTGATCGTCCCGGATCTGCCGCTCGAGGAGGCCGGCGCCTTCCTGGCCGCCTGCGACGCCGAGGCGGTGGCGCTTGTCCCGCTCGTCGCGCCCACCACGCCCGAGGCGCGCCTGCGCGCCATCGGCGAGCGCGCCCAGGGCTTTCTCTACACGGTCTCGGTGACCGGGACCACCGGCGAGCGGACCGGGGTGGGCGAGGACATCCGCGCCGTGCTCGAGCGCGCGCACGCGGCCACCGAGGTCCCCGTGGCGCTCGGCTTCGGCATCTCGAGCCCCGCCGACGCGGCGTCCTCGGCGGCCGCCGGCGCGGACGGCGTGATCGTCGGCTCGCGCCTGGTGCGGGCGGCCGCCGAGGCCGCCGAGGCGGGCTCAGACCCGGCGGCGGCGGTCGGCGAGGCGGTCGCCGCGCTCAGCGCCGCGCTCAGCCGGTAGGATCGCCGCCATGATCGTCGTCCTCTCCGTCGCCGTCGGCATGATCCTGTGGGTCGTGCTCTGGGCCTTCGGCGCCAAGGGCTTCGACGGCGCCATGCTCTTCTTGCTGGTCGTGCTCGCCGCGGGCACCATCAAGGGCATCGGGCGGCTGCTCCCGGGCAACCAGGACGCAGAGCAGGCGCAGCCGGACGCCGCGCCGTTCACCTGACCCTGACCGGCAGCCTCGCGCACACGCAGGTGGGAGCGTCGTTGCGCTGCGTCTCGCCGCGCACGTAGGATGCGGGCAGGAATGGCTCACATCCCTTGAGGAGGGATCCTTTTGCGCGTACGTTGGACGGCAGCTTGGAGCTGCCTCATACTGGCTCTCGCAGTCACGGTCGCGGCATGCGGCAGCGACTCCGGTGGTGGGGGCGGTGGCGGCGGCGGCGGCGGTTCAGCCGACTCCGGCGGCGGAACCCTGAACCTGTATTCCTCGCTGCCCCTGCAGGGCGCATCGAGGCCCCAGTCCGAAGACGTGATCAAGGGCATCAAGCTGGCGCTCAAGGAGCACGGCAACAAGGCCGGCGGCTTCAAGATCAACTACACCTCGCTCGACGATTCCACCGCCGCCGAGGGCAAGTGGGACGCCGGCCAGACGAAGACCAACGCGCGCAAGGTGGCGCAGGACAAGAAGGCGATCGCCTACATCGGCGAGTTCAACTCGGGCGCGTCGGTGAACTCGATCCCGACCACCAACCAGGCCGGCATCCTTCAGGTCTCCCCGTCGAACACCGCGCTCGGCCTGACCAAGGGCGGCGCTGGCGCGGAGCCGGGCGAGCCGGGCAAGTACTACCCGACGCAGAAGCGCACCTACGGCCGTGTCGTCCCGATCGACACGATCCAGGGCGCCGCCCAGGCCCAGTACATGAAGGATGAAGGGGTCAAGAGCGTCTACGTCCTCGATGACCAGGAGGTCTACGGCAAGGGCGTCGCCGCCAACACGAAGTCGGCGGTCGAGAAGCTGGGCATCAAGATCGCCGGCGAGGACGCCTGGGACGGCAAGGCCGCGAACTACCGCGCCCTGGCCGCCAAGATCAAGGCGACGGGCGCTGACGCCGTCTTCACCGGTGGCATCATCGACAACAACGGCCCGCAGCTCTACAAGGACATCAACGCCGCGCTCCCGGACGCGAAGATCTTCGGTCCGGACGGCGTGGCGACGGTCGACATGACGAAGGAGATCCCGCCGGCGGTCCAGGCGAAGAGCTACTTCACGGCCCCGACCGTGTCCCCGGACGAGCTGCCGCCCGCCGGCCAGAAGTTCTACAAGGACTACGAGGCCACCTACAAGGAGCCGCAGGACCAGATCGACCCGTACGCGGTGTACGGCTTCGAGGCCGCCGACGCGGTGCTGAACTCGATCGACCAGGGCAAGTCCGACCGCGCCGCGGTCGTGAAGGCCTTCTTCTCGATCAAGGACAAGAGCTCCGTGCTCGGCACGTACTCGATCGACGCCGACGGCGACACGACGCTCACCACCTACGGCGCGTACGTCGCCAAGGGCTCCAAGCTCGTGTTCAACAAGGCCATCAAGGCCGCGACGCCCTAACAGCACGAAGCCGGACGGCTCGGCCGCGCGGGAGCCTTCCCGCGCGGCCCGTCGCTCGGCCTTCACCGCGCATGGAGGCTTCAACCGCCGCCGCATCCCGTCCCCGCCGCTCCCGTGGCGAGCTGTCGGATGACATCGCGCGCTACGTCCTGATCGGGCTGCTGCTGTTGATGCCCGTCGCCTTCGGCGTCCACGACCTCGCCCAGGACGGCAATCTGAGCCGGCTGGCGACCAACATCAAGGACGGCCTCTCCAACGGCGCGATCCTCGCGCTCGTCGCGATCGGCTACACGCTGGTCTACGGGATCATCGAGCTGATCAACTTCGCCCACGGGGACGTGTTCATGCTCGGCACGATGATCACGTACGGCTTCTTCGGCACGCTCGGCCTGACGGCCGCCACCGGGCCCATCGGCATCGTCTTCGGCCTGTTGCTCACGCTCGTCGTGGCCATGCTCGGCTGCGGCGTGCTCAACGTGATGATCGAGCGGGTCGCCTACCGGCCGCTGCGCGGCGCGCCCAAGCTGGCGCCGCTGATCACCGCGGTCGGCTTCTCCTTCATCCTGCAGAACATCGGCCTGCTGTGGCTGGGCGGCTCGCACCGCAGCGTCCCCGACATCATCGAGTCCCAGCACGCGCTGTTCACCGTCGCCGGGGTGACGTTTTTCAACGGCGACGTCCTCGCGGCCGTCATCACCATCCCGGTCGTCGTGGGACTGGTGGCCTTCATCGGCCGCAGCCGCCTCGGTCGCGCGATGCGCGCCACGGCGCAGGACGCCGACGCCGCCCGCCTGATGGGGATCAACGTGGACACCACGATCGGCCTGACCTTTTTGCTCGGCGGCATGGCGGCTGGCACTGCGGGCATCGTCTACGGCCTGTATCAGACCGACGTCTGGTTCTTTCAGGGCTTCCAGGCCGGCCTGCTGGCGTTCACCGCCGCCGTGCTCGGCGGCATCGGCAACCTCAAGGGCGCCGTGATGGGCGGCCTGATCATCGGCATCATCCAGCAGCTGTCGGACAACCGGATCGAGACCAAGTGGACGCCGGCGATCGTCTTCGCCTACCTGATCACGATCCTCGTCTTCCGCCCGCAGGGCCTGCTCGGCGAGAAGGGCCGGGAGGCCGGATGAGCGGGGCACCGGCCTCGATCCGCCGGGCGACCGAGCCGCTGCGCACGCCCTGGGGGCAGCGCGGCCTGGCCGCCGTCGCGATCGGAGCCGTGGCCCTGTTGCCCCTGTTCGTCGCCGGCGGAGGGACGTTTCTCGACAACGCGACGTACGCGCTCGCCTACGTCATCATGGCGCTCGGCCTCAATGTGGTCGTCGGCTTCGCCGGCCTGCTCGACCTCGGCTACGTGGCGTTCTTCGCCATCGGCGCCTACACGATCGGGTGGCTCGGGTCGAGCTTCTTTGCCGAGCGCCTGCCGAACGTCCACGTCGGCGTGACGTCCTTTCTGAACGCCCAGCCGGGCATCCACCTCAACTACGTGCTGATCATCATCGCCGCGGCCGTGCTGGCGGCCGGGCTGGGCGCGCTGTTGGGCTTCCCGACCCTGCGGCTGCGCGGCGACTACATCGCCATCGTCACGCTGGCCTTCGGCGAGATCATCGGCAAGGTCGCCGTCAACGGCAGCGACATCGCCGGTCAGAACATCACCAACGGCAAGATCGGGATCACCCCGATCGACTCGCCGAACCTCCCTGTCCTCGGCCAGTTCACCACGCTCGACCTGCGGCCGTGGTACTGGCTGGCGCTGATCCTCGCCCTGATCGTGCTGTTCATCAACTTCCGTTTGCGCGACTCGCGGCTGGGCCGCGCGTGGATCGCGGTGCGCGAGGACGAGGTCGCCGCGGTCTCCATGGGCATCCCGACCGTCAAGGTCAAGCTGCTGGCCTACGCGATCGGGGCCGCCATGGGCGGGGTGGCAGGCACCTTCTTGGGCGCCTACATCCAGGAGGTCAACGCCGACCAGTTCGCCTTCTCGTTCTCGATCTTCGTGCTCGCGATGATCATCCTGGGCGGTCTGGGCTCGATCTGGGGGGTGGTCGTCGGGTCGGTGGTGCTGACCGTCATCAACCGCGGCCTGATCCCCGCGCTCAACGGGGTGCCGCAGAAGTTCGGTCTGGACTTCGACCCCAGTCAGCTCGGCTTCGGCATCTTCGGCTTCTTGCTGGTGATCATGATGGTGCTGCGCCCGCAGGGCCTCATCCCGGAGAAGCGCCGGGCCAGAGAGCTCACCGAGGGCCTCGACGCCGAGGAATCCGTCTACGAGGTCAAGCAATGACCGAATCCGTCCTTGAGACCCAGGGCCTGACGAAGATCTTCGGCGGGCTCGTGGCGGTCAACGAGGTCTCCTTCAGCGTGCCCACGGGCGGGATCGTGTCGATCATCGGGCCCAACGGGGCGGGTAAGACGACCTTTTTCAACATGCTGACCGGCCTGTACAAGCCGAGCTTCGGCAAGGTCCTCTTCGACGGCAAGGACGTCACGGCCAACCGCCCGGACCGGATCACCAAGGCGGGCGTCGCGCGCACCTTCCAGAACATCCGCCTGTTCGGCACGATGACCGCGGTCGAGAACGTGCTCGTCGGCAGCCACAGCCGCATGCGATCCGGGGTCTTCGGCGCCATCGGCCGGCCGCCGCGGACGCGGCGCGAGGAGCGCGACATCGAGGAGCAGGCACGCGAGATGCTCACCTACGTCGGCGTGGGCGAGCGCCACCACGAGGGCCTCGCCTCCGAGCTTGCCTACGGCGACCAGCGGCGCGTCGAGATCGCGCGCGCGCTGGCCTCGCACCCGAAGCTGCTCCTGCTCGACGAGCCCACCGCGGGGATGAACCCGGCGGAGTCCGGCGAGCTGACCGTCTTCATGCGCAGGGTGCGCGAGGAGAAGGGCGTCTCGATCCTGTTGATCGAGCACGACATGAAGGTCGTCATGGACGTCTCGGAGCAGATCACCGTGCTCGATCACGGCGAGAAGATCGCCGAGGGCGAGCCGCAGGCTGTGCGCAACGACCCGCGGGTCATCGAGGCCTACCTCGGAAAGCAGGAGTAGGAGGCACCAATGGCCGAACCGCTCCTGTCCGTCGAGGACATCCACACCTACTACGGCGCCATCGAGGCCCTCAAGGGCGTCTCGATCGAGGTCAACGAGGGCGAGGTCGTGACGCTGATCGGCTCCAACGGGGCCGGAAAGTCGACCACGCTGCGGTCCATCTCGGGCCTGACCCCGCCGCGCACCGGCGCGATCCGCTTCCGCGGGCGCGACATCTCCAAGACGCCGGCCCAGGACATCGTCAGCTACGGCATCTCGCAGTCGCCGGAGGGACGGCGCTGCTTTCAGCGCATGAGCGTGCGGGAGAACCTCGAGCTGGGCGCCTACCTGCGCCGCGACGGCGGCATCAAGGACGACCTCGAGCGCGTCTTTGACCTCTTTCCGCGCCTCAAGGAGCGCGAGAAGCAGAAGGCGGGGACGATGTCCGGCGGCGAGCAGCAGATGCTCGCCATCGGACGCGCCCTGATGGCGTCGCCGGCCCTGCTGCTGCTCGACGAGCCGTCGCTCGGCCTCGCCCCGATCCTCGTCGACCGCATCTACGAGACGGTCGCGGAGATCAACCGCCAGGGCGTCACGATCCTGCTGGTCGAGCAGAGCGCCACCCACGCCCTCAACGTCTCCAACCGCGGCTACGTGCTCGAGACAGGCAGGGTCGTGCTCTCAGACGACTGTGCGGCGCTGAAGGAGAACCCCGACGTGCAGAAGGCCTACCTCGGAATATGACCTCCGTCTTCGCCCTCCTGGGCGCCTCGGCGCTCTTTCTCACCTACCTGTGGCTCGCCTCGGCGATCGCCGGGGCCTACCTGTCCCAGCGCAAGGGCTACGGCGAGCGGCCGGGCCTCGCCAGCGGGCTGCTGCTCAACGTGATCGGCGTGATCGTCTGGCTGGCCTGGCCGGCCAGGGACGAGTCGCTGTGGAAGACCGTCGGCCCGTTCGGCTCGACGGTCAAGGGCGAGCAGGGCAAGGAGTAGCTCAGCCCGCCGCGCGCAGTGGGTCGCGGCAGGGGACGGGGACCGGCACGCTGGCCAGGGAGCGCCCGCCCTCGCCGACCTTGGGGGTGATCTTGCAGTAGGTCATCCGGCCCGACCCGTAGTCGGCGACGAGCCAGTACGGGCTCCCGATGATCCCCGTGCGCTGCTTGCCCTCGAGCTCTGACAGCGCGAACCGCCGCGCGTAGGCGAGGCACTCGTAGCGCCCGCGGGGCACCTTCGGGTCGGCCTCGAGCGCGTCGCGGGCCGGGCCCGCCGGATACGGCGTGCACTGGGTCCCCGCGACGCTCCCGGAGATCGTCCCGGCCTTGACGCGGGCGCGCGCGTCGGCCGTGACGAGGCGCTTGGCGGCGCTCACCAGCCGCGCCCGGTAGGCCAGCGGGTCCTCTCCGGTGCGGCGCCCCGGGCCGGCGGCGCGGTGCGGGCGCACGTCGGCGCGCAGCCGCGCGCGCTCGGCCGCCACCAAGCGCGCCTGCGCAGCGGCGGCGAGGCGCCGTTCCCGGCTCGCGGAGTCGCGCAGGCCGGGGATCAGGATGGCGATCGCGACCCCCACCGCGATCAGTCCCGCGGCGAGGAGCGCGAGCGTCCGCCGCGTGGGCCGGAAGTCGCGCCGCCGGACGACCATCGGGCTGTGGCAGTGCGGGCAGGTCGCGCCGGCGCCGGTGACGGCCTCCCCGCACGTCGGGCAGGTCCGCTGCCGCGGGGCCAGCAGCGCCTGGACGTGGGCGCGCTGTGCGGCCCGGGCCGCCTCCCAGGCGTCCCCGCCGTCGAAGCCGGAGTCGTCATGGGACGGAGTCATATGTTGCCGAGGAACGGTACCGCTCGCGGCCCGCGGCGGCTAGCTCTTGCCGAGGGCGGCGCGCAGCGCGGCCTCGAGGTCGGCATGGCGGTAGCGGTAGCCGAGCTCGAGCGTGCGGGCGGGGACCGCGCGCTGACCCTCGGTCACGACATCGGCCATCTCGCCGAAGAGCAGCTTGACCGCGAGCTTGGGCACCGGCGCGAAGGCGGGCCGGTGAAGCGCCCGGCCGAGCGCCTTCGAGAACGCCTGGTTCGTGACCGGCTCGGGCGCCGAGCCGTTGACGGGCCCGGACCAGGCCGCGTCGTCGAGCGCCCGCAGGTAGATGCCGACGAGGTCATCGAGGTGGATCCAAGGCATGTACTGGCGCCCGCCGGCGACCGGGCCGCCGAGGCCGAGCTTGAAGAACGGGAGCATGGTCTCCAGCGCGCCACCGCCCTCGTCGAGCACGACGCCAGTGCGGACCACGACCACGCGGGTCCCGACCTCGGAGGCGGCCAGTGCCTCGCGCTCCCAGCTCACGCACACCTCGGCGAGGAAGCCGTCGCCGGGCGGCGTCTGCTCGTCGAGGCGCTCGTCGCCGCGCGGGCCGTAGTAGCCGACCGCCGAGGAGGAGACGAGCACTCCCGGGGAGGGGCCGGCAGCGCGCATGCCCGCGACGAGATTGCGCGTCCCGAGCTCCCGCGAGGAGCGGATGCGTCGCTTGACGTCGTCCGACCAGCGCTGCGCCACGGGCTCGCCCGCCAAGTGTACGACACCGTCGCGACCGGCGAGCGCCTCCGCGGGGGCGGGCATGGAGCTGGGGTCGGCCCACTCGACCGCGCCCACGTCTGCGAGCGCCGCGCGCGCCCTCTGCGGATTGCGCGTCAGCACCGTGACCTCGTCGCCGCGGTCGCGCAGCGCGCGCACCAGCCGCGTGCCGATCAGTCCGGACGCGCCCGTCAGCGTCACCCGCATGGCTCGGCCTGGCTTGAAGTTCTCACCGAGCCCGACAGTAGCGCCGCTGCTCGGCGCGATCAGTGCTCGGCTTTGCGCGCGGCGGGTCCCGGCGCGACGCTGTGGCAATGCTCATCTTCACCTCCGACGACCACTTCAGCGCCGACGTCCTCGAGGCCGACGGCCCGGTGCTCGTCGACTTCACCGCGCCGTGGTGCGGCCCCTGCCGCCTCATGAAGCCGGTGCTCGAGGCGCTCGACTCCGACCGCGACGACCTGCGCGTGCTCGCCCTCGATCTCGACTCAAACCAAGTGACGGCCGCCCGCTACGGCGTGCTCTCGGCACCGACGTTGATGCTCTTCCGCCACGGCACGCCGGTGCTCACGCTGGTCGGCTCGCGGCCCCGCAGCCGCCTGGAGGCCGAGCTAGAGGGCGCGCTGCAGGTGGCCGTGTAGCAGCGTCGCGGCCGCCGAGACGCCGTCCGGCCGGGTGAGCAGGCGTGGCTGGTGGACCAGCTCGGCGCCCGCGAGCGGGGCGACCGTCAGCGGCGGCGCCGCCCACGAGGCGGGCACGAGCGCGACGCCGAGCCCCGCGGCCACGAGCGTTCGCACGGTCACGGGGTCGGAGACCTCGAACAGCGGCACCGGCCCGAACCCGGCGACCTCGCACGCCGCCGTGACCGTGTCGCGCAGCAGCGTTCCCGGCTCGGCGAGGATGAAGGCGCGCTCGCGCAGGCGCTGCAGCGACACCGGCGCGGCGGGCTCGCCCTCGGGCAGGAGCACGATCAGGGGCTCGACGGCCAGCGGCGCCACCTCGAGGCCGTCGGGCACCGCGGCGGCCACGCCCAGATCCGCCGACCCGCGGCGCACGAGGTCGACGACCGCCCCGGCGACCGCGTAGCGCAGCGCCACCCGGATCCCCGGATGCTCGCGGTTGAAGGCGACCAGGGCGCGGGGAAGGCCCAGCGCGTCGCCGGTCGCGGCCGCCACGCGCACCGCGCCGCGCGAGACGGCGGCGTGCTCGGCCATCGCCGCCCGCGCGCGGTCGACGTCGGCGAGGATCGCCTGCGCCCGGGGCAGCAGCTCCTCGCCGGCCGCGGTCAGCGTCACCGCGCGCGATCCGCGCCGCAGCAGGGCGAGGCCGAGCTCGGCCTCCAGCCGGCGCACCTGCTGGGAGACGGCGGACTGCGTGAGGTAGAGGTCCTCCGCGGCGCGCGTGAAGTGCCCGTGGCGGGCGACCGCCACGAAGCACTGCAGCGCGCGCAGGTCCATCGGCGCTAGCCGGTCGGGGCGGAGGTCGGTGCGGGCACCGCGGCATCGTAGTCTTTGCCCGCCATGACGGCTGCGACCAACGGCGACCCGCAGCGCGAGCTGTATCTGATCGACGGCAACTCGCTGGCCTACCGCGCCTTCTTCGCGCTGCCGGAGTCGATCGCGACGTCCGACGGGCGGCCGACCAACGCGATCTTCGGCTTCGCCTCGATGCTCGTGAAGCTGATCTCCGAGCACGGCGTCGCCCCGACCGTCGTCGTCTGGGACGCCGGCTCCTCGGGGCGCAAGGAGGTCTACACGGAGTACAAGGCGGGCCGGTTGCGCCAGCCCGACCTGCTGCGCGAGCAGTGGCCGTCGCTGGCGCCGCTCGTGGACGCCTTCGGCTACACGAACATGCAGGTCGACGGCTACGAGGCCGACGACGTGATCGCCTCGCTGGCCGAGCGCGCGCGCGAGGCCGGCATCCCGGTGATGATCGTCACGGGCGACCGCGACGCGTTCCAGCTCGTCGGCGAGGGCGTGCGCGTAATGGCGACCGCGCGCGGCATCACCGAGACCAAGATCTACGACCGCGACGCCGTGGTCGATCGCTACGGCATCGCGCCCGAGCTGATCCCCGACTTCTACGGGCTCAAGGGCGACACCTCCGACAACATTCCGGGCGTCCCGGGCATCGGCGAGAAGACGGCGTCGGACCTGCTGCAGCGCTTCGGCGACCTCGAGACGATCCTCGCCTCGGTCGACGAGATCTCCGGTGCCAAGCGCAAGGAGAACCTCATCAACCATGCGCAGGACGCGCGCGTCTCCAAGGTGCTGGCGACCGTCAAGCGCGACATCCCGGTCGAGCTCGACCTCGACGCCGAGCTGGTCCGCGCCCCCGACCGCTCGCGGCTGCGCGAGCTGTTTCGCGACTTCGAGCTGCGTGATCCGCTGCGCCGCCTCGAGGAGGCGCTCGAGGATCTCGGCGACACCGAGGCGGAGATTCCGCGCCCGGAGACGGCGACGGCGATCGCGCTGCCCGTGACCACGGGCCCCGCCGCCGGCGTGGCCGCGCTGACGGGCGACGAGCTGGCGCTGGCCGCGCTCGCCCCGATCGTCCCCGAGGGCGAGCTGCTCGCGGTGACCGAGGGCTGGCGCTTCGGCGCCTGGGGCGGAGAGGGCGCGGCCCTGGCGGGCGAGGTCGCCGACCCCGCCGAGCTCGTCGCCGCCGCCGGCGACCGCGCCGTCATCGCCCACGACGCCAAGGCGCTGCTCGCGGTGCCGTCCAACCTCGTCTTCGACACCGAGATCGGCGCCTACCTGCTCGACCCCGCCCGCCGTGGCTACCCGCTGCACGAGCTCGCCGAGGAGCGCGGCATGGCGGTCACCTCCGACGACGAGCTCGCGACCGAGGCGGCCCTGATCTTCGAGCTGGCCGTCCGCCAGCGCGAGCAGCTCGCCGAGCGCGGCCTCACGGACCTCCTGCGCGACGTCGAGCTGCCGCTCGTGCGGGTGCTGCGCTTCATGGAGATCGAGGGCATCAAGCTCGACACGGCCCGCCTGGACGACGTCGGCCGCGGCATCACCGAGCGCTGCGTGATCCTCGAACGCGAGATCTGGGAGCTGGCCGGGGAGGAGTTCGTCATCGGCTCGCCGCAGCAGCTCGGCACGATCCTCTTCGACAAGCTCGCCCTGTCGCGCAAGCGGCGCGGGAAGACGGGCTTCTCCACCGACGCGCGCGTCCTGCAGGCGATCCGCGACGAGCACCCGATCATCCCCAAGATCGAGACCTTCCGGGAGCTCTCCAAGCTCGCGCAGACCTACTTCGAGACCCTCAAGGCGCACATCTCCGCAGACGACGGCCGGCTGCACACGACCTTCCTGCAGACGGCGACCGCCACCGGACGGCTGTCCTCGATCAACCCGAACCTGCAGAACATCCCGATTCGCACCGAGACGGGCCGCGAGATCCGGCGCTGCTTCGTCGCCGAGCCGGGCAACGCGCTGCTGTCGGTCGACTACAGCCAGGTCGAGCTGCGCATCCTCGCCCACATCGCGGGCGAGCAGGTCCTGCGCGACATCTTCCTGCGCGGCGAGGACGTGCACACCGAGACGGCCTCGAAGGTCTTCGACCTGCCGGCGGAGCAGCTCGACGTGGGCATGCGCTCGAAGGCCAAGATGGTCAACTACGGCATCGTCTACGGGCTCTCCTCCTACGGCCTCTCCGACCGCCTCGGGATCGCACTGGAGGAGGCGCAGGAGTTCATCGACCGCTACCTGGAGCGCTTCCCGGCGGTCGCGCAGTTCATGAAGGACGCGGTCGAGCAGGCGTCGACCGACGGCTACGTCTCGACCCTGTTCGGCCGCCGCCGCCAGATCCCGGAGCTGCGCGCGCGCAACTGGGGCGTGCGCAAGCTCGGCGAGCGCC
This sequence comes from Solirubrobacterales bacterium, assembly GCA_038318085.1. Classification (GTDB taxonomy): domain Bacteria; phylum Actinomycetota; class Thermoleophilia; order Solirubrobacterales; family Solirubrobacteraceae; genus DATLGB01. The sequence continues at coordinate 16,594 of JBBQBV010000029.1, forward strand.
TGGCCGTCAACACGATCATCCAGGGCACCGCGGCGGACATCATCAAGATGGCGATGGTGCGCTGCCACGACGCCCTGGCCGCCGCCGGGCTGTCCACCCGCGTGATCCTGCAGATCCACGACGAGCTGCTCTTCGAGGGGCCCGTGGCCGAGATGGAGGCCGCGCGGGAGATCGTCTGCCGCGAGATGGTGGCGGCCTGCGAGCTCGACCCGCCGCTGGCGGTGGAGTCGGGCGTCGGGCCGAACTGGCTCGAGGCGAAGTGAGCCGATGGACCGCGGGAGCGCTGCCATCCTGACGGCCGGCGTGGGCTGCTTCATCGCGCTGCAGGCGCCGATCAACGCGGGGCTGGGCCGTGCGATCGGCTCCGCGCAGGCCGCTCTGACGTCGTTTGCGATCGGGACCGTGCTGCTGTGCTTCATCGCCGCGCTGGCCAAGGGCGGGCTCGGCACGATCGGCGGTGCCCGGCACGTCGCCTGGTACTACCTGCTCGGCGGCGCGCTCGGCGCAGCTTACGTCTCGACGGTCCTGATCACGGTGCGCACGCTCGGGGCGGGCCCGGTCACCGCCGCGACCGTCGCCGGGCAGCTCTCCGCCTCGCTGATCGTCGACCAGTTCGGCCTGCTTGGCGTCGCCAAGAGCCCGATCACGCTGATCAAGGTGGTTGGAGTCCTCCTGCTGGCGGCGGGCACCTACCTGATCGTGCGGGAGTAGCGACGTGAGCCAAGGGCGACGCCTCATCGGGTCATCATCGGTGACGCGGGCGGGGTCCGGGCAGCAACGGTGGATACGGCATCCATGAGATGCCAGATCTGCCAATCGTGCCGACGGACACGTGGCGGCCGGCGACCCGTGATCTGCGCGCGGCCGGACCGACCGGCCGCGATGCTAGCCGCCGCGGCGCTCGGCCTCGCGCGCGCCCACCATCCGCAGATCCGGCATTCAGATAGATGCCAGATCCGCGACCGGCGGCGCGGCGTCCCGGGCCGCCGGCGGGACTGGCAGCACGACCTCCGGCGGGCAGATGCGCAGGTACCTGTCGAACGCCCAAAACGACAGCCGGCGGCGGGTGAAGACGCGCGTGAGGCGGTCCAGGAACGGGCCGTGGAGGTGCTTGATCGACTGCTGGACGCGGTACAGACACTCGAACGGGAGGCGGTGTGCCGCGGAGGCCGCCGCGTAGCGCTCGAGCGCGGCCGCGCGGTCCTGGCGGCCCTCGATCACCGCCCGCAGCTCGCGGCCGAGCAGGACGCCGAAGCACAGCGCGGGGCGGATGCCCTCGGCGGTCGTCGGCAGGCAGTGACCAGCGGAGTCGCCGACATAAAAGACGCCGTCCTCGGTGGCGGGGCGCAGGCGGTGGGGGATCCAGTTGCCCTGGTAGCCGTCGGGGTCGCGGCCGACGTCGGCGACCAGCGCGACCGTCGGCTCCTTGACCTTCACGCGCGGGTCGAAGGAGCCGACGCCCACGCGCACCTCGTCGCCCGCGGGGAACGACCACGAGTAGCCGGGGGTGACGTAGCCGGGATCCAGCCACAGCTCGAGGTCGTCGCCGGCGCCGGACGGATGGACCTCCAGCCCGCGCGAGAGCGTGGCCTCCGGCGGCTGGATCGCCTCACCGGTCGACAGCACGCGCCGCCAGCCGAGGGCGTCGACGATCAGCGGAGCCGACAGGTCTCCGCGGTCTGTGTGCACGACCGGGCCCGAGCGTCCGCCGACCGCGGCGGTCTCGAAGACGGCGTCCCCGCACTGCGCCCACAGCAGCTCGCACAGCTGCCGGTAGTCGAACGTCGAGAAGGTGAAGGGCAGCGGCCAGCGCCCGCGCACGCGCGGGGTGTGGACCAGCAGTGTGGCGAAGGTCTGGCGGACGGAGGCCTCGAGACCCATGTGGCGCAGCAGCTCGGTGGGCGCGGCGCAGGCGCTCGTCTGGCGCTCGCCGATCTCGTAGCGGTCGAGCACGAGGACCGAGGCGCCGGAGCCGCGCAGCTCGCGCGCCACGGCGAGGCCCGCGAAGGACGCGCCGCAGACGATGACATCCCACTCGCCTGAGAGTGGGGTCCGGTCGGCGCCGCGCTTCGTGGCTCGGGCGGGCATCCCTACACTCTACGGCTGCACATGAACGCCACTCTTGCCCCAGAAACCCCCAATGCTCAGGTGGTCGAAGGCTCCGACGGACTGCTCCTGGAGATCGACGGCCGCATCGTCCCCAACTACGACGCCACCATCACCCCCTTCGAGGAAGGGGACGTGGTCACCGGCAGCGTCGTCCGCATCGACAAGGACGAGGTCCTCATCGATATCGGCTACAAGAGCGAAGGGGTCATCCCCTCGCACGAGTTGTCGATCCGCAAGTCCGTCAACCCCGGCGACGAGGTCGAGATCGGCGAAGAGGTCGACGCGCTCGTCCTCACCAAGGAGGACCAGGACGGCCGCCTGATCCTCTCCAAGAAGCGTGCCCGCTTCGAGCGCGCCTGGCGGCGCATCGAGGCGGCGGCCGACGCCGGGACGCCCGTCGAGGGCCAGGTCATCGAGGTCGTCAAGGGCGGCCTGATCGTCGACCTCGGGGTGCGCGGCTTCCTGCCCGCCTCGCTTGTCGACATCCGCCGCGTGCCGGACCTCGACCAGTACATGGGCACCGCGATCGAGTGCAAGGTCATCGAGCTCAACCGCTCGCGCAACAACGTCGTGCTCAGCCGCCGCGCCGTGCTCGAGGAGGAGCGCAAGGAGCAGCGCCAGCAGATCCTGGACCGCCTGCAGCCCGGCCTCATCATCGAGGGCCAGATCTCGAACATCGTCGACTTCGGCGCCTTCGTGGACCTCGACGGCATCGACGGGCTGATCCACATCTCCGAGCTCTCGTGGAGCCATGTGAACCACCCGTCGGAGATCCTCAACATCGGCGACACGGTCCAGGTCAAGGTGCTCGACATCGACCGCGACCGCCAGCGCATCTCCCTCGGTCTCAAGCAGACCCAGGAGGATCCGTGGCAGCGGGTCATGGACACCTACTCCGTGGGCGACGAGCTCGAGGGCAAGGTCACCAAGGTGGTCGCCTTCGGCGCGTTCGTCGAGATCCTGGAGGGCGTCGAGGGGCTGGTGCACATCTCCGAGCTGGCCGCCCATCACGTCGAGAACCCGCGCGAGGTCGTGTCGCCTGACGACGAGGTCAAGGTCAAGATCCTCGAGATCGACTCCGAGCGCCGCCGCCTGTCGCTGTCGGTCAAGCGCGTCGAGGGCCAGGAGCTTCCGATCCGCTCACTCGAGGGCGACGCCGGCGACCTCGACGACATGCCCGAGCTCGGCCTGTCCGAGGACATCTTCACCGCGGCGTCGGCCGCTCCGGCGGTCGAGGCTTCCGCCGAGGCGGAGGCCGAAGCCGAGCCCGAGGCCGAAGCCGAGCCCGAGGCCGAAGCCGTCGAGACGATCGCCGAAGACGAGGCGCCGGCCACGACCGAGGCCAACGCGCCAGACGCCGAGGTCGAGGTGCCCGAAGGCGTCGATACCCAAAGCCCTTCGGGCTCGGGCACAGGCGACCAGGTCCAGCGCGAGGCCGAGGCGTCCGAGGGCGACGGCGACATCCCAGGGTCGACCGTCGAGTAGGTGGCCTGCGCCGGACCGCCGTTCGTCGGCCTGACCGGCGGGGTCGGCGCTGGGAAGTCCGAGGCGCTCGCGGCACTCCAGCGCCTCGGCGCCGCCACCCTGTCCTCCGACGCGGTGGTGCACGAGCAGTACGCAGACCCCGAGCTCGTGTTGGCCGTGCGCGAGCGCTGGGGCGACGCGGTCGCCCCAGACGGCGTCGTGGACCGGCGCGTCGTCGCCCGCCGCGCCTTCGCCTCCGACGCGGAGCGCGGTTGGCTCGAGGGTGAGCTGTGGCCCCGGGTCGGTGCGCGCATCGAGGACTGGGTGCAGGCGCAGCGCGCCCGCACGGACCCGCCGAGGGCGCTCGTGGTCGAGGTCCCGCTGCTCTTCGAGTCCGGCCTGGACCGGGGCTACGACGCCACGATCGCCGTGATCGCCGAAGAGGAGGTCCGCGCCGGCAGGGCCGCGGCGCGCGGACACGAAGCCGTCTCCGAGCGCACGGCCCGTCAGCTCCCGCAACGCGAGAAGGCCGAGCGGGCCACCTATGTCGTCACCAACGACGGCTCGCTCGAGGAGCTCGAGCGCGCGCTGTCCGAGATCCTCGGCAAGATCACGCGCTCATGAGCACCCGCACCGCCACCTCGACCACCGGCGGCCGCGCCCGCACCCGCGTGGCGCGGCGGCGCGCCCTGCGCCGCCGCGTGGCGATGATCCTCGGCGTGATCCTGGCGGTCTCGGCCGTCACCGTGGCGGTCTCGCCGCTGTTCGACAAGGCCGTGAAGGAGCTGGCGCTGCCGCTGCGCCACGAGGACGTGATCCGCCAGCAGGCGGCTGACAAGGGCCTGGACCCCGCCCTGATCGCCGCCGTCATCTACGTCGAGTCGCACTTCCGCGACCAGACCTCCGACGCCGGCGCCAAGGGCCTGATGCAGCTGCTGCCGTCCACGGCCGACTACATCGCGCACCTCTCCGGCGGCACCGCCTTCGAGCCGGGCGACCTCGCGACACCGCAGATCAACATCGCCTACGGCAGCTTCTACCTGAACTACCTGCTGCGCAAGTACCACGGCAGCGAGACGCTTGCGCTCGCCGCCTACAACGGCGGCGAGGGCAAGGTGGACGAGTGGCTCGCGGGCGCGACGGCGCGCGGCGAGACCTTCGACGTCGCCCAGCACATCCCGTTCGCCGAGACCCGGGACTACGTGCAGCGGGTGCTGACCGCGCGGCGCGAGTACCGCAGGCAGTACCCGCGCGAACTGGGCATGTGAGCCCCGGCCGGCCGGCCGTCACCGCCCTCTTCGCCCTCGACGGCTTCGTCATCAGCTCGTTCTACGCGCGCCTGCCCGTCACGGCCCGAGCCGCCGCGAGCAACGATCGTGCTCACCAGCCCGACCGCGGAGCCAGTCCTCCGAGCGCCGCACGGATCGCGGCGGCGGAGCGGTCGACGTCCTGCTCCGTGGTCGACCAGTTGGAGATCGAGATCCGCATCGCGGCGCGGCCCTGCCAGCGGGTGCCGCCGAGCCAGCAGGTGCCGTCGCGCTGGACCGCGGTGACGGCGGCGTCGGTCGCCGCGTCGTCGTCGTCCACGCGCACGAGCACCTGGTTGAGCACGACCTCGTTGAGGATCTCCAGGCGGGGGTCGGCCTCCAGGGCCGAGGCCATGCGCCGGGCGAGCGCGCAGCAGCGGTCGACCAGGTCCGCGACACCGGAGCGGCCGAGCGCGCGCAGCGCTGCGTAGACGGGGAAGCCGCGTGCGCGCCGCGACGCCTCGGCGACCCAGTCGGAGTTGGAGCGCTCGGACGCGTCGGGGCGCGCGAGATATGCCGCGTCGAGCGCCATCGCGGCCCGGTGGGCCTGCGGATCGGCTACGGCGACCACGCCGCAGTCGTAGGGCACGTTGAGCCACTTGTGGCCGTCCGTCGCCCACGAGTCCGCGCCGGCGGCGCCCGCCACGCCCGGCGCCAGCGCCGGCGACGCCGCCGCCCAGAGGCCGAACGCACCGTCGACGTGCACCCACGCGCCGTGCTCCCGCGCGGCGGCGACCACGGCCTCCAGCGGGTCGCAGGCGCCCGTGTTGACGTTGCCGGCCTGGGCACAGACGATCGCCGGCCCTTTCCCGGCGGCCAGCGCGTCGGCCAGCGCCTCGGCGCGCATGCGGCCCTGGCCGTCCGCCGCGACCGGCGTCGCCGCCCCGAGGCCGAGCAGCCGCAGCGCCCGCTGGATCGTCACGTGCGCCTCGGCGCCGGCGAGCACGCGCACCGGCGGGGCGCCGCTCAGCCCGGCGGCGGCGACATCCCACCCGGCGCGGGCGAGCACGGCGTGGCGAGCCGCCGCGAGCCCGGTCACGTTGGCCATCTGCGCGCCGGTGGTCAGGCCTGCGCTCGCGCCGGCCGGCAGTCCTAGCAGGTCCTTGAGCCACTCGACGGCGACCGCCTCGACGGCGCTCGCGGCGGGGGAGGACACAGCGCTGAACGCGTTCTGGTCCCACGCGGCGGCGAGCCAGTCGGCGGCGAGGGCGGCGGGCACCGCCCCGCCGGTGACGAAGCCGAAGTAGCGCGGGCCGGGGGATGCGACCAGGCCCCCGCGGACCGCCCCCACGAGCTCCGCGACGACCTGCTCGGCGGCGACGCCGGCGGTGGGCAGCACCGTCGCGAGCGCCGCCCGCACCTCGGTGGCCGAGCGGGTGGCCCCCGCCGGACCGTCGTCGACATGCGCGAGGTACTGGACGGCGTGCTCGGCGGTCTGGCGCAGCAGCGAGGGGTCCATCAGCCCATTCCCGCCGCCGTGCGCTCTACTTGACCGAGCCCGCCAGCAGCCCCTGGACGAAGTAGCGCTGGAAGGACAGGAAGACGACCAGCGGGATCGCGAGCGAGACGAAGGAGGCGGGGGCGATCAGCTCGATGTTGGAGCCGAACTGGCGCAGCTGGGAGAAGATCGCCACCGTGATCGGCTGCGTGTCGCGGGCGAACGTCAGCGCCACGATCAGATCATTCCACGTCCACAGGAACTGAAAGATGGCCAGCGAGGCGATCGCCGGCAGCCCGAGCGGGAGGATCAGGCTGAAGAAGATCCGCAGCTCCGAGGCGCCGTCGATGCGCGCGGACTCCATGATGTCCTTCGGGATCCCGATGAAGAAGTTGCGCAACAAGAAGATGGCGAACGGCATCCCGAACGCGACGTGGAACAGGATCAGCCCGAGCACGCTGTCGAACAGCCCGGCGGACTGGTACAGGGAGAAGATCGGGATCAGCGCGACCTGCAGCGGAACGACGAGCAGGCCGATCACGATCACGAAGACGAGGTCGCGGCCGGGGAAGTCCAGCCAGGCGAACGCGTAGCCCGCCATCGCCGCGACGATCACGAGGATCACGGTGTTGCCGACCGCGACGATCACCGTGGTCAGCAGCGACGTCATCAGATCGTTGTTTGCAAACAGCTGGCTGTAGTTGTCGAAGGTCAGCACGCTCGGCTTCGCGAGCGTCGTCCACCAGCCGTCGGTGGCGATCTGGTCCGCCGGCATCAGCGAGGTGAACAGCAGCCCGAGCGTCGGCACGAGCCACAGCAGCCCGATCACGGCCAGCAGGATGTTCAGGGGCGCCTTGGACAGCCGGCGCAGGCGCGGGCCGCCCGTGCGGGTGCGGGTGCCCGCCTCCTCCGCGGTCCTCTCGGTGACCGCGGCGGGGTTCAGGGGCGCGGCGGCGGCCATCAGTCATCCCTCCGGAAGCGGCGCACGTTGAGCGCGAGCGCCGGTATGACGAGCAGGAATAGGAACACGGCGATCGCAGAGCCGAGGCCGAAGTCGTTGGTGCCGCCGAACGACGTCCGCCACATCGCGAGCGCGATCACGTTGGCGTCGTCCTGCGAGGACCCCGGCGCGACCGACAGCACGATGTCGAAGACCTTCAGCACGTTGATCAGCATCGTGATGAAGACGACCGAGAGCACGGGCGCGAGCAGCGGCATCGTGACGCGCCGGAAGACCTGCCACTCCGACGCGCCGTCGGTGCGGGCCGCCTCGAGCACCTCGCGCGAGATGGCGGCGAGGCCCGCCGCGATCACCACCATCGCAAAGCCCGCCCAGACCCAGATGTAGGCGATCATCACCGCGGGGGTCACGAGCTTGGGCCCGAGCCACGACACCCCGGTGTAGTCCGACGCGAACGTCTTCTTGGCCACCGCCACCCTGTAGGGGCCGCCCTTGGCGCCCGCGAAGGCAAAGCCCCCGTCAGCGCCCGAGGTCGAGGTCTGCACCACCTTGCCCGCGGCGTTGCGCAGCTCGAGCGTCGCGTTGGGGATGCTGAGCTCCTGGGGCTCCACGACCCCCGGCTTGCCGCCGCCGGGCTTGAAGTCGCGCCACACCACACCGGTGATCGTGCCCGGCTTGCCCTGCGGCTGGACCGCCTGTTTGGCGCCCTTGGGCACGTCGGCCGGCGGGATGGCCGTGAGGCCGAGGTTCGCCGTGGCGCCGGCCTGCACCGGCGCCTTGAGCACGAACCCCGTCTTGGCCGTACCGGTCAGCTTGGGACTGGAGGGGTTGGCGGTCTTGAGGACCCCGGACTCGGTGAAGGCCCCACGGATCACGCCGATCGTCGCGTTGACGGCACCCTTGTCGGGATCCTTGTCGAGCATGATCCGCCAGATCACGCCGGCGGCGAACAGCGAGATCGCCATCGGCATGAAGACGGCGGTCTTGAAGGCCACCGACCAGGAGATGCGCTCGGTGAGCACCGCGAAGATGAGCCCGAGCGCGGTGACGAACGCGGGGACGACGGCCAGCCACAGCGCGTTGTTCTCGATCGCCTTGACCAGCGTGTCCGTCGTGAACAGGTCCCTGTAGTTGTCAAACCAGACGAAGGTCGAGCCCTCGCGGTCGAAGAAGGACCTGATGATCGTGCGGATCGTCGGATAGACGAGCCAGACCGCCAAGAAGATCCCGGCGGGCACCAGAAACGCGGCGGTGACGGCGCGCTGACCCCAGCGCCCCTCGTCGGGCGGTGCGGGCCCGAGGTCAGGGACGCCGGCGTCAGCAGCCATCGCGCGCGACCTACTTGAACGCCTTCTTGGCGGCGGCCTCGAGCTTCGAGGCCGTGCCGTCGACGTCCGAGGGGTTTGAGAGGAAGTCCTGCAGGATCTTCCACTCGCCCTGGCCCGGCGTGCCGCCGAAGGAGGCCGGGAACAGGTCGCTCATGTCGAAGCGGAACGTCTTGGCCGTCGCGATCGCGCCGGCCGTCGTCCGCGTGATGTCATCCGGGTACACGGTCTGATCCATGCTCTTGTTCGGCGAGGAGAAGCCGCCGCGCGCCGCCCAGATCTTCGCGGCCTGCGGGCTGGCGAGGAACTTCACCAGCGCTTGCGCGGCCGGCGTGTCGCGGAACATGACGATCGAGTCGCCGCCGCCCACGACCGCGCCCGTCGTCGTGCTGCCGATGTCCGGGAACGGGAACACGTCGAAGCCCGTGCCGGGCTTGAGCTTGGTCTTGCCGGCCACGACGCCGGGCACGAAGTCGCCCTCGATGACCATCGCGGCCTTTGCCGGGTCCGTGAACACCTTCGAGACCGAGGTCGGGAAGTCGGCCTGCAGGGCGCCGGACTTGCCTCCCACGATGTTCGACGTGTCGCCGAGCACGCCGGCCATCGACTTCAGGGCGGCCTTGACCGACGGGTCGGTGAACGGGATCTCGTGCTTGGTGAGCTGGTCGTACTTGTCCGGGCCAGACTGGCGCAGGTAGACGTTCTCGAACATGTCGGTGAGCGTCCACCCGTCGGCGCCGCCGATCGAGTACGCCGGGGTGCCGGAGGCCTTCAGCGTCCTGGCGCCCTGCAGCAGCTCGTCCCAGGTCTTCGGGGGGTTGACGCCCGCGTTGGCGAAGGCCTTCTTGTTGTACCAGACGGTCGACTTGTTGGCGCCCTTGAAGACGAAGTCGTAGAGCTTGCCCTGGATCTCACCGAGCTTGACGAAGTCCGGCGAGTAGTTGGTCGTGATGGCCTCGCGCGCGAACTCGAGCGGCTTCAGCGCCCCGCGCTTCTGGAAGTCGGCGATCAGCCCGGGCTGGGCGATGGTCGCGATGTCAGGCGGGTTGCCGCCCTCGATGGCGGTCCCGAGCACCGTCGGCGTGTTGTCGCCGGCCGGGTTGTACTTGACGGTGACCTTCGGGTAGATCTTCGTGAAGCCGTCGAGCACCGCCTGGAAGGACTTCTGCTCCTCGGCCGTCCACACGCCGACGATCGACAGCTTGCCGGACAGGTTGGCGTTGGGCTTGGCCCCCGGGGTGGGCTTGGGCTTCGAGGACTTGGTGCTCGATGAGGAGCCGCAGGCGCCGACGGCCAGCGCTACGAGCGCGGTCGCCGCGAGCGGCAGGAGGCGGGTCTTCATGATGGGGTACGTCCTTTCGCGGGGGCGTCGTAGATGCCGAGGCCCGTGTTCGGATCGAAGAAGTGCAGGTTGCGGGTGTCGACGACGGCCTCGACCTCGTCGCCGGGGGTCACGCGCGAGCGCGCGGAGAAGCGCCCGACCACCGTCGCGCCGGTGCTCGCGGTGCCGAGGCCGGCGCCGCCCGCGTCCTCGGCGAGCTCGCGGACCTCCTCGGTCTGGGCGGACGTGGCATCCACCTCCATGTGGACCATGACCTCCGATCCGAGCGCCTCGACGAGCGCGACCTTGGCCTTCAGGCGCTTGCCGTCGGCGCCGTCGCGGGTCACCGCCGCGTCCTCGAGATCCTCTGGGCGGATGCCGAGGATCACCGGCTTGCCCTCGCCGAAGGCGGCGAGCGCCGGGCGCGCGCCGACCGCGTCCCCGAGGTCGAGCTGCTGCTTGCCGAGGTGCGCGACCAGTCCGTCGCCGTTGTCGCTCAGCGTCGCCTCGAGCATGTTCATCGCCGGGCTGCCGATGAAGCCGCCGACGAAGAGGTTGAGCGGGCGGTCGTAGAGGTCCTGCGGCGTGTCGACCTGCTGGATCTCCCCCTTGCGCATGACCGACACGCGGTCGCCCATCGTCATCGCCTCGATCTGGTCGTGGGTGACGTAGACGGTCGTCACGCCGAGGTCCTGCTGGAGGCGTGCGATCTCGGCGCGCATCTGCACGCGCAGCTTGGCGTCGAGGTTGGACAGCGGCTCGTCCATCAAGAAGGCGGAGGGGTTGCGCACGATCGCGCGGCCCATGGCGACGCGCTGGCGCTGACCGCCGGAGAGGGCGCGCGGCTTGCGCTTGAGAAACGGCTCGAGGTCCAGGACCCGCGCGGCCTCGGCGACGCGCGTCTCGATCTCCTCCTTGGGGACCTTCTTGAGCTTGAGGCCGAACGCGATGTTGTCGTACACCGACAGGTGCGGGTACAGCGCGTAGCTCTGAAAGACCATCGCGATGTCGCGATCGCGTGATGGGACGTGGTTGACGACGCGCTCGCCGATGCTCAGCTTGCCCGCGGTCACCTCCTCGAGGCCCGCCACCATCCGCAGGGCCGTGGTCTTGCCGCATCCCGACGGGCCGACGAGGACCATGAACTCCTTGTCGCGGATCTCGAGATCCATCCCCGGGATCGCCACGGTGCCGTCCGGATACGTCTTGCCAACCTGGTCGAACGTGACGCTCGCCACACTCCTCCTTCCCTCTGGCGCGACTGTATCTTCAATCCCGCGAACGTGCCAAGCCCACCGCCTCGGCCTCGGACGCCCGTCCGGTACGGTTTGCGCCATGCCCAGGGACCGGTCGAGGTGCCCGAACTGCGGTGAGCGTGTCAGTCCCTACGCCGCCGGGTGCGCGGTCTGCGGCGCCGACCTCGATCTCGCGCGCTGGGACACCGGCCCGGGCGTCGGCAAGCAGGTGGGATCGTGGCTGAGCGCGCTGAGCTTCGGGATGGTGCCGCCGTGGCTGCGCTGGGTGCTTATCGGCGTCGTGCTCGTGATCTTCATCCCGCCGCTGCTGGCCGCGCTGCACGTGCTGTGAGGGTGCTTGGGGGCGGTCGGCGTGGGGGACCGGGCCCCTTCTAGGCCGCGAGCCGGACGGAGGCCAATCCGTCTGGTCTAGGAGGTCGCGACGCAACTTCCGTCCCGCGGCTGGCCGGGTGGCGTGGGGCTTGCCGTGCCGGCTATGCGGCGGCGGCGAGCGGTGGTGGGTCCCATTCGGCGCGCGATGCGGGGTGAGGTACGGGGCGCCCGTCTGGTCGGTGGAAGACCGCTTCGCTGCTCCGGTTGGTGATCGTGAAGCCGTCCTCGTGTACGAGGCGGTGGTGGTAGCGGCAGAGCAGGATCAGGTTGTCGTGATCGGTGGCGCCGCCGTGTGCCCAGTGGCGGATGTGGTGGGCGTGCAGGCCGTGGCGGCGCTCGCATCCGGGAAATCGGCAGCGGCGATCGCGGCGCTGCAGCGTCCGACGTAGCGCGGGTGACACGACGCGGCGCGTCCGACCGTAGTCATAGCGGCCGTCGCCTGCCGGCTTCGCGAGCGCCAGCTCGCCGTCGCAGGCGACGCGTCGCGCGGTCTGCGAGGGCAGCGCGGGCGCGTCCTCGAACGCGCAGATGTCGCCTGCCGGCGGCTGTCCCGCCGCCGCGGTGCAGGCGAGCGCCGCGTCGTCGACGTGCAGCACGACCTGCGTGCGCGGGCATCCGCTGAGAACGGTCTCCGCCAGCGCGTCGGCGCGCTGCGCCCCCTGAGACGGGGTCGCGAACGGGCCCGCCTGCGCGGGCGCCGGGGAAGCGTGCAGCGCGGCCGCGCCCGTCTCGATCGCCTCCACGAACGCCGCCGCGTCGTCTCCAACCAGGCGGCCGCGAAACGACAGCGAGCCATCGTCCTCCCAGCGCCAGTCCACATAGCGGCGCGCGTGCGCGAGATTGGCGACCGCCAGCTGCGCTGACGCCGCAGTGCGCAGCCCGCGGACCGCGTGCTCGAGCTCACCTGCCGTCGACGCCCGCGCCAGGTCGACGAGCGCCGTCTCGTCTTCCCCGTCGGGGGCGCGCGTGATCGCCCGCACCTTCGAGTACGACAGCTCACCGCTCGAAAACGCCTCCCGGACGATTGGGCGCTCGCCGAGACGACGTGCGACGCGCACGTGCTCCCGGGCGGCGCGCAGCCCGATGCCACACGCCGCCGCCAGCCACTCGGCGGTTCCGCGGAACCCCCACCGCCGGCCGCCGCCGCGGCGATCGAACTCCGCCACCAGCTCTAGCCAGCGCTGCAGCCGCGCACTCAGCTCGCGCCCGAGCGTGGCGATCTCGGCCTCCAGAGTGTGGATCGAAAGCTCGTGTAGCGAGGTCGCCTGCATCGAACGCATGTTCGCTGACGGTCGCCGGGGATGCAACCGGTTGTCACAAAGTTGTTGCAAAGACGGTTCCGCGGAACACCCCGGGCGCCGCTACGACAGCGCGCTCCACGCCACGACCGACAGACCGCCGCGCGCAGCATCCATCACACCAGCGACACGAAGACACGATCACTCCAAGCGGCCGTGGCCCAACCGGTGCGCTTGCTTTCACCGGTGCGTTCGGATGACCGCGACGAAGTCCGGCACTTGTGACGCTCAGCCGGTCATGTAGCTCGTCGAGTGTCATTGGTGGACGGGTCAGCACCGCGGCTTGTCGCTCGACTGCCTCGAAGACCTCTTGGCCGTCGAGGTGGTACAGGTCGAGCAGAAAGGCATCAGGATGGTGCGGCTCGATCGCGAAGGGCTCGCACGATTCGACCGGGAAGCCCTTCAGGTTCAGGTGACGACGGCTTGAGCGTCGCTCGCGACTGCGGCGGCGAGGACGTCGAAGGTGCGCGACATTGCATCGGTGAGCCGGTGCCTGCTGATCGCAGGCGCGACCGTCGGCGACGAGGTTGCGGACGACCTCGTCGAGGATTCGCTCACCCAGTATGCGGTGTAGAGCTCGGTCTCGGCCACGCGCAGCAGCGTGTCGCGCAGCGGCAGTGGATAGAGGCCACCGGCGTCCAGGACGGCGGCCAACGGCATGTGACCGGCAGCTTGGCCGTGTCCGGGCGGCGGTGGCCGGTCCGGACATGATGGCTACTTGTAGCCGCCCTTGAGCTCCTCGGAGAGTCGCGTGAGCTCGTAGAGCCTCTCGCGGCGGACGCCAGCGCGGCGCTCGCGGTAGTCCAGGACATCTTCGATGCGCACACGGCGATGGGTGCCGACCTTAGTGGTCGATGACGCCCGCGTCGAGGAGCTTGACCAGATGGGGCCGCGAGACGTGCAGCAGGTCGGCAGCCTCCTGGGTGGTCAGCTCCTTGCCGTGCGGCACGAGCGTCATCGTCTGCCCGCGCGCCATGCCCTGCACGATGAGCTTGAGGGCGTGGAACGCCGATGCGGGGATCTCCATCGTCTCTCCGTCGGGACCGACCAGGCG
>JBBQBV010000030.1:0-29932 GCA_038318085.1 Solirubrobacterales bacterium
AGCGCCGCCGGCGCAGCCGGCGGCGGTGGCCCCACCCGCGACGACCGCACCGCTGCCGTATGCACCTGCGCTGGCCGCGACCGCGCCGCCGCCGCTACCGCACGCACCCGCGCCGGCAGCGACCGCGCCGCCAGCGCTCCCGCACGCACCCGCGCCGGCAGCGACCGAGCCGCCGTGCAGCGCCGAGCCCAGCACCAAGGCCTTGAGCTCGCCGGTCAGCGCCACGGGCAGAATCAATGCGAGCGCGGCCCGCTGTCGGCGGACCTCATCCTCAAAGGATGCACAGCTCGGGCAGCGATCGATGTGCGCGCGGGTCGTGCTGCGGGGCAGGACCGTGCCGCGCACGGTTGCTAGCCGCTCGCGGATCTCCGCGCACGAGCGATTCCTAGCCTGCCGGCCGCGCACGAGCGCCTCGCGCGCCTGGAAGATCAGCGCCTTCACCTTTTCGGTGCGGACGCTTAGCACGACAGCAATTTCTTTGTGCGACTGATCGCCGAGCTCAAACAGCACTAGCGCGGCGCGCTGGTCAGCCGGCAGCCGTTGCACGTCCTTCAGCGTTTCGCGTAGCTCCTCCCGCCGCTGGACCTGGTCTGCTAGATCCTCGACGAATTGCCGACCTACCGCGCCTCCGTCGATATCGACAGCAGCGCGACGCGTACGGAGTTCGGACAGGCAGCGATTGCGGGCGATGGTATATAGCCACGGCCGCAGCGAGATGTTGCTGTCCCCGCTACGCAATGCTCGATACGCGGAAACAAACGTCAGCTGCAGTGCGTCCTCGGCCGTCTCTCGGCTTCCGAGCATGTGTACACAAAATGCGAGCATTCCGCGGGCGTATCGATCGTAGATCCTCTCGAACGCAGCATCGTCGCCGCCACGCACGAGGGCCACCAGGTCGTCGTCGGTTTGGCCGATACCAGGCGACCCAAGATCCGCCACTCGGCGGAAGCCAACGACTGCTGCGGTCACCCCCATACGCACAGTGTGCGCTAAAGCGCTGCACGAGTCCAGTCGAGGGCTCGGCCGTACTCATCGAGCAGCTCGTCGATCAACCCATCCGGCAGCAACTCCTTCAACGGATCCTGGCGCCGGGGGGCCTGGCGGCGTTGCGCCGCGCCAGCGGATCGCTCCGCTCGCCCTACGGGCTCGCTGCGCTCACCGCCAGCGCGGGCAGGATCAACCGTGTCCTCATCCAACAAAGCTCTGCTGTTGATTGTCCTAGGCATAACGCTCCTTTCGAGCGGATGCCTACACAGGAGCCCGGAGTGCACCCAGGGTTGGAGGTCGATGATGTAGATCGTGATCTGACATGAGGTCGTCGTCGCCTGCCGGTGTGAGTCCGGTCCGGGTAGCTGCCAGGAGGCCCGGTAGCAGGCCGCCCTGACGGGCCGGGCTCGGCTCTTCCTCCATCACGTTCACGACGCGGCAGGCTTCGCTTGATGCTGCGGACCGGTCAGTCGCCTCCCCAAACAGCTGCCGGCGTCGGGGGGAAACGCCTGGCGTAGAAGCGCAGCCCTCAAGGCCATGGAAGGGGTGAAGAGCCCGGAGTGCGGCCCCGAGGGAGCTTCACGGCGTATGGGGCGTGGAACGGTCAGAGGGTGGCGGCGGGAACTGGGGAGGCCCTCCCCGGCCCGGCGGTTCTGCGGAGCTGCCGGAGCGTCGCGTCCTATAACCGGCGATCCCGGGAAGTGGGCGCGAGCCGGGAGGGTGTCGGAGGCGGCCGTACTACCGCTTGCAGCCGTCGGACAACATAACCGCCGGACGAGGGAAGGGCCGCTGCGTCGTCATACGCGTTCGACGTGGGGAAGGGCAGGCGAGTGCCGTTCATGGCTAGGACCGCCGGGCAGGACAACGTCGAGAACTGCAACGAACGCTTCCGGGCGGCCAAGGCCGATCCCGGGCGACGGTTCCACGCGCTTCATGACAAGGTCGTCCGCAGCGACGTCTTGGAGCGGGCGTGGGGGCAGGTGCGCCGCGACCGCGGTGCGGCTGGCATCGACCAGACCACCATCGCCGACATCGAGCAGCAGTAGGGGGTGACCCGGCTGCTCGATGAGTTGGCCGCCGACCTTCGGGACGGCAGCTACCGCCCGCTGGCTGCACGCCGGGTCTTCATTTCGAAGCCCGGCAGTGGCGAGCGTCGGCCGCTGTCGATTCCCGCGGTCGGCGACCGGATCGTGCAGGCCGCCGTGAGGATCGTGCTTGAGCCGATCTTCGAGGCGGGCTTTCAGCCATGCTCGTTTGGGTTTCGTCCGCGGCGCGCGGCGCACGACGCCCTTCAGGTCCTCGTTGACGAGGCGTGGAGGGGGCACGGTGGTCGTCGTCGTCGCGGATCGACAGTGGGGGCGCGCCCAAGTAGCCTTCGTCGTAGGCGCGAAGCTGGCGGCGGGCCTGCAGGCCGGTCGCCGTGCCCGAGAGAATCCCCGGGTTGAGCTCGTGATCGTAGTTGTACGTGAGGTCGCCGGCGTCGTGGCGCCCGTCGCCGTCGAGGTCGCGCAAGGCCAGCTGCGACAGCTCGTCGACCTCGGGCTGCTCGCGCGCTGGCCCGAAGCTGCCGTCGCCTCGGCCGAGCAGCAGAAAAGGAAGGTACCGAGACTCGCCGGTGGGGGCACTGCCGATGCTGCGCAGCAGGAGATCCGCGTGGCCGTCCCCGTCGACGTCGGCGGGATCGACCGGGATCTGTATGCCACTCAGGCCGTCGCTGACCCTTGCCGTTGACTGCTCGGCTCCGAACCTGCCGTGGGCCCGCCCCACGCGGACGGCGACGCTGCCGGAGTCCGTGACATACACGCATCGTCGCGGTCCTCGCCGGTGACGTCCGCCAGCCGCAGCAGCCCAGCCGGACCCGCCCCGCCACTCGAAGCGAGCGGCACGGGCCGAAGCGACCACGGCGGCGGCCGGAGAGCACCGACAGCTGCGCGTGATCCTCGTCGAAGCCGACGACGTCCACACGCCGATCGCCGGTGACATCGCGAAGCTGGTTGGAGAGCGCGTGCCGACTTGAGCACAGAGCGCAAACGACCCCGCTCCCGAAGCCATCCCAGCTCATCTCTGGCGACCGCGGCCAGCGTGAGGGTCAACAGCAGGACGGTCGCAAGCGTTGCATGGTGCGCAGTCACGCCACCCCGACACCGAGGCCTACCTAGATCCTCGGCCTCAGGGGCGGGGCGCGGGCGACGCCACCGGCGGCGGCCTCACCGTCCGGCTCTAGGCGCCGTGGGGATCGGTATCGGTATCTGGCTCCGGGGCCGCGTCGTGGCTCTTCGGGTCGTCCTGGCTCTCCGGCGCACTCGTCATCCGCGGCATCTCAGTCGCGGGGTCCCGCTCTCCGTAGCCGCTGATGCCCGGCTCTGTATCCGCTCCGCCGCCCATCTCGGCGGCGGTGGCGTCGCTTGCGACGTTGGGATCCGCCTCGTCCTCGCCGAAGGGTGCCTGCGGTCCTTGGGTTCGGAGCCCTTGGATGACCTCCTCGCTCTCCGGCTTGGAATGCTTTCCGGGATGGGTTGGCTCCGGCGTGGGTGACTCGCCCATGCGTTCAGCTCCTTGCGGTGTTCTGCCGCCCCGGCGGGGCGGGCGTTTGCGAACTACGTCAACGAGGTCACTACCCAACATGCCGCGTGTTGAGCCCCTGTTCGGCGTCCGTCGCCGGCGTCAACTGGCGCCGGCGAACTCCGGCTCGTCGGCCACGACCACGTGCTCGTTGGGCACGCAGTGGGTCATCGTCAGGCCCTCGACGTTGCGGGGGCCGTTGTGGCCGAGGTTGGCCCGGCGCGCCTCCTCGGGCTCGCTGAGCGTCTGCGTGGCGAGAGGCTCGAGGCGCCGGACGTCGTCGGCCGTGATACCGAGGCCCTCGCCGACGCGCTGGCCGTACTCGTCGTCGGCCATGAACAGGTGCCAGACGATGCGCTCCTGGATCGGCCGGTCGCATTGCGACAGGTTGGCGATCCAGTTGCCGACGAGGTCGTCGCGCTCCCACGGCTCCTGCAGGTGGTAGCGCTCGCCGACCTGCTGGTAGTCGTTCGTCCGCGGGATGGGCGCCCGCGTCAGGCGGGCGCGGTACTCGGGGCCCTGCTCGAGGTGGGAGGGCTTGGGCGCCTCGACGGGCCCGCCGGTGATGGAGGGCTCGTAGTTGACGTGCGGGTTGGTCCCGCCCTCGTCGTCGACGTAGTAGGCCATCGGTCCGTCGCGCTGGTTGGTGCGCACCGGCGCGTGCTTGGACTGGTTGACCGGCAGCTGGAGGTAGTTCGCGCCGACGCGGTGGCGCTGGGTGTCGGAGTAGGAGAACGTACGGCCGACGAGCATCTTGTCGTCGGAGAAGTCCAGCCCGTCGACGAGGACGCCCGTGCCGAAGGCGATCTGCTCGTTCTCCGCGAAGAAGTTGGTCACGTTGCGGTTCAGGACCATGCGGCCCATGGGGCGCAGCGGGAAGTCGTTCTCCGGCCAGACCTTGGTGTCGTCGAGCGGGTCCCAGTCGAGCTCGGGGTGCTCGTCGTCGCTCATGATCTGGACGTTGAGCTCCCATTCGGGGTAGTCGCCCGCATCGATCGCCGCCCGCAGCTCCTTCGTGTGGACGCCGAGCTCCTCGCCCTGCTTGACGCCGGCGTCGGCCTCCGTCCAGCTCTTGACGCCCTGCTTGGGCAGCCAGTGGTACTTCACGAGGACGGTCTCGCCCGCCTCGTTGACCCACTTGTAGGTGTTGACGCCGAAGCCCTGCATCGTCCGGTAGCTCGCGGGCACGCCGCGCGGGCTGAGGACCAGCGTGAACATGTGCATCGACTCGGGCGTCTGGCTGGCGAAGTCGAACACGCGGTTGGGGATCTGGCGCTCGAAGGTGACCGGGTCCGGCTTCTGGGAGTGGATGAAGTCGGGGAACTTGATCGCGTCGCGGATGAAGAAGACGCCGAGGTTGTTGCCGACCAGGTCCCAGTTGCCGTCCTCGGTGTAGAACTTCACCGCGAAGCCGCGCGGGTCGCGCACCGCCTCGGAGGAGTCGCGCCCGCCGGCGACCGTGGAGAAGCGCACGGCGACCTCGGTGCGCTTGCCCTTCTCCTGGAACAGCTTGGCCCGGGTGAACTGCGCGATCGGCTCGTCGCCGAGGCTGCCGTAGGCCTCGAAGTAGCCGAAGCTCGTCGTGCCGCGCGCGTGCACGACGCGCTCCGGGATCCGCTCGCGGTCGAAGTGGGAGAGCTTCTCCAGGAAGTGGTAGTTCTCGAGCGTCGCCGGGCCGCGGGCCCCGACGGAGCGCGTGTTCTGGTTGTCCGGGACGGGGTGGCCCTGGCGGGTCGTCAGGGTGCGACGGTCGCCACCGTCGGCGGGCGGGGTGTTCGAGGCGTCGGTCATGCCCAGCAACCTAACAGCCCCGGACGGCTATCCGGATCTGCTCCGGTGAAGCGCTGAGAGATCGGACAGCGCGTCGACCGCGAAGGCGAGTCGGCGCGCATCGAAGCCCCCGGCGGCGACGACGCACACGGCGTCGATCCGGCCCGGCCCGAGCGCGTAGCGGCGGGCGCCGGCGTCGTTGGCCTCGAGCATCCGGCGAGCGGTCTCGGGCGGTAAAGGCGCCGGGGCGGACTCGAGCTCGCAGAAGAAGCCGAGGCGGTCGTGGGAGTCGGTCAGGACGACGTCGGTGGTGCCGCTCGGCGTGTCGAGCTCCCACGCATACGGCAGGTCTTCGAGGCGGCGCGCGGACATTCCGGCGGCTGCGAAGGCCGCCTCCGCGCCGGCGGCGGCCGCCTCGCCGTCGGCCGGCTCGCGCAGGCGGGCCAGTTGGGTCTCGAGGTCACCGGGCTCGTCGGGTCGGCTCGAGGCGCAAGCCGCGAGCGCCTCCAGGCACTGCAGGACGGCGTCGCGGTCGAACCGCGGCGCCGGATGCACGACCCGGTTGCACAGCCGCCCGTCGTCGATCGAGGCGAAGGCCAGGTCGGCGCTGCCGTTGGCCGCCAGGTAGGGAACGAGCTCCGCGTCGGAGGGGCCCTCGAACAGCAGCTGGCCGAGGAAGAAGCCGTCGACCTCGTAGAGGAGGGCCGAACCGCGGTCAAAGGCGACGAGGTGGGCCTCGCCCGCCAGCTGCCACGTCAGCCCGGCCTCGTCGAGCAGGTCGTCGAGTGGTCCGCGTGGGACCGTGGGCTGGCGGAAGCGGGGCACGGCTCAGCGACGCCGGGCTCGGTGGGCGGCCCGGGATCCCGGCTCGGAGCGCCGGTGCGGCGGGACGAGGAAGCGCGGCCGGTTGAAGAGCGTGATGGACGCCATCATCGCGAAGACGCCGAAAAAACCGATTGCGGTCACGAGCGCAGCGGCCCCGTCGGCTCCGGTGAGCAGATGGACGAGGTAGCCGCCGAAAGCGAGGATCAAGAACGGGCCCGTAGCCAGCCACGACCGCGCCACCCCGTGCCACGCCTCGGCGCTCAACGGCCACCACTCGGGCTCGACGCCGGGCTGCAGGCCGCTCTCCCCGTGCCACACCCGTCGACCCGCCGCCACATACAAGAACAGCAGGAACAGGATCGCGAAGATGGTCGCGGCGGTGGTGAGACTCACAACGCGCTAGCCGAAGGGGTTGATGGCATCGAGCACCTTCTTACCCCCCTCGACGACCTTCTTACCGCCGTCGTAGACCGTCTTGGCGGCGTTCTTGGCCGCATTGCCGACCGGAGCGAGTACGTGGTCGTAGAGCTGGCCGGCCACGTAGTGCCCGGCCTGGCTGCCGGCGAAGGCCACCACCAGCGCGCCGGCGCCACAGGCGACCGCGCCCACCCCGGTCGCGGCGATTGCCGCGCAGCCCGCTGTCGCCAGCGCGCCGGCTCCGTAGCCGCCCAGGAGGCTGCCGCCGGTCTCGGTCAGGCCCTTCGTGACGCCGTCCTTGGTGACGTCGTTGTAGGCGCCGAGGGCCGTGCCGACGATGCCCAGGCCCTTGAGCACCTTCGAGCCGCCGCTGAGCACCTTCGAGACGGCCTTGCCGGTGGAGCTCGGGACCTTCGGTCCGCCGCTGGAGGTGTTGGGCTCCAGCGGGAGCTTCGGCGCCTTGGCCTTGCCCTTGGGGAGATCGTTCAGGGTGGGGTTGATCGCCTTGCGGACCTTGTCGAGGCCCTTGAGCGCCCGGTTGTTGGCGGCCGGCTTGGTCTTGAGGTAGTCGCTGACGGCCTGCTGGCGTGCCTTGACGAGCGCGTCGTACTCCGGTGAGCCGGGCCGCGCCCCGGAATTCAGGAGCCGCTGGGTTGCGGCGTCGACGCGCTTGAGCGCCGCGTCCGGCCGGTCGTGGACGAAGTACTTCGCCGGGTCGAGCGCCTTGAGGCAGTAGCCGGCGCTCTTGACGGCCATGCACGCGGCCATGAGGTCGGGACCGAGCGGGTCGTCGTGGCCGCCCGACCCGGGGGAGCCGGGGCCGCCGGGGCCGCTCCGGCCGCCGGGCCCGCTGGGGCCGCCGGATCCGCCCGGGCCGCTGGGGCTGCCGGGCCCGCTGGGGCTGCCGGGACCGCCCGTACCGCCCGGCCCCCCGGGGCTGCCGGGGCCGCTGGGAGAGCCGGGGGAACCGGGCCCGCCCGGAGCTCCGGGGCCGCCGTGCGCCGCCCCGCCGCCCGCGATCTGGTCGACGGCGCTGCCGATCGCGTTGGCGATCTTCGCCCCGAGGCCCAGCTGCGTGAGCGCCAGGATGATGGCCACGACCAGCAGCAGGACCCCGAGATACTCGGCGGCGGTCTGGCCGGACTCCTGACGGAGGCGATGCATGCCATCAACGGTGCCCGGAACGCGCCGGCGCCACCACAGGCGCGGGACCCAACTTGCCCATGGGCCCGGGGCTCAACCTGCGGCTGGGACCGGTCCTGGGACCTGTTCCCCGGACCGCCGGCGTGACACCCTGAGCACCACGATGAAGCCTGCAAGGACCCTGATCTCGATCCTCGTCGCGCTCGGCGGGGCCGGTGCCCTCGTCGTGGGCTGCGGCGGCTCGGGTTCCTCGACCCAGGACCCGCGGGCCGCGCTGCGCGCCGTCAAGCCGATCGAGGCGGCCACCGTCGACGCCGTCCTCACGCTCGCGCTCGACCACGCGCCGGCAGGCGTCGGCTCGCCGGTCGAGCTGCGCCTCGGCGGCCCGCTGCGGTCCAACGGTGCCGGCAAGCTGCCCAGCCTGGACTGGGCGATCGCGTTTGATGGGTTCGGCACCGCGTTCAAGAGCCGCGTCGTGTCCACCGGCAGCAACGTCTTCGTGCGTCTCGGCGGCGAGGACTTCCAGGTCGGGGAGCAGGTGATCGGCGAGGTCAACCAGAGCGCCGCGCAGGCCGGCGGCGCCGGTAAGGGCAGCGGGCTCTCGGCGCTCGGCGTCGACCCGCTGGAAGCCATCGGCACGGTCAGGGCGGCCGGGTCCGCCACCATCGGCGGGACCAAGACGACGCACTACTCGGGCACGATCGACAAGAGCCGCATGCTCGACCAGGTCCAGCGGCTGCTGACGAACGTGGGCCAGTCGCCCGTGAGCATCCCCGGCGCCGCGCTCCCGCAGTTCGAGGTCACGCCGGAGGTGCGCCAGAGGGTCAACCAGATCTTCAGGAACCCGCGCTTCGCGGTCGACGTCGCGCCCGACCACACCGTCCGGCGGCTGGCGTTCTCCACGCGCTTCGCAACCCCCGCGGCCAACCGCGCGGCCGCCGGCGGCGTCACGGGCGGGACCATCAGCTACAAGGTGCAGTACACACACGTGGGCGAGGCGCCGGCGATCCAGCCGCTGACCGGAGCCCGCCCCCTGAGCGAGTTCCTGACCGCGCTCCAGCAGATCGCCGCCAAGAAGCGCCCATAGGTCCAGCTGCTCCCGAGAGATTTCTCCCACCGGTCGCAGATGAGGCATCTATTGCATGCCGAATCTGCGGAGGCCGACGGATTTCCTCCGTGCGCTGCCGGGTAGGTCCCGGCCAATCGCCGACCGAAGGAGCCGCATGCCGCCCGCCGGTGTGAAGAAAGGCACGAAGGACGCCCGCAAGTACGAGCACATCAAGGAGTCTCAGAAGGAGCAGGGGCGCTCCGAGGATCGCGCCGAGGAGATCGCCGCGCGGACGGTCAACAAGGACCGGGCGCGCGCGGGCAAGACCCGGACCGCGTCGAAGTCCTCGACGCAGGATCCGAAGTCCTCCAGCCAGCGCGGCGGCGAGCGCTCGGGCACGGATCGCGCCAAGGGCCGGACCAAGGAGCAGCTCTACAACGAGGCCCGGCAGCGCGGCGTCGACGGCCGCTCCTCGATGAACAAGGAGCAGCTGCGCAAGGCCGTCGACGCCAAGAAGTAGCTGCCCGGCCTACTTCGAGCGCGTCCTCGCCTTCGCCTTGAAGACGGAGTAGCCCTTGCGCGGCTGGCCGTCGGGGCCGACCAGGGCGGCGTCGAAGCGCTCGCCCGGCTCGTCGACCTTCCACTCATACGGGTAGATGCGCGTGATCTTGGCGTGGTAGCCCTTGCGCTTGCGCGAGAACTGGTCGGCCAGCTTGAACAGATAGGAGATCCGTGAGGCCGCGCGGGAGGGCGAGTTCGGGAAGTGCGGCTTGAAGTTGACGATCCCGCCGGTCTCCGTCAGCCACACCTGGCCCGGCACCGCGCGCAGGAACGGCCGGGTGACCCGCGAGCGCTTGCGGTTGACGTCGGAGTAGTTGTGCAGGCCCCAGAGCTTCGGGCTGCCCTTGAGGAAGCGGCGCAGCCGCCTGGTGTAGGAGAGCAGGTTCGACGAGTCGAGCAGATCAGCCGCGACGACCGTGCAGCCCTTGCAGTGCTGCTTGAGCGCGTTGTAGAACTGCGCCGCGCGCTTGGGCGATTTATAGGTCGGCTGCGAGTGGTGGTTGGCCTCGTTCCAGGCACCGTAGACCTTCACGAAGCCGAACGCCTTGTGAAACGCGCGGAAGGACTTCAGGTAGGCGCTGGTGCTCGGCAGCCTGCAGTGGCGGGCCTTGGAGTAGCGCCCGTTGACGTAGCAGCCCCGGGAGGCCGTGAAGTGCACGAGGACCTCCTTGCCGGCGGCGTGCGCGGTGTCGAGATAGGACGTGTAGGTGGCCTTGTCGGCCTTCACACGCTGCCAGTCCCACGGGACGATGTAGCGCACGCGCTTGATGTGCAGCGGGGTGAAGAGCGGGTCGTCGAACATCGAGGCGCTCTGCTCGCCGATGCCGACGCGGTAGCGGGAGGCTGACGCGGTCGCCGGGATCATCAGCAGGACGCCGAGCAGGGCGAGGAGGGGGAGCATCTTTCGGTAAGCCATCCCGGTCCACAACAGCGTCACCCCGCCGAGGGTTGCGGTTCCTAGGCTGGAGATTCGTGGCCGTCACCAGCGAACAACGCCGCGCGCTGCCCGACCAGCCCGGCGTCTACCTCTTCCGCGACGCGGCCGCGAAGGTCGTCTACGTCGGCAAGGCGAAGTCGATCCGCAAGCGGGTCGCCAGCCACTTCTCGAGCCCGACGAGCTACGGCTCCACGGACCTGCCGCGCGAGGTCGACCACATCGACTATCTCGTGGTCGAAACGGAGACCGAGGCGCTGCTGACCGAGCAGAACTTCATCCGGCGCTACAAGCCGCGCTTCAACATCCGGCTGCGCGACGACAAGTCCTACCCGTACATCGCGGTCAGCCTCGAAGAGGACTTCCCGCGGGTCTACTTCACGCGCGAGCGCCACCGCAAGGACCGCGCGTACTTCGGGCCCTACTCGTCGGCCAAGCGCGTCCGGCACACCCTCGACCTGCTCGGCAAGGTCTTCCTCTACCGTTCCTGCGAGGGCCCGACGCCGGGCCGGCACTCCGGCTCGCCATGCCTTGACTACTACATCAAGCGCTGCGGCGCGCCCTGCGTCGGGTACGTCTCAAAGCAGGAGTACCGCGAGTCGATCGACGGCGTGATCGCGTTTCTCTCGGGCCGCTTCAAGCAGATCGAGCGCGACCTCGAGCGGCGCATGTACCACGCCGCCGGCGAGCAGGACTTCGAGCAGGCGACGATCGAGCGCAACCGGTTGACGGCGATCCGCTCGCTGCTCGAGCGCCAGCGCGTGTCGGACGCGACGACGGGCTCGATGGACGCGGTCGCCGTGTCCGTCTCGGGCAACGAGGCCAACGCCCAGGTGTTTCAGGTGCGCGACGGCGTGCTCTCTGACCGCCAGAGCTTCTACCTCGTCAACGAGGCCGGCCACGACGTGGCGCGGGCGACGGAGGAGTTCCTGCTGCAGTACTACGCGAGCGCGCTGTCGATTCCGGCCCTGATCGTCGTGCAGGGCGAGGTCGCCGAGGGCTCGGAGCTCGGGGTGCTCGCAATGATCCTCGCCGAGCGCCGCGAGGGCCCGGTCGAGATCCGCGCCGCCGAGCGCGGCGCCAAGCGGCGTATGCTCGAGCTCGCCGAGCGCAACGCGCGCCTGGCGCTCGACCAGGACAAGCTCAAGTCCGAGCGCCGCCGCCAGCAGCGCGTCGAGGCGCTCGACGGTCTGCAGGCGGCGCTCGGCCTCGACACGCTGCCCGTGCGCATCGAGTGCTACGACATCTCCAACCTGATGGGCACGCATCCGGTGGCCTCGATGGTCGTCTTCGAAGGCGGCGCGCCGAAGAAGTCCGACTACCGCCGCTTCAAGATCCGCGACCTCGAGCCGGGCAGGGCCGACGACTTCGCCGCCATGGCGGAGGTGCTCACGCGGCGGACGGCGCGCTTTGTCAACCAGCGCGAGCTGTCCCCCTACGACAAGGACCGCGACGCGAGCTTCGCCGCGCTGCCGAACGTGATCGTCGTCGACGGCGGCAAGGGCCAGCTCGCCGCGGGCGTGGAGGCGCTGCAGGCGCTGCGTGACCGCGGCGTGACCGTGATCTCTCTGGCCAAGCGCATCGAGGAGGTCTTTCTCGCAGGCGTCGAGGCCCCGCTGCTGCTCGGCCACGAGACGCCCGAGCTCCAGCTGTTGCAGCGCGTGCGCGACGAGGCGCATCGCTTCGCGATCACCCACCACCGCACCCGCCGCGACGCCGCCATGACGGAGTCCGTCCTCGACGAGCTGCCGGGGGTCGGGCCCACGCGCAAGCGGGCGCTGCTCAAGCACTTCGGCGCGCCCGAGGCCGTGCTGGGCGCGACGCGCGAGGACCTGGAGCGCGTGCCCGGCGTGCCCGCCAAGATCGGACGCGACCTGTACGCCCACCTCAACAAGACCGGCCGATGATCAGGCCCCGTGCCGAGGCGTCTGGTGCGCCGGCCAGACTCGCGGGCGTGAACCCCTTCCGCCGCCGGCCGTCCAGGCTCGAGGATCTCGTGGTCATCTCGGGCTTCTCGGGTGCCGGCAAGTCGCTGGCGATGAACGTCTTCGAGGACGCCGGCTACTTCTGCGTCGACAATCTGCCCGCGGAGATGATCCGCTCGCTGGCGGACCTGTTCACCCACCCGGGCTCGAGCGTCGAGCACGCCGCCGTCGTCTCCGACCTGCGCGGCGGCACCTACTTCGAGCGCCTCGCCGAAGTGCTCGACGAGCTCGACGCCGCGCAGATCGCGCACCGCGTGCTGTTTCTCGTCGCCGACGAGGAGACGCTGCTCACGCGCTACAAGGAGACGCGCCGCCGCCACCCGCTCGCGCACAAGGGCAGCGTGCTCGACGGCGTCCGCCGCGAGGCCGAGCTGCTCGGGCCGGTCCGCGACCGCTCGGACACGCTGATCGACACCACCGGCATGAGCGCGGCGATGCTGCGGCGCAAGGTCGCCACGGAGATGCTCGACCCCACCGAGCCGGGCCGCCTCGCGATCACGCTGATGTCCTTCGGCTTCAAGCACGGCCCGGCGCGCGACGCCGACCTGCTCTTCGACGTGCGCTTTCTCCCGAACCCGCACTACGAGGCGCACCTGCGCCCGCTGACCGGCTTCGACGCGCGGATCGTCGACTACGTGGGGCGCGACGGGCGGCTGGAGGAGTTCTACGGGCGCCTCGTGCCGCTGCTGGAGTACCTGCTCCCGCAGTACGTCTCCGAGGGCAAGGCGCACCTGTCGATCGCCGTGGGCTGCACGGGCGGCCGTCACCGCTCCGTCGCCATCGTCGAGAACCTCAAGGCGCGCTTCGCCGCCGACGAGCGCCTCTTTCTCACGGTGCAGCACCGCGACGTCGAGCGGGTCAGGCTGTCGGGTTGAGCTCTGCGGCCCTGGGCTGCGAGCGCGCGCGCAGGTAGGAGCCGACGCGGCGGCCGTAGGCCTTCGGGCGCTCGGCGTAGACCAGCCGCCCGAGCGCGAAGGCCTCGGCCTGCAGCTCCTCGCGCCGCCGTCCGATCAGGTCCAGCAGCGCCTCGGCGTCGACGGACAGCGGCCAGCTGGCCGCCTGCAGGCGCTCCGTCAGCACGCCGAGATCGTGGTCGTCGCCGAGCAGGTCCGACAGCCGGTGCGCCTCCTCGGACGCGGCGCCCATGAGCGGCGGCCACGCCTGCTCGAGCAGCCGCGCGTGGTACCAGAGGTCCTTCACCCGCTTGCGCCACTCGTGCAGGTTCTCGGTGGTCGGGTCGTCCTGCGCCGCGGCGAACCGCTGGCGTCCGCGCGTGTAGGCCGTCCGGGCGCCGGCCCGCAGCGTGCGGGCGTCGCAGTCATCCACCGGCCAGTCGCCGACGCGCGCTGCGACGGCGCCGAGCTCGTCCAGGAGGTCCTCGGAGATCGCGGCGTCCGCGCCCGCCCGGGAGCGGGCCGCGACGGTCACGAAACGGCGGCGGACAGTCGAGAAGGCGCGCGCCGACAGCTGCCCGGCGATGCGCTCGCGGAGGCTGTCGAGCGTCTCCACCATCACGTCGGCGTCGCGCACGTCGGAGAGGCGCTGGGCAAGGTCGCGCAGCGCGTCGTTCTCGCTCCGCCGAGGCTTGCCCGGCATGTCCGAGCGCACGAGCCGCAGCAGCGAGCGGGCCTTCTTGAGGTCCTTGCGCGCGTCGTGGACCGCTTCGACGGGGTCCGCCTCGCGCTCCTCGCGCAACACGAGGATCGCATCCTCGAGCTGCTCCGCCGCGCAGCTGCGCAGCGCGGCGGGGATGTCGTGGTCGGACAGGGCGAGGCGGTAGCTCATGGGCTGGGCGGGAGGCCGCGAAGGGCCTCCAGCTCGAACCGTAGCTGACGCACGAGGGGATGGTCCGGCGTCTCGTGCTCGAGCATCTCCAGGCTGTGCTCGTAGTGCTCGAGCCGCTCGTGCTCGGTCGTCAGGACGGCCGCGTCGCGGCCCGCCCGGGCACGGAGCTCGCGGACCTTGGCGACCTTGTCGGCGGCGTAGACCGCCGTGGCGTCGGGACCGAAGCCGGCAATCTGGTCGCGCAGCGCCGCCTTGCGCGCCTCGAAGGGCTCGATCGACGGGTCCTCGGTCATCGCGGCGACGAGTGAACCGACGTCGGGACCGAAGCGGGCCTCGATGTCGGCGGGCGTGGCCGCGGAATCCTCGACCGTGTCGTGCAGGATCCCGGCGGTGACCACCGTCTCGGCGTGGCCCGTGTTGTGCAGCAGCGCCGCCACCTCGAGCGGATGCAGGATGAACGGCGCGTGGTCGGAGACCCGCTCCTGTCCCTCGTGCATCGCCTGTGCGAACCTCAGGGCCCGCCGCGCGAGCGGCAGAGAGCGCAGGAACGCGGGCTCCATGACCTGACCCTCCTGCGTCAGGGCGCCGCTGCGGTGAACAACTCGTGAAAACCGCTCAGGGCGGCGGGGGTCGTCTGACCCGCACCTGCAGCGCGTACCGCGACGGCGTCGGGCGGACCCTGGGCTGCTGCAGGGTCGCCAGCCGGCGCACGAGCCGGGGCCACTGGCCGCCGGAGAGCATCGGCGCACCGCGCAGGCCGCCGCGTTCGGTGGCGGTCGGCCGGAAGCCGACGTGGAGGTGGTCCGCGTGGTCGGGCAGCGAGAAGGCCGAGGGGGCGCCCTCGTAGGCCATCAGGCTGATGATCTGGTGCGGGGCCATGGGCCCCTGGAGGGTCAGCAGCGCGCGGATCGCCTGGTCGGTGACGGAGCCCGGACCCTGGTGGCCGAGGATCGGCGTGCCGTTGATGGCGGCGATGTCGACCGCGTTGCCGGAGGCGTGCTCGGAGACGTTGCCCGAGCTCGTCAGAAAGCTGTGGCCGCAATCGAGCGCGCTGACGCTCGGGCTCATCCCGGTGCTCGCCAAGAACTCGAGCACGGTGAGGACGCGCCGGTCGACGGCCCCGATGCGGACGTCGCGGCGACCGCAGGGGTAGATGCTCAGCCGGTCGTCGGCGAGGACCTGGCGCTGCAGCTCGGACTTGCCCATCAGCAGGATCTGGCCGAGCGTCGGCGCCTGCCGCGCCCCGCCCGCGGCGTGGTGGATCGCGGTTGACTGCAGCAGGCGCCAGCCGTCGAGGATCGGTCGCGGGTCGATGCGCGGGGCGCCGCGGCCGGCCGGGCGGATCTCGAAGTGCACGCCGGAGGCGGCGGTGCGGCCGAGGATGCTGCCGGCGAGAACGCGCGCGCCGACATGCATCGGCCGCGCTGAGTAGTCGCGCCGGTTGAGCTTGAGCACGGCTCCCGCGAGCGGGCGGTAGCCGACTTCGGCGAGCTGCACCGCGCCGCCGTGGCGCAGCGCCTCAGGGCGGCGCGGGTGGGCGAAGAGCCGGGCCTTGCCGGCGACCCGGCCGATGGCGGGGGTGCTCGCGACGACGGGCTTGGGGAACGCGGGCCGGACGGGCTCGACGGCCCGCCTGACCGAGAGCTTGGCGGACGTCCTCGCCGCCTCGGCCAGGCGGCGCCGGTCGGCCCGGGTCGTGGCGCTGGCGGGGGCGCTGGGCGCCGGGTCGGCCTCGGGCGGAGCGCCGATCGCGGTGGGGTGAGCCGGCGGCCGCGGGCGCGGCACGGGGTAGGTGGCCGCGATGCGCCCGAGGCGCCCGTAGGTGAAGGTGTTCCCGTAGGCGTCCTGGAGCTCGACGAAGCGGCCGAGCCGGCGGGACTCGCCGAGCCTGACGATTCGTCCGTCGGTGACCGCGACGGCGGGCGCGCCGCGGCGGGTCAGGATCCGCAGGCCGCGGCGGCCGAGCCGGTGCTTGGGGTAGCGCGAGCGGGCCGCGACGGGGAAGCGGCCCTGGGCGAGGCCCGTGAGGGCGCCCACCAGCGGGCTGGGCAGCGCCGCGATCTGCTGCGCGCGCGAGATGACGCCGTTGACGTACCAGTCGGCGTGGTTGTAGGCGAAGATCGCGCCGCGGAGGTCCGTCGAGGCCCCGGCGGCGTGCAGGTAGCGCGCGGCGGCGAAGACGGAGTCGGCCGGGTTGTACGGGTCCTTGAGCCCGTCGTGGTTGGCGTCGACGCCCCACGCCGCCCACGAGGCGGGCATGAACTGCATCCAGCCGAGGGCGCCCGCACTGGAGACGCCGAGGTTGCGGCCGAAGCTCGTCTCGATCTCGTTGACGGCGGCCAGCACCTCCCAGCGCACGCCGTATTCGATCCCCGCGGCCTGGTAGATCGGCAGCAAGAACGGCGGGATGCGGAAGGCGTCCAGCGCGGCGGCGGAGACGCGCGCGGCCGGCAGCTTCGACGGGTCCGCCGTCCTGCCGGGTGGGCGCTTGACCTTCGCGCGCGACCTGCGGTGGGGCGGGTGGGTGCGCTTGCGCCGGCCTGCGGCGCGGTCGGGGTGCTTTGGACGGAGTGTGAAGGCGCCCAGGTCTCCGGGGGTGGCCTGTGGCGTCGGGAGCTGCATCGGGGCCGGCGACGGCGTGGGGGAGGCAGTCGGGCCGGTCGGCCCGGTCGGCCCGGTCGGGCCGGTCGGGCCGGCCTGCGCGTCGCCCGCGGCGGTCAGGGGGCCGGTCAGTCCCGCGGCAGCGAGCCCGGCGGTTGCGACGCGGGAGAGCTTCACGGGGCGCAATATGACCGGCGATCCTTAAGCGGAGCTGTCAGTCGGGTCCTCATGACGAAAGATCAGCAATTTCACATGCCCGCGGGGGTTTCCCGCTCCAATGAGCAGGCGCGATCCGCCCCGGGCCGAACTCCCCTCCTCTCCCGGCCCGGGGCCGGGCGCGCCCAGGCATTTCAGCTCAGCAGCGCGGAGCCGATCCAGTCGTCGCCTCCGCGGGCGCCGGGCGGCAGGTAGAAGTACCCGCCGCCGGTCGGCTTGACGTAGTCCGTCAGGCCCTCGCCGGCCAGCCGCCGCTGGATCGGCTCGAACTGGTGCTCGAGGCTGCGGCAGAACGCGACGAAGACGAGCCCCATGTCGAGCTGGCCGGCCTCGTCGATGCCGCGCGAGTAGTTGTAGCCGCGGCGCAGGATCCGCTGGCCCTGGGTCCCGTGCGTGCCCGGGAGGGCGAGGCGGATGTGCGCGGCCGCGGGGACCGCCGCGAGCTTGGCGCCCGTGGCCTTGTCGCGGCCGATCATCAGCTCCTGCTCGGAGCGCGCGACGCGGTCCCAGAACTCGACCCGGTTGCGGATGATCCGCACGGCGGCGAACGTCCCGCGCTCGCGCGTCCACAGGAGGCGGTCCATCAGCGCGGCGTCCGCCGTCGGCGGGTTCGCGGTCCCGTCCTTGAAGCCGAGCAGGTTGCGCCCGGCTCCCGCCTCGCGCCGGGCGGGCAGGAAGCCCTCGATCTTCCAGCGTACGGCCAGCGACCCGCGCGTCGCGCGCATCAGGTCGCGCAGCGCGTTGAGCAGGGTCTCCTGCGTGCCCGCGCACAGCTGCACGAGCAGGTCGCCGTGGGTCTCGGCGCCGACGAGCTGGTCGTCGGGGAAGGCGGGCATCGGCTTCAGCCCGGCCGGCCGGCGTGCGGCGAGCCCGTAGCGGCCGTCGAACAGGGAGGCGCCGAGGCCGATCGTGACGGTCAGGGCGTCAGGCGGGACGCGCGGTCCGAGGACGCCGGAGTCGGGCGTCGGGCCCTCGCCGGGCGCGCCCAGCAGCGCGACGTGCTCCCCTGTCAGCCGGCGGGCGCGCTCGGAGAGGGCGCGCACGGCCTCGGCGAGCTCGGCGCGGCTCGGGGCGATCGCGTCGAAGGCGGCGAACAGCGCCTGGCGCGGCCGCGGCTCCAGCACGCCGGCCTGGTGGGCGCCCTCGAAGGCGACGCGCCGGGCGAGCGCGTCCGTCGCCGCGGCGGCGCCTGCGGGCGCGCCGGTCGCGGCGGCCGCGCCGTAGCCCGCGGCGGCGCCCGCACCGAGCGCGGCGCCCGCAGTCGCCAGGAGGTCGCGGCGCCTCATCCGGCCAAGGCGCGCTTGAGCGGCAGCGGCGGGCGGGGATCGACGAGCTCGGGCACGAAGGCCAGGCGCTCGGCGGCGGCGGCCGTGGTGCCGGCGATGGCCTCCCGCCGGCGCTGCGGCAGCCGGTCCCAACGCGCGCCGCGCACCGGCGCAATGCTGCGCTCGAGCCGGGTCAGCGCGCGCTCGGCCTGCGCGAGCACGAGCGGATCGCGCTGCCGGATCATGGGGGAGAGGGTGCGCAGCACGACGCGCGTGCCGGCGACGTTGGCCGCGAGGGCGTTGAGCGCGCTCGAGCTCCAGGGGCTCGCCTGCCCGGACAGCTGCAGGTGCAGCGCGTCCTCGAGCACCTCGTGGGCGCGCAACGCGTACTCGAGCGGCTTGATCGCCACCCGTCCGGCGCGGTCGCGCAGCCGGCGCACGTCGCGGCTCAACCGCGCGGCGGGGGCCCGCGCGTCGGGGGCCGAACGCCGTCCGAAGAGCGCGCGCTCGA
Source organism: Solirubrobacterales bacterium (assembly GCA_038318085.1). Taxonomy (GTDB): domain Bacteria; phylum Actinomycetota; class Thermoleophilia; order Solirubrobacterales; family Solirubrobacteraceae; genus DATLGB01. The sequence goes on from JBBQBV010000030.1 coordinate 18,611, forward strand.
CCCGGTGCAGGCCGACCAGCCGGCCCGTGGCGCTCGGGGTCGCGTTGATCGCCGCGTCGAGGTCGCCGAAGGCCCCGTACGCGGCGCCGATCGTCTCGTAACGCGCGTCGGCGCGCAACCAGGCCGCCCGCGCGGCCGGGAGGTCGCGGTCGCCCACCGCGGCGCGCACCCGGGCAACATCGACGAGCATCGCGGTCAGCGCGCGGCGGACGTGGCGCCGGTAGGCGGCGATCGGCCGCCCGAAGGCGGCGGCCGTGACGCGGCCGGAGCGGTCCGACAGCGCGGTCCGGGCGGAGAGGGGCTGGGCGGGCTCAGGGCTCGCCTCACGCCCGCCGCAGCCCGCGAGCGCCGCGGTCAGGACGCCCGCGGCGAGCACGCGCCTCAGCATCCGCGCACCGCGGCCACGAGGAAGCCCAGGGGATGCTCGGCCGGCGCCTTGGTCAGCACGTCGTGGATCTGCGGCAGCGCCGGCTCCGCGTTGGCGTAGAGACAGCCCTTCTGCGTCAGCTGCACGCGGTAGCCGGTGTGGCGCGCCCGCCCGTCGACGGTCTGCCAGCGCACGGTGCAGTGCCGCCGCCGGGCGCCCGCGCAGGCGACGGTGTCCAGGAGGCCGGTCGGCAGTGGCTGGCCGAGGTCGGTGGGATCCTCGCCCGGCTGGGTCATGACCGCGAGCCGGTACAGGCCGCGCCGGAACGCGCTGCCGAGCGCCCGCTCGGCCTGCGCGCGGCCGAGCACGTGCGCAGCGGCATTCGTGGAAGCCGGCTGGGAGCGGGCGGCGCCGCCGCAGCCGGCCAGAAGGCCGCCTGCGACGGCGAGCGAGGCGAGTCGTCGCACCCGTCGCTACCGCACGGTGACCTTCGACCGGCGGACCTCGTGGGCCCGGCGGATGACCGGCCCGGCGGCCGCGGCCGCGCCCTGCGCGCCGCCACCGCCTGCGGGCTCGCCCGGAGGCGCGAACTCGTAGGTCTCGTTGGCCCCGTGCTGGTAGGTCACGAAGATCCGCAGGCCTTCGAGCGTCGCCGGATCCTGGGACCCGAGGATGCCGCCGACGCTCATCGACCCGTCGGAGACGTGGAGGCCGGTGATCTCGTTGTCCCCGTCGTTCTGGTCGGGGACGGGCGGCACGGCCTCGTGCCTGACGACATCCTGCGTCGCCGCCGGGTCGCGGCCCTGGGCGATCAGGCGCTTGCCCTTGGCGGTGATCTTGTCGAGCGGCTGGTCGAGGTCGAACGACCACGTCGAATCGAGCGCGTTGAGCTGCTGGTGCAGCGTGTCCCCGCGGTCCTCGGCCACCAGCAGCGTCTCCTTGTCATAGAACGTCACGTTGTCGAACGCGGCGTGCTCGGCGTCGCCGTTGATGATCGTCCGCACGGTGCCGTCGCCGCCGCCGGCGCGGTCGAGGTCGAGGCGCAGGACCGCGCCCCACCCGCCGCGCTCGGCGGCCCCGGGGTACCCCGCGCCGCGCACGTCGGTGTCCCCGGTCTCGTCGAACACGAACGACTTGAAGTCCGAGCCCGGCACGAACTTGCCGTTCTCGGGCCGCTTGAACGGCGTGGCGTGGGCGTCCTTGGCCAGCTGGTTGGCGTTGAAGGACGCCGTGCCGTCGACGGTCGTGTCGTGCACCGTGACCCACCTCGCGTGCAGGCGCTCGCCGGAGTGGATCCGGGCGATGTCCGCTCCGAGGGCGTCGTCGCGGACGGCGGTGCCCGTCGTGTGGAAGATGACCGGGTGGCCGTCGACGGAGACCTGCAGCGCCTGCAGCCTGCCGGCTGACAACGATCCCGGGGTGTCGGGCTTGAAGCGGAACAGGAACGAGTTGGGCTGCTTGACGCGCGTCGCGATGCCGTTGTCGGTGACGCCGCTGCCGCCAGAGTCCTCCACGAGGTAGACGTTGCCCTGGTCGTCGAGCTGGACGCCCTCGTAGCCCGCGGTGCCCATCTGCCCCAGCAACTGTTTCGTGGGCGGCGGGGTCGTCCCCGGCCAGGCGAACCTGGTGGTGAAGACGCCGCCGTACTGGTTGTTGGCCTCGCCCGTGAAGAGGAGCTCGCGCGTGAACGGGTCGAAGTTGGAGCCGTCGATGGACGCCTCACCCGTGTTGCCGTCGGCGTCGGGCCTGCTCAGCAGCGTGATGCGGTGCGGATCGTCGCGCCCGACGTCGAGGTTGACCCGCGTGAAGTACGCGCTGTTTGAGTGCCCGACCCCTGCGGTCGAGCTGGAGAACACCTCGTGGCCCTGCACGAGGAAGTGCCGGCCGTAGTCGTATCCCGCGTCCGGGCCGCCCGGATTGGCCCTGGAGACAAGGTAGGTGTTCTGGTCGGGCTCCGTCTTGGTCTCCAGGCCCGAGGCCTGCGAGGCGCTGTCGGAGAGGTAGCCGTAGTGGGTGATGAAGCTCGAGGGGTTCTCCAGCGCCTGCGAGCCGCCGGCGACGGGGGCCGCGGTGAAGCCTGGGGCGAGCACGTCCGGCGGCGATCCGACGCGCGGCTGCGGGCTCGGGACGCTGCCCGCGATCTGGGCGACCGCGACTCCCGACGCGCCCAGCCCGATGGCGGCGACTGCCCCGATGATGGTCCGTCTCACGTTCAATCCGCTCCTGGTCCGTGCTGCGAAATCCAGACCGGCGCAACGTATGGGCCGGGCGCCGCGCTGAAGTGTCGCCGGTGTGACCCTCGTGATACGAAGCTGTTATCGGGAGGGCAACCGGTAGCGTCTGAGCTCGTGAAGCCCGGCCAACTGCTGATCGCCCTGGGTGCGCTGATCGCCGTCGTGGCCGCGCTCGTGCTCTCAAGCGGGGGCTCCGACAAGCCGGGCGGCGGGTCGGGCACGTCGGTCGTCACGGCGCCCACGGGCTCTGTGCGGGTGAGCTTCGCCTACTCGCCGGAGAAGGAGAAGCTGCTGCTCGGACTCGTCAGGCGCTTCAACGCCCGCCAGGTCAAGGTGGGCGGGCACCCCGTCTTCGTCGAGGCCGAGAACGTCTCCTCCGGCGACGCCGAGGCGCGCATCGCCAAGGGCACCTACAAGCCCGTGGCGTGGTCTCCGTCCTCCTCGCTGTGGGGCCGGCTGCTCAACTACGAGGCCGACCGCCCGCTGGCGCCGGCCAGCTCGCCGAGCATCGTCCGCACACCGCTGGTGATCGCGATGTGGGAGCCGTTGGCGCGCGCGCTCGGGTACCCCAAGAAGCAGATCGGCTTCTCGGACATCCTCGGCCTCGCGACCTCCGGCGCCGGCTGGGGCAAGTACGGGCACCCCGAGTTCGGCCCCTTCAAGCTCGTCCACACCAACCCGGACTTCTCGACCTCCGGCCTGTCGGCCGTGGTCGCCGAGTACTACTCCGCGACCGGCAAGAAGGAGGGCCTCACGGAGGCCGACATCTCAAGCGCCAAGGTCCGTAGGACGGTGCGCGGCATCGAGCACTCGATCGTCCACTACGGGGACACGACCCTGTTCATCGCCGACCAGATGCGCGAGCACGGCCCCGGCTACGCGTCCGCGGTCGCGATGGAGGAGGTCACGCTGCTGGACTTCAACCGCAACCGGGGCTCCCAGCCCAAGCTCGTCGCCGTCTACCCGCGCGAGGGGACCTTCTTCTCCGACGACCCGTTCATCACGCTCGACGCCCCGTGGGTGAGCGCGCAGCAGCGCGCCGGCGCGCAGGCGTTCGAGAAGTTCCTCGCCGAGGAGATCACGCCGGCGCTCGCGGCCGCGGGCGGCTTCCGCCCGGCGGATTTCAACCAGCGGCCCGCCGCGCCGATCGACGCCGCCCACGGCGCCGACCCCAACCAGCCTGCCCGCGTTCTCGGCCTGCCCGAGCCGCAGGTGCTCGCCGCGGCCAAGAAGGCCTGGCGCGCGGACCGCAAGCCGGCCAACATCCTGCTCGTGCTCGACACCTCGGGCTCGATGCAGGACGAGGACCGCCTCACGCGGGCGAAGGCCGGCCTGCGCGTGTTCTTCGGCGACGTCGGGCCGCAGGACCGCGTCGGCCTGCTCGCCTTCAACACCGAGCTGCATCCCCTCGTCGCGCTCGGCCCCTACGCGACCAACGCCGGGCGGCTGCGCAGCGCCGTGGCGAACCTGATCGCCGACGGTGGGACGGCCTTTTATGACGCGGCGGTCCGGGGCTTTGACGCCGTGCGCGCGCTCAAGGACCGCGACCGCATCAACGCCGTGGTGCTGCTCACCGACGGCGACGACACCGACTCGGGCTACACCTACGCGGAGGCGCTCAAGCAGCTGGGCTCGCAGGGCGACTCCGAGGATCACGTCCGCCTCTACACGATCGCCTACAGCGCGGGCGCGGCTCAGGCCGAGCAGCAGCTCAACGCGCTCGCGGCGGCGACCGGCGGCAAGGGGTACCAGGGCTCGACGGACGACATCGAGTCCGTGTACCGCTCGATCTCCTCGTTCTTCTAGAGGAGGGGCCACGAGTGACCGACAAGCCGTACAGCCGGGGCGAGTACAACCGCGCGCTGCTGCTCAACGCCCTGCTGGATCCCTTCAACGTCGTCCTGATGACGGTCGTGTTGATCGCGGGGATCGTGCTCGGTGTGCTGCCGCTGCTCGGGCCCGCCGCTGCCGTGCTGTACCTGGCGGGCGCGGCGCGTACGTACTTCGACGCCGACGTCGCGCAGAAGGTTCTCGAACGCGAGCGCGGCCGGCGCGGAAAGCTCACCGCCGGGCCCGCCCGGCCGCGGCTCGACGAGCGCCGGCTGGCGCCCGGCATCGCCGCGCTGGTGCGCCAGGCGCGCGACCGCGAGACGCGCGTGCGCGCCGCCATCGAGGCCTCCGACCTCCCCTACGGCGAGGTCGCGGACGAGGTCGACCGCTTCGTGGGAGCGATGGAGGACACGGCTCGCCGCGCGCAGTCGCTGGCCGACGCCCTGCGCGACACGCCCATCGATCGCGTCCGTGCCCGGCTCGCGGAGGTTCGCGGCGACCCGGCCAGGCACGAGCTGAGCGAGGCGCTCGCCATGCAGCTGCAGACGCTCGAGCGGATGAAGGGCCAGCTGGCGCGCTTCGGCGACGAGATGGAGCGCATCCTCGTCGAGCTCGACACGATCCGCGGCCAGATCGTCTCGGTCTCCGCCACCGCCGGCGCCGCGACCGGCAAGCAGCTGGCGGGCGACGTCCGCGCGCTGCGCGAGCAGATGGGCGCGGTGGCGGAGGGCATGTCGGCGGCCTACGAGGAGGCGCAGTGATCCTGGACCACGTCGGCTTCGAGGTGGCAGACCTCGTGACCTCCGGCCGCTTTTATGACGCGGTCTTCTACGCCCTCGGCATCCGCCGGATGCACCAGAGCGCCGAGGTGGTCGGCTGGGGCACCACCGAGCCGGAGTTCTGGATCACCGCCCGCAACGCCCCCCAGCCGGCCTACGGGCACGTCGCGCTGCGGGCGGCGGGCAAGGCCGCGGTGGTCGCCGCGCACGCCGCCGGCGTGCAGGCGGGAGGCAGCGACGACGGCCCGCCCGGGCCCCGTCCGCAGTACGGGCCGCGCTACTACGCGGCCTACCTGCGCGACCCGGACGGCCTGCGCGTGGAGGTCGTCGCCCCGCACGGGGCGTGAGCCATTAGGTAGGTTCTCCCGGTTCCCTCGTTCTAAAGGAGTGGCCGAAATGGCCGTACGCGTCGGCATCAACGGCTTCGGCCGCATCGGTCGCAACCTCTTCCGCGCCGCCAAGGCGTCTGGCGCGGACGTCGACTTCGTCGCCGTCAACGACCTGACGGACGCGAAGACCCTCGCCCATCTGCTCAAGTACGACTCGATCCTGGGCCCCTACCCGGGCACCGTCGAGCTCGACGACGAGGACATCATCGTCGACGGTGATCGCCTGCGCGTCTTCGCCGAGCGCGACCCCGCCGACCTGCCGTGGGGGGACCTCGGCACCGACGTGGTCATCGAGTCCACCGGGCTCTTCACCAAGCGCGACGAGGCGGCCAAGCACCTCGCGGCGGGCGCCAAGAAGGTCGTCATCTCCGCCCCGGCCAGTGAGCCGGACCTCACGGTCGTGCTGGGCGTCAACTTCGACGCCGACTACGACGCCGACGCCCACCACGTCATCTCCAACGCCTCGTGCACGACGAACTGCCTGGCGCCCTTCGCCAAGGTGGTCAACGACGTGATCGGGATCAAGCACGGGCTGATGACGACGATCCACGCCTACACGGCCGACCAGCGCCTGCAGGACATGCCGCACGACGATCTGCGCCGCGCCCGCGCCGCCGCGTTGAACCTGATCCCGACCTCGACGGGCGCCGCCAAGGCCGTCGGCCTCGTGCTCCCCGAGCTCAACGGCAAGCTGCACGGCTTCGCCATCCGCGCGCCCGTCCCGACGGGCTCGGTCGTCGACCTCACCTTCGAGGCCGAGCGCGCGACCTCGGTCGACGAGGTCAACGACGCGTTCAAGGCCGCCGCCGAGGGCCCGATGAAGGGCATCCTGCAGTACACAGAGGACCCGATCGTCTCCACGGACGTCGCGCAGAACCCGCACTCCTCGATCGTCGACGGCCTGCTGACGGCGGTGCTCGACGACACCCTGGTCAAGGTCGTCTCCTGGTACGACAACGAATGGGGCTACTCGAACCGCTGCGTCGACCTCGTGCTGAAGCTGCTCTAGTGGGCGCCCCGACGACACCAGGCGGCGCCTGTCGGGCGCCGATCACCGCCATGCTGCGTCCTCGCCCCCCGATGTGGCTGCGCCACACCTTCGGGACTGCGTCCTTGCCTGGCGGCGCCGGCATCCCGCCGGTCACCTCCTGGCGCCATCGGGACGGCCACCGGTGAGGACCCTCGACGACCTCGAGGACGTCGCCGGCAAGCGCGTCCTCGTCCGCGTGGACTTCAACGTCCCGCTTGACGACGACGGGAAGATCACCGACGACGCGCGCATCCGCGGCGCGCTGCCGACGCTGACCGAGCTGCGCTCCGACGGGGCTCGGATCGTGCTGCTCTCGCATCTCGGGCGTCCGGAAGGGCCGGACCCGGAGCTGTCGCTCAAGCCGGTCGCCGAGCGCCTCTCCGAGCTGCTCGAGGAGGACGTCGCCTTCATGGACGACCTCGATGCCGACGTTCCCGACGCCGACGTGGTGATGGTCGAGAACGTGCGCTTTTATGAGGGGGAGACCGACAACGACCCCGAGCTGGCCAAGCGCTACGCCGCCCTCGGGGACTTCTACGTCAACGACGCCTTCGGCTCCGCGCACCGCGCCCACGCGTCCACGGAGGCCGTCGCGCGCCTGCTGCCCAGCGCGGCCGGGCGCCTGCTCGAACGGGAGGTCACGACCCTCGCGGGCATCCTCGAGGATCCCGAGCGGCCGCTGGTCGCGATCGTCGGGGGGGCCAAGGTGACCGACAAGATCGGGGTCCTGAAAGCCTTCCTCGAGCGGGCCGACAGCGTCCTGATCGGTGGGGCGATGGGCTTTCCGTTCTTCAAGGCGCAGGGGCACGCCATCGGCGCCTCGATGTGCGAGCAGGAGGGGGTCGAGCCGGCCGAGCGCGCCCTCGCCGACGGCGGCGACAAGCTCAAGCTGCCGGTCGACCTCAAGCTGGGTCGCGAGTTCTCCGCCGACACCGAGACCCAGGAGGTCGACGGCGTCGACGTGCCGGACGACTGGATGGGGCTCGACGTCGGCCCGAAGACCGCCGAGGCGTACGCCGACGTGATCGCGCACGCAGGCACGGTGTTCTGGAACGGGCCGATGGGGGCCTTCGAGCTCGAGCCCTTCGCCGACGGCACCCGCGCCGTGGCGGAGGCGGTGGCAGCGGCCGCCGGGACGACGGTCGTGGGCGGCGGGGATTCCGCCGCGGCGCTCGCGCAGTTCGGCCTCGTCGATCGGGTGGACCACGTGTCGACGGGCGGCGGGGCGTCGCTGGAGCTGATCGAAGGCAAGCCCCTCCCGGGCGTGGAGGCCCTGTCATGAGCAGGACGCCGTTCGTGGCGGGCAACTGGAAGATGCACATGACGGTGGCCGAGGCCGAGGCGTTCATCGGCGCGCTGCTGCCCCAGGTCGCGCACGTCGAGGGGGTCGACATGGCGATCTGCCCGGCCTACACGGCGCTGCAGGCGATGGTCGACTCCGCCCGCGGGTCGCAGGTCGGCGTCTACGCGCAGAACATGCACGAGGCCGACAACGGGGCGTACACGGGTGAGGTCTCCGCGCCGATGCTCGCCGAGATCGACATCGAAGGCGTCGTCCTCGGGCACTCTGAGCGCCGCCAGTACTTCGGCGAGACGGACGCCGCCCTGCAGCAGAAGGTGGTCAAGGTGCTCGAGACGGGTCTCGCGCCGATGCTGTGCGTGGGGGAGACCGAGGAGGAGCGCGAGGGCGGCGACACCGAGCGCAAGCTGCGCCACCAGGTGCTCGAGGCCCTGGACAAGGTCCCGCTGGAGCGGCTGCCCGAGGTGACGCTCGCCTACGAGCCGATCTGGGCGATCGGCACCGGCCTCGTCGCGACCCCCGAGATCGCCCAGGACGCGGTCGCCTTCGTCCGCGCCCTCGTCGCCCACTTCGACAAGGCGGCGGCCGAGCAGGTGCGCGTCCTCTACGGCGGCTCGGTGAAGCCCGACAACGCGGCGGAGCTGATGGCGCTCCCCGACATCGACGGCTTCCTCGTCGGCGGCGCCTCGCTGGAGGCCGACTCGTTCGCGGCGATCGTCGAGGCGGCACGGGGCTGAGATGGCCCCCGGCCCCGTCGCGCTGGTCATCCTCGACGGCTACGGCCTGGCGGATCCGGGCCCGGGCAACGCGGTGTCCCTGGCCGACACGCCCGTCTTCGACGAGCTGTGGGAGACCTTCGACCACACGACGCTGACCGCGTGCGGCGAGGCCGTCGGCCTGCCCGCCGGCCAGATGGGCAACTCCGAGGTCGGCCACCTCAACCTCGGTGCCGGCGCGGTGGTCAAGCAGGATCTCGTGCGCATCGACGAGGCGGTCGCCGACGGGACGCTCGCCGACAACGAGGTCGTGCGGGCGGCGCTGAGGGACGCCCAGCGCGTGCACCTGATCGGGTTGGCCTCCGACGGCGGCGTGCACTCGTCGGACCGGCACCTGAAGGCGCTGATCGACCTCGCCGCGCAGGCGGGGGTCGAGGATGTCGTCGTGCACGCCTTCACCGACGGCCGCGACGTCTCGCCGCACCAGGCGGGCGACTTCCTGAGCCAGATCGACGACAGCCCGGCGCGCATCGGCTCGGTCATCGGCCGCTACTTCGCGATGGACCGCGACGGCCGCTGGGACCGGATCGAGAAGGCGGTCGAGTTGCTGATGGAGGGCAAGGCCGCCCACCACGCCGGCACCGGCGCCGAGGCCGCCAAGGCCGCCTACGAGCGCGACGAGACCGACGAGTTCATCGAGCCGACCACAGTCGGCGAGGAGGCGACGATCCGCCCGGGCGACTCGGTGATCGCCTTCAACTTCCGGCCCGACCGCATGCGCGAGCTCACCGAGAAGCTCGACGAGCGCGGCGTGGAGCGCTACGCGACGATGACCGACTACCAGGAGGGTTGGCCGTACCCGGTGATCTTCGCGCCCGACCGCCCGAGCGTGACCCTCGCCCGGCTCGTCGCGGAGGCGGGCCTCGGGCAGCTGCACGTCGCCGAGACCGAGAAGTACCCGCACGTGACGTACTTCTTCAACGGCGGCGAGGAGGAGGCCTATCCGCACGAGGTGCGCGCGCTCGTGCCCTCCCCGCGCGACGTGGCGACCTACGACGAAAAGCCGGAGATGAGCGCGCGCGAGGCGACCGGGGCCTTCGAGGAGCACTGGCGCGACGACGAGCCGGCCTTCGCGATCATCAACTTCGCCAATCCCGACATGGTCGGCCACACGGGGGTCATCCCGGCCGCCGTGAAGGCGGTGGAGACCGTGGACGAGTGCCTCGGCCGCGTCCTCGCGGCCGTCGCGGCGCGGGGCGGGACCTGCGTGGTGACCGCCGACCACGGCAACTGCGACGAGATGCTCGAAGACGACGGCTCGCCCGACACGGCGCACTCCATGAACCCCGTCCCGTTCCTGGTGACGCGGGCAGGTGTGCACCTCGGCGGGCCGGGCATCCTCGCCGACGTGGCGCCGACCATCCTCGAGCTGCTCGACATCGACAAGCCGGCCGCGATGACCGGTCGCTCACTGATTGGAGGCTGAGAAACGATGGGAACACGAGAGCGCTATGAGCCGGGGGCCTTCTCCTGGGTCGAGCTGGCCACCTCCGACGCCGCGGCCGCGAAGGACTTCTACGGCACGCTCCTCGGCTGGGAGTACGAGGACAACGACATCGGCGACGGCGGCGTCTACTCGATGGGCAAGGTCGACGGGCACTACGTCGGCGCCCTGTATGAGACCGACGCCCCACCGCACTGGAGCTCCTACGTCACCGTCGAGTCCGCCGACGCCGCCGCCGAAAAGGCCAAGGAGCACGGCGCCGAGCTCGTGGCCGAGCCCTTCGACGTCATGGGGGCCGGGCGCATGGCCGTCGTCCAGGACCCGAGCGGCGCCGTCGTCAGCCTGTGGGAGGCCAAGGACCACATCGGCGCCGGCCTGGTCAACGCGCCCGGGGGGCTGAGCTGGAACGACCTGATGACCCACGACGTCGCCAAGGCGTCCTCGTTCTACTGCGCGCTGTTCGGCTGGGAGGTCGCCGACGTCGAGGGCGCGCCCGGCGACCGCCTGGTCATCCGCAACGGCGAGCGCCTGAACGGCGGCATGGCGACGATTCCGGACGAGGCCGGTGAGGACGTCCCGCCGCACTGGCTGCCGTACTTCGCCGTCGAGGACGTCGATCGCGCCGTCGCGGCGGCCGGGGACGCCGGCGGCACGCAGATCGCCGACGCGATGGACGTGCCCGCGGGGCGCTTCGCGGTGCTCGCCGACCCCCAGGGCGTCGTCTTCGCGGTGTTCGCCGGCAACCTGGACGACTGATCTCGCGGGGCTGTTGCCCGCGCAACTATACTGGCCGGCACACATGGCCTCAGCAGGGACAACCCGCGAGCTCGCTCCCGCCGAGCTCGCCGCCTGGCGCGGCTTCCTGCGCGTCCACACCGCGCTGTTCAAGCAGCTCGACGCCGAGCTGGAGGCCGCCCACGGCCTCCCGCTCAGCTCCTACGACGTGCTGATATCCCTGCGCGCGGCGCCCGACCACAAGCTGCGCATGGCCGACCTCGCCGATCGTGCCCTGCTGTCGCGCTCCGGCATGACCCGCCTGGTCGACCGCCTCGAGCGCCAGGGGCTGCTCAAGCGCCATTCGTGCTCAGACGACGCGCGCGGCTGCTTCGCCGTCCTCACCGCCGACGGCGAGGCGCTGCTGGAGCGCGCACGGCCGACCCACCTCGACGGGGT
>JBBQBV010000031.1:0-29416 GCA_038318085.1 Solirubrobacterales bacterium
TTGTTCGCCGGCGATCGGATCTACAAGATCCTCGACCGCATGGGCACGGTGACCGACGACGGCGAGGAGGAGCCGATCGAGGCCAAGATCCTCACGAGCCAAATCGAGAAGGCCCAGAAGAAGGTCGAGGAGCAGAACTTCCTCCTGCGCAAGCGCGTGCTCGAGTACGACGACGTGATGAACCAGCAGCGCGAGGTGGTCTATGAGTACCGCGATCGCGTGCTTGAAGGCGAGGACCTCGGGGACGAGGCGCGGGAGCACATCCGCGAGGTGCTCGAGCGGATGGTCAACGAGTACACGCCCGGCGACTTCGTCGAGGAGTGGGACGTCCCCGGGCTGCTGGCCCAGGTGCAGCAGATCTTCCCGCTGGACGTCGATGCCGACGAGCTCTCGCCGGACCGGGTCGAGCGCGCGGAACTGCTCGATCGCTTGACCGAGGAGGCCCGCTCGGTCTACGCGCAGCGCGAGGAGCAGCTCGGCGAGGAGCTCATGCGCGCGCTCGAGCGCTACCTCCTGCTGCAGATCATCGACGAGCGCTGGCGCGAGCATCTATACGACATGGACTACCTGCGCGAGGGCATCCACCTGCGCGGCTTTGCCCAGATCGAGCCGATCGTGGCCTACAAGAACGAGGCCTTCGACCTGTTCACCGATCTCATGCACGGCATCTGGGCCGACTTCGCCCGGCTGGTGTTCAACGTCGAGGTGGAGGTTGAGGGCTCAAACGGCGCGGGCTCGCCTGCCGCCGTGCCGCCCACCCGGCCGGCACCGGGATCCTCCACGTCGGGCGGGCGGGTCTCCTACTCGGGCGGCGGAGGCTCGCAACCCGGTGCGCTGGCTATGGCCGCCGCGGCGGGCGGACCGGTGATGGGCCCCGACGAGGCGGCCTACGCCGATGACGGGGCGGAGGTCGAGCTCATGCCCCAGGTGCAGCAGCGGCGGGTGGACGAAACCGCGCAGGTGGGGCGCAACGATCCGTGCTGGTGTGGATCGGGGAAGAAGTTCAAGAAGTGCCACGGGGTCTAGCGCGCCATTTCAGACGCTGACGCCGTGATTTCCGGACCAAACAGGCCGTAATCGAGTGAGCAGCGCGTACTCTATGTCCATGGCCCAGAGTTCGGCTCCCAGCTGCGGCCCCGAAGAGCACTGCATCACCTGCGGTGACGTCGGAATCCCCATGCGCGTCGTCTCTCTCGATGAGGCGGACGGACTGGTGCAGTGCACAGATGCCGAGGGCGCCACCGAGCTCGTGGACCCCGCGCTCGTCGGCCATGTGGTTGCGGGCGACGCCGTGCTGGTGCACGCCGGAGTGGCGCTGGCGCGGCTCGCACCGGAGGCGGTGGCATGAAGTTCGTCGACGAATTCCGCGACGCCGAGCTCGCCCAGGCCATGGCCGGTGAGATCCTCAACGCGGTCGAGCCCGGTCGCCACTACAAGCTGATGGAGGTGTGCGGCGGGCACACACACTCGATCTACAAGTACGGCGTCGACGACCTGCTTCCCGCGAACGTCGAGCTCGTGCACGGTCCGGGCTGTCCGGTGTGCGTGATCCCGATGGGGCGCGTCGATGACGGCATCGCGCTCGCCCATGAGCCCAACGTCATCTTCACCTGCTTCGGCGACATGCTGCGCGTCCCCGGATCGGAGGGCACGCTCCAGGACGCCAAGGCCCAGGGCGCCGACGTGCGCATGGTCTACTCGCCGCTCGACGCGCTTCGGATCGCCCGCGAGAACCCCGAGCGTGAGGTGGTCTTCTTCGCCATCGGCTTCGAGACCACCGCCCCCTCCACCGCGCTGACCCTCAAGCGCGCCAAGGCGGAGGGCATCTCCAACTTCTCCTGCATGTGCAGCCACGTGACGATCGTCCCGCCGCTGCGGGCGCTGCTCGACTCCCCCGACCTGCGCCTGGACGGCTTCATCGGCCCGGGGCATGTCTCGACCGTCGTGGGGGCGCGGCCGTTCGAGTTCATACCTGCCGACTACGGCAAGCCGCTCGTGGTCGCCGGCTTTGAGCCGCTCGACCTGCTCCAAGCGATCCGGATGATCCTCCACCAGCTCAAGGACGGCCGCTGCGAGGTCGAGAACCAGTACAAGCGGGTGGTGCCCTATGAGGGCAACCTGGCGGCGCTCAAGGTGCTTTCCGAGGTCTTCGAGCTGCGCCCGCACTTCGAGTGGCGCGGCCTGGGCTTCATCTCCCAGAGCGCGCTGAAGCTGAGCGAGGCGTACGCCGACATGGACGCCGAGCTGCGCTGGACCGTCCCGGGCGTCCGCGTCGCCGATCCCAAGGCCTGCCAGTGCGGCGAGGTCCTCAAGGGCGTCATCAAGCCCTACGAGTGCAAGGTGTTCGGCACGGCGTGCACGCCGGAGCGCCCGATCGGCACCTGCATGGTCTCCCCCGAGGGCGCCTGCGCCGCCTACTACAACTACGGACGCTTCAGCCGGGAGGAACTGGCCGTATGAGCCTCGCCGAGGGTCGCGAGCAGAAGATCCTCGGGATCATCGAGAAGACCCGCGCCAAGCAGGGCAAGTTCCGCGACACGCAGGTCACCATGGCGCACGGCGCCGGCGGCAAGGCGACGCAGTCGATGATCGAGGGCCTGTTCCTGCCGGCCTTCGGCTCGGGGACGCTTGAGGCGATGGCGGACGCGGGCGCCGTGAACCTCGGCGCTGACGTCGACATCTGCATGACCACCGACACCTTCGTGGTCAAGCCCATGCGCTTCCCCGGCGGCTCGATCGGCGAGCTGGCCGTCAACGGCACCGTCAACGACCTGGCCATGGCCGGCGCGCGGCCCACGGCAATCACCGTCGCGATGGTGCTCGAGGAAGGGCTCTCCGCCGAGGATCTGCGCGCGGAGGTCGAGGCGATCGCGATCGCCGCCAAGCTCGCCGGCGTGGAGATCGTCGCGGGGGACACCAAGGTCGTCGAGCGCGGCCACTGCGACGGCATGTACATCTGCACGACGGGCGTCGGCCGGCGCGACCCGCGGGCGCAGCTCGCACCGTCGGCGGTCAAGGCCGGCGATCGCCTGATCGTCTCCGGTCCGATCGGCGACCACGGGACGGCGGTCATGCTCTCGCGCGGCGAGTTCGACCTCGACGCCGACATCGAGTCCGACACCTGCTCGCTGTGGCCGGCGGTCGACACGCTGCTGGACACGATCGGCCCCGGCCTGCACTGCCTGCGCGACGCCACGCGCGGCGGGGTGGCGTCCGTGCTCAACGAGCTCGCCCGGGCGTCGGGCGTGGCGATGATCGTCCGGGAGGCGCAGGTGCCTGTGCGTCCGGAGGTCGCGGGCGCGGCGGAGATCCTCGGGATCGACCCGATGTACGTGGCGAACGAGGGCCGCCTGGTGGCGGCGGTGGCCCCCGAGCACGCAGAGGCCGCCCTGGCTGCGCTGCGCGGGGTGCCGGGGTGCGAGGAGGCGGCGGAGTTCGGCGAGGTCCGCGAGGACCCGCCGGGAATGGTGCTGGTGGCGACCGCCTTCGGCGGCAGGCGCGTCATGGACCAGCTGGTCGGCGACCCGCTGCCCCGGATCTGCTGAAGGCATGATCCCGACTGTCGCCGGCACGGACTTCTTCGTCGCAGAGGCGCAGTCGATCGCCCAGCTGTGCCGGGCGATGTCCGAGCGCTTCCGCGACGGCGGGCGCCTGCTGGCGGTCGGGCGCTCGGCGGCCGAGCGCTCCGACGTGCGCCACGTCACGGTCGAGTTCGTCCATCCGGTGATCGTCGGCAAGCGGGCGCTGCCCGCACTGGGCCTCGGACCCGAGGGCGGCCCGGTCGACGTGCAGCTGGCGCTGATCGCCGAGCCGCGCGACATCGTCATCGGCTTCGGCGCCGACCCCGAGACGGCCAAGGCGCTGGCGATCGCGCGCGAGCGCGGGTGCCTGATGCTCGACCTCGCGCCGGTGGCCGAGGATCCCTACGTGGCCCAGGAGCTGCACGAGACGCTCTACCACGTGCTCTGGGAGCTCGTCCACGTCTTCATCGAGCACGAGGCCGAGCCGATCTACCCGTTCATGCAGGTCTCGGCGCCCGGCCCCGAGGCCCTGCTCGCCGACGTCGCGGCGTCCGCCGTGATGAAGGCGCGCGAGGCCACGGCGCTGCGCGAGCAGACGCTGACCGAGAACGCGGAGACCCTCACCGCGGCGGGCGAGGCGATGGCCGCGAGCTTCGCGGCGGGCGGGCGGCTGCTGGCCCTCGGCAACGGCGGCTCGGCCACCGACGCGATCGACGTCGCCGCCGACCTGCGCGCGGTGGGCAGGCCCGCGCTGGACCTCACCGAGGACACCGCGGTCATCACGGCCGTGGCCAACGACGTGGGGGTCGAGGCGATCTTCTCACGCCAGGTGATCGCGCACGGCCGCCGCGGCGACGTGCTGCTGGCCATCTCCACCAGCGGCGGCTCCGCCAACGTGATCCTCGCCCTGTCCGAGGCGCGCAAGCGCGGCCTGGAGACGATCGCCCTGGTCGGCTACGACGGCGGGCGGATCCTGGCGGAGGGGCTCGCGGACCACGTCGTCGTGACGCGCTCGGAGAACATCCCGCGCATCCAGGAGGCGCAGGCGACGGCCTACCACGCGCTCGTGCGCAGCGTGACGGCGAACGGCGTGCCGAGCCTCTGACCGGACCGGTCGTGCGGGTTCGGGGGCGTGTCGAGGGCGTCGTGCAGGGCGTCGGCTTCCGGCCCCACGCCTACCGCCTCGCGCTCGAGCTCGCGCTCGGCGGCTTCGTGCTCAACGACGAGCGTGGGGTGGTGGTCGAGGTCGAGGGCGCCGCGGGCGCGGTCGAGGCCTTCCGCGCGCGGCTGGCCGGCGAGGCGCCGCCGCTGGCGGTCATCGAGCGCGTCGAGTGGACGCCGGTCGCGGCGGCGGGGGAGGCGCGCTTCGCGATCGTCGCGAGCACGCGCGGCAGCGAGGCGGCGACGCCGGTCGCGGCCGACGCGGCGACCTGCGAGGCGTGCCTGGCCGAGGTCTTTGACCCGGCGGACCGCCGCCACCGCTACCCGTTCGCCAACTGCACGGACTGCGGGCCGCGCTTTACGATCGTGCAGGGCGTGCCCTACGACCGCCCGCGGACGACGATGGCCGGCTTCGCGATGTGCGACGCGTGCCGCGCCGAGTACGAGGATCCACTGAACCGCCGCTACCACGCGCAGCCGAACGCGTGCCCGGTGTGCGGGCCGCGGGCGCGGGTCGTGGGGGTGGAGGCCGACGACGCGGTCGCGTGGGCGGCGCGGGCGCTGAGCGGCGGCGCCATCGTGGCGGTCAAGGGCCTCGGGGGCTACCACCTCGCCTGCCGCGCCGACGACGAGGCGGCGTGCAGCGCGCTGCGTGCCCGCAAGCACCGCGAGGACAAGCCGTTCGCCGTGATGGTGCGTGACGTCGCCGCCGCCCGCGCCCTGGTGGCGCTCTCCGACGCCGCGCCGCTCCAGGCCCGCTCGCGGCCGATCGTCGTCGCCCGCCGCCGGGCCGACGCCGCGGTGGCGGCGGCCGTGGCGCCGCGCTCGGCTGACCTCGGCGTGATGCTCCCCTACACGCCGCTTCACCATCTGCTGCTGGCCGACGCCGGCTGCCCGCTGGTGATGACGAGCGGGAACGTCTCCGACGAGCCGATCGCCTACCGCGACGAGGACGCGCTGGAGCGCCTCGGCGCCATCGCCGATCACTTCCTGGTCCACGACCGGCCGATCCAGACGCGCGTCGACGACTCCGTCGTGCGCGGCGCGATCACGATCCGCCGCTCGCGCGGGATCGTGCCGTCGGCGCTGCCGATCATCGCCGCCCCGCCGCTGCTGGCCGTCGGCGCCGAGCAGAAGAGCACGTTCTGCGTTGCCAAGGGGTCGCGCGCCTGGCTCGGCCACCACATCGGCGACCTCGAGAACTACGAGACGCTGCAGTCGTTTCTCGAGGGGATCGCCCACTTCGAGACGCTCTTCGAGGTGCGCCCGCAGGTGGTCGCGCACGACCTGCACCCGGAGTACCTCTCGACCAAGCACGCCGTCGAGCTCGAAGGCGTGGCGCTCGTCGGCGTCCAGCACCACCATGCCCACCTCGCCGCCGTCCTCGCCGAGCACGGCGAGACCGGGCCGGCGGTGGGGGCGATCTACGACGGGACCGGGTTCGGGACCGACGGCACGGTCTGGGGCGGCGAGCTGCTCGTCGGCGACCTGCGGTCCTTCTCGCGCGCCGGGCACCTGTGGCCCGTGCGCCTGCCGGGTGGCGCGGCGGCGGTACGCGAGCCGTGGCGGATGGCGCTGGCCTGGCTCGCCGAGGCAGGCGCGCAGCCGCCGCCCGCGCTCGTGGACGCCGCTGGCGGCCGCTGGGACGCGGTGGCCTCCGTCGCGCGCGACGCGGCGCTGTCCCCGCAGACGACGAGCATGGGGCGGCTCTTTGACGCGGCGGCCGCGATCTGCGGCCTGCGCACCCACTGCACCTACGAGGGGCAGGCGGCGGTCGAGCTCGAGGCGACCGCCGACGGTGTGGCCGCCGAGCCGTACCCGCTGCCGGTCGACGACCGGCTCGTGCTCGACGCCCGGCCGGCGATCGCCGCGCTCGCGCACGACGCGCGCGCCGGCGCGCCCGTGGGCGAGATGGCGGCGCGCTTTCACGCCGCGGTCGCCGCGGCCACGGCGGAGGCGATCCTGCGCACGCAGGTGGCGGTCGCCGTGCTCTCCGGCGGCGTGTTTCAGAACCGCACGCTGCTTGCGGCGGTCCGCGGGCGCCTGACCGATGCCGGCCTGCGCGTCCTCGTCGGCGAGCGCGTCCCGCCCAACGACGGCGGGATCGCGTACGGGCAGGCGGCCGTGGCCGCGGCGCTGCATCCCGCCCGGTAGGGCCCACGTCGGGAGCCCCAGCGCCGGATGCTGAGTACGGTGTCGCTGTGATCCTGGGCGTGATCCTGTCGCTGGCCTCGGCCCTGGGCACGAACCTGGGCTTCTTGTTCAAGCAGCGCGGCGCCGTGCTGGCCCCGCCGATCCGCGCACGCCACCCGCTGCACAGCGCCGTCGGTCTCTTCCGCTCCAAGTGGTTCGTGGTGGGATGGGCCGTGTCGGTCGTCGCCTGGGGGCTGCACGTCGGAGCCCTCTCTCTGGCGCCCCTGTCGATCGTGCAGGCCGTCCTGTCGGGCGGGCTCGTGTTCCTCGCGGTGTTCGCCGAGAAGTACTTCGGGATCGATCTCGGCAGACGGCAATGGGTCGGCGTGGCGATCACCGCCGCCGGTCTGGCGGTCATCGGGCTCACGGGAGATTCAAAGACCGCGCAGCACTCGTCGCTGGCCGCGCTGATCGCCGTCGAGAGCGCCATCTTCGCGCTCGGTGCCGGGCTGGTGCGGGCCTCGGCCCACCACCGCTTCTCCGAGCGCGGCGAAGGGCTCCTGCTCGCGACGGCCGCCGGCGCACTGTTCGGGGTCTCCGACGTCGCGATCAAGTACCTCACGCACGCCCACGGCCCCATGCTCGGCCTGATCAGCCCGTGGACGCTGACCGCCGTGATCTCGTTCGTCGTCTCGTTCTATGCCTCGGCGCGCAGCCTGCAGATCGGTCAGGCCGTCGAGGTCATCGCGCTCACGTCGGTGGCGGCCAACCTCGCCGCGGTCCTCGGCGGCATCCTCGTCTTCGGCGAGTCGATCGGATCCGGCGCGCTCGGCGTCATCGCTCGCCTGGTGGCGTTCTGCCTGGTCATCGCAGGCGCCGCGCTGATCCCCGCCCCGCTGCGCGTCGATATGGACTCCGACGCGCCGGAGTGACCGCGATCAGTCGGCCGCCGCGCTGGGCGGGCCGAGCGCCGGCGGGGCGAGCGCGAGCCGCTCGGCCTCGAGCGTGGCGCGCTGGCTCTGTGCCCGGGCGATCAGCCGGTCGAGGTCGACGGCGTCCATCGCGGGGACCTGGGCCTGCACCGCCTTGAGCGCCGTCCACATGGTCTGCTTGCCCTCGACCCCAAGGGACAGCGTCTCGAGGGCCATGAAGGTGCCGAGGTCCGCCCCGCCGGCGCCGCGGGCGGAGAACTTCGCCCGGCTGGCCTTCTCGACCACCCAGCCGGTGACCTTCTTCGCCGGGTTCTGCTGGGTGCCCAGGCGCTCCATGAGGCCGGCCAGCGTGTCGCGATCCTCGCCGATGTCCGCCGCGAGGGTGGCCATGACCGCCTCGCGGTCGGTGCCGTGGTAGTGGGAGACCAGCTGCTTGGCGAGGGCATGGCCCATCGTGGCCCCACCGAAGTGGTCGTTGAGGTAGACCTCCAGTGCCTTGCCGTCCATGCGTGGCGCCTACCCGCCCGGCGAGGCGCGCAGGCTCGCGCGGCAGCCGGACGCGAGGCCGACGCGACCCTCTGAGGGAGCCACGACGTCCTCACGCCCTATGTGCGTGCCTGGCCGGGCCAACTTAATACCAAGCGTCAAGCACGCGTTGTCAGAGCTTCCCGCCCGCAAGACAGTGCAAACGCCGGTCACCTCGGAGGCGGGCTCAGCCGATGACGCGGGCGGTAACGGCGGGGAGGTCGTCGAATGCCTGAGCGTCGGTGGTGAGCACCGTCCGTCCGGTCGACGCTGCGGTCGCGGCGATCTGGAGGTCGTGAGCGCCTCGCGGTCGTCCCGGGCAGCGGGTGTGGGCGAGGCCCGATGGTGTCAACCGTCGCTTTGGCGCCGCAGGTCACCCGCGCTGCTGGCGCTCGGCCGCGCGCTCCCGAACGTGGGCCTTGTCCTGGACCGTCATCGGACCCGGATGGCCCGTGCCGGGCCAGGGGGTCAGCAGCAGCAGGATCCGCGCGTCGGTACGAGCGTGGACGGCGTGGCGCTCGCGCGGGTCGAACTCGATCAAGAGCCCGGCGCCTCCGTCGATCTGCTCACCAGCGGTCGTGGTGACCTCGACCTCGCCTTCTATCACCGTCACCCAGGCGCGCTCGTGCACCTGGTGGTCCTGCATCGTCTCACCAGCGGGGATCTCGATCGCGATCGCGCGCGCATCGTCGGTGGAGGAGAGGATCTCCGGCGCGTGCGGGCGCAGATCCAGCGTGGTGAGGTTCCAGCTCTTCATCGCCTCAGCTTGTCAGATCGCTCGCCGGACGCTCGCGCTGGCGGTCACGAACGCTTGTAACGCGTGCCGCGGTACTCGTCGACCCAGACTCTCGAGCTGCGCCACGTCCCGTCGGATGCCTTGGCCGCCTTCAGGCGTCCTCGGACCGCCGCAACTCGGAGGGCGTTGGCGGATAGTGCTTCAGTTGCGAGCGCGGGGAGGGGTACCAGCCTTGCCGGGCCGGCAATGGCCGGTACCACGAACTTATAGAGGTTGTCGAGCACGGCGCGAGCGAGGAACTCGCCGAGCGGGCCGGGGTCACCCTGATCGGCGCGGCGCAGCGCAGCGAGGTATCGCGAGCGGTCGCCCTTGTAGATGATCGCGGGCGGGACTCCGAGACGGACGAGGACGAGGTTCAAAACCAGTCGGCCGGCACGACCGTTGCCGTCGAGGAAGGGGTGGATCTGCTCGAACCGGGCGTGGAGGACGGCCAGCGCTTCAGCGATGGTGGCTTCATCCGCGGTGCGCAACGCCTGCGTGTCGGTGATCCAGTCTCGGGTCAGCGCGGGCACGTCGGGCCATGCGGGGGGCCGCATCCCGCCTGGGAACGCCTCGATCTCGTGCTCACGAAACGAGCCTGGGCCCTCCCGCTCGGTGGCCCGTGGATGGGGAGCGACGTCCCACACCGGCGTCATCGCCAGGGTATGGATGTGGCGTACCTCCGCTAGGGAGATGAGCTCGTGATCAGACCACGGGCTCGGCTGAACCCCTTGCCCGTAGATCCAGTCAGCGGCTGTGGCGTAGCCGCGGACCTCGAGATACTCGCTCAGCTCTTTGTTGCCGACAGCTCGGCCTTCCGCGAGAAGCAGCTCGACCTGCTTCAGCACGAGTGTGTTGCCCTCGATTGCGGTTGAGTGGTGAGCCTCCTCGAGCCATATCCCGCGCCAGATCCCGTCGGCCTCAAGCGGGGACGGCAGCCCGCCGAGTCGCTCGCGCAACTCTTTGATCTGCACTCGGAGCCGCTCATAGACAGCCGCCCGTGACGGGCGTCCCCGGGGGGCCGACCTAATGTTGTTCGTCTCAGCCACTCTACAACTGTACCGAACACTTAGGCTAAGTGTGCGCCTAACTGCAGAAGATCAGTACCGAACACATTCGCGTGACGGTCGGGAACATCCGTCCACCGAACCGAATGTTGATCGGCGTCGACGTCAGGTAGTCACTGCGCGAGTCGCCGCTTCTCGCGGTCATAGTCCTCCTGGCTCATGGCCCCCGAGGCGCGCAACTCCGACAAACGCTCGAGCGCGGCGACGCGCGCGTAGTCGAGGGGGGCCGCCCCCAGCCGCTCGGACAGCGCCCGCGCACGGGCGCCGGGGTCGTCTTCGCCCTGCTGATCGTCGTCTGACGTGTTGTGATCGGTCATGCGTTCCTCCTGGTCGTTGGCGTCGTGCGCCTCGCCCGGACGAGCGCGTCGATCGCCTCCACCTCGCCGTCCGGGGAGGTGACGGGCCGCCGGACGCGCTCGGCGCGCTCGGCGCGCAGGGCCGGCAGCTCGGCGGCGACCTCCTCCGGGGTGAACAGGATCGCCGGGTCCGGCGGGCCGCCGTATCCGTCGGCCAGATTGCTCGTGTCGTGCCCGACGACGAGCGCGACACCGCCCGGCGCGACGGCCGCCGCCGCGCGCGCGAGCACGGCTCGCCGCTCGGCGGGCGGAAGATGCAGGTAGAGCACCGCGACGAGGTCGAAGGCGCCCGGCTCGGGGACGTAGTCGCGCACGTCCGCCTGAACCCAGTCGACCGAGACGCCGCGCTCGGCGGCGAGCCCTGCCGCCTTGGCGAGGCCGACGTCGGAGAAGTCGACGCCCGTGACGGCCCATCCGCGCTCGGCCAGCCAGACCGCGTTGCGTCCCTCCCCGCATCCGAGATCGAGCGCGCGTCCGGCGGACAGTTCCGCCACGTCGGAGGCGAGGAAGCGATTGGGCTGGGCGGTCCAGAGCAGCCCGCTGCCGGCGTAGCGCTCATTCCAGCTCTCGCGGTCCATGCCACCATCATGCTGCAGGCGGCGGCCGCCCGCAGACCGGCGCGCTAGATGCCGAAGACACTTACCGACGACCGGGGAGCCCGTTAGATTGGCCGCGCAGAGGCAGGATCGAACGCTTGGGGGAGGGTGCGGGATGAGCGAACGAGGGACGCTCGAGGACATGCTGGCCGCGTTGGGCGCCGACGCGATGACGCGCCGGCAGGCGGTCCGGCGGCTGGGGCTCGGAGTGGGGGTCGTGAGCGCGTCGGGCTGGCTGGCGGCCTGCGGCAGCTCGGCCAAGAAGGCTCCCGCCAAGCAGGGCGGCACGCTGACCGTCGGCGCGGAGGAGGACGGCTACGTGCTCAAGGGCGACGAGGCCGGGATCGGCCAGTACCCGCTCAACGCCAACATCTTCGAGGGCCTCGTGCGCATGGACCCGAGCTACGGGATCGTGCCCGCACTGGCGACGAGCTGGGTCGTGCGCGGCGACACGTGGCGCTTCAACCTGCGCAAGGGCGTGAAGTTCCACGACGGACGGCCGCTCACGGCCGAGTCGGTAAAGCACACGTTCGATCGCATCGCCGGGATGGGCGGCGGCACGCCGGGGCTCGCCAAGCACGGCACGAAGATCGTCGACGACCACACGGTCGACGTCACGCCGAGCTTTCCCAACCTGCGCCTGCTCGAGCAGATCGTGCACCCGGAGTACTCGATCATCGCCGCCGGGACCGACCCGGTCAAGCAGCAGATCGGCACGGGGCCGTTTGCGTTCGGCAGCTACCAGCGCCAGCAGCAGATCACGGTCAAGCGCTTCCCCGGCTACTGGGGGAAGCCGGCGATCCTCGACCAGATCACGTTCAAGTTCCTGCCCGACGCCAACGCCCGCCGCCTCGCGTTGGAGGCCGGCGAGGTGGCGCTCGTCCTCGGCGTCCCCAACGAGACGGCCGCGAGCCTGAAGAGCAAGGGCTTCGTGGTGCACGCCTCGCCGGCCGGCGCCTACGAGGCGATGTACGCGAACATCGGCGGGCTGAAGGGCTACACGCTGCTGCAGGACAGCGCCGTCCGCCACGCCATCGAGTACGCGATCGACCGCAACGCGCTCGTCAACGGCGTCTACAACGGTCAGGCCGAGGCCGAGCAGACGATGGTCCCCGCGCGCGTGCTGGGCTCCCATGCCGCCGAGATCAAGGGCTATCAGCGTGCTCCCGGTAGGTCGAAGCAGCTGCTCGACGACGCGGGGTGGACGGTCGGCGGGGACGGTGTCCGCACGAAGTCCGGCAAGCGGCTCGAGCTCCAGCTGATCTCGGGCTTTCCCTCCGCGGCCGTCCACACCGGCGTCCCGGAGTTCGTCCAGGCGCAGCTCAAGCAGGTCGGCATCGGCGTGAAGATCGTCACGACGCCCGACGACGCCGCCTACACCGCGCGCACGGCGTCGCTGCAGGGCGACCTGTGGCTCGAGCGCGGCAGCCAGAACGACGCCAACCCGTCCTTTCTCCCGGCGCTGCTGTTCTCAAAGAAGGGCCTCTTCGGCCCGGGCGACTACCAGAAGATGTTCGCACCGGGAGGCGCGTTCGAGCCGCTGATCAACAAGGCGCTCTCGGCGACCGACGAGGACCAGGTCAAGTCGTTCGTCGCGCAGGCCATGCACGCGCTCATCGACGAGGAGGCGATCGTCGTGCCGCTCGCGGGCATCAGCCAGGTCTCGGCGTCGAGCAAGAAGGTCACGGGCTTCGAGGCGCAGCCCTCCGGCCTGCAGGTCCGCTACGACCGCGTGGCCCTTTCAGCATGAGACGCTGAGACCCAGCTCGTGTGGTACGTCGTCCGGCGTGTCGCCTACCTGGTCCCCATCTGGTTCGGCATCACGCTGCTGGCCTTCGTCGTGGGGCAGTTCGCTCCCGGCGACCCGGCCCGACCGTTCTTCGTGCGCCAGCACGGTCGCCCGCCGACGGCCGTCGAGCTGACGCGCACCCGCCACGAGCTCGGGCTCGACCGGCCCCCGCTTCAGCGCTACGTGCGCTCGGTCTCGCACGCCGTGCGCGGGGACCTGGGCACCTCGTACACGAGCGGGCGGCCGGTCCTGCGCGAGCTGCTCGAGCGCTTCCCCTCGACGCTCGAGCTCGCGAGCGCCGCGACGCTGCTGGCGGTGCTGCTCGGGCTGCCGCTCGGGCTGGTCGCCGCACTGCGGCGCAACAGCCTTCTCGACCAGTTCACGCGCGCCGGATCCCTGGTCGCCGCGTCGGTCCCGAGCTTCTGGATCGCGTACCTGCTGATCATCGTGTTCTCGGTGCGGCTCGGACTGCTGCCCTCGTTCGGGCCGGGCGGTCTGGACCACCTCATCCTGCCGGCGCTCGCGCTCGGCCTCGGCGAGGCGGGCCTCGTGGCCCGGCTGGCGCGCTCGAGCGTGCTCGAGGTGCTCGGCGAGGACTACGTCACCACCGCGCGCGCCAAAGGCCTGCCGGAGCGGCGCGTGATCGGCCTGCACGTGCTCAAGAACGCGCTGGGGGCGGTCGTCACGCAGGTGGGGCTGATCTTCGGCTTCTTGGTCGCCTACTCGGCCATCGTCGAGGTGATCTTCGTCTGGCCGGGCATCGGGCGCCTCGCGGTCGAGGCGATCACGCAGCGCGACTACCCGATGATCCAGGGCTTCGTCGTGTTCGCGGGGACGGTGTTCATCCTGGTCAACGTCGCCGTGGACCTGATCTACCAGCGCCTGGATCCGCGCATCTCGCTGTCCGGGCAGCGGACGGCGGCGAGCTGATGGCGGCGGCCGCCTCCGACCTCGCCACCGAGGCGCAGCGCCTGGCGCCCGAGGCGCTGGCGGTGGGCCGCACCGGGCTGGCACGCCAGCTGATCGCCGACCGCACGGCGCTCGTCGGCCTGCTGATCGTGAGCTCGGTCGTGGCGGTCGCGCTGGCCGCTCCGCTGCTCGCGCCGCACGACCCCAACGCGCAGGACGTGCTGCATCGCCTCCGCCCGCCCGGCTCCGGCCACCTGCTCGGAACCGACAACCTCGGCCGCGACGAGCTCTCCCGGCTGCTGTATGGCGCGCGCGTCTCGCTGTTCACGACGCTCGGCGTCGGGGCGGCCATCCTGGCGATCGGCGTCGTCGTCGGCACCCTGTCCGGGCTGGCGGGCGGGCTGGTCGACGGGCTGATCATGCGCGTGGTCGACGTGCTGCTCGCGTTCCCGAGCCTCCTGCTCGCCCTGGCCGTCGCGGGGACGCTCGGCCCCGGGCTGCTGCACCTGGCGCTGGCGATGACGGCGGTCTGGTGGGTGGACTACGCGCGGCTCGTGCGCGGGCTGGTGCTGACCGTGAAGGAGCAGCCGTTCGTCGAGGCCGCCCGGGCGCTGGGCGTGGGTCCGGTACGGATCGCGGTGAGGCACGTGCTGCCGAACATCGCCTCGCCGGTGATCGTGCTCGCGACGCTACAGACCGCGCGCCTGCTGCTCGCCCTCGCGGGCCTGTCCTTTCTCGGCCTCGGCGTCGGACCCCCGACGGCCGAGTGGGGCTCGATGCTCAACGAGGGCAAGGACTTCCTGTCCGACGCATCCGCGCTGATGCTGTGGCCCGGGCTGGCGATCACGATCACGGCGCTGGGGCTCAACCTGCTCGGTGACGGCCTGCGCGACCTGCTCGACCCGAACCTGCGATGACCGGTCGCGTCGCCACGCTCGAGGTCGACGGCCTCGAGGTCTCCTTCGAGACGCGCCAGGGCGCGGTCCGCGCCGTCCGGGGCGTCTCGTTCGAGGTCGGCGCGGGCGAGCGGGTGGGGATGGTGGGGGAGTCCGGCTCGGGCAAGACGGCCGCGGCGCTCGCGGTCACCGGGCTGCTCCCGCCGAGCGCGCGCGTCGCCGGCCGCGTGCGCTTCCAGGGGCGCGACGTCGGAGGGCCTGCCTCGCGGGAGCGGCGGGCCCTGCGCGGGCGCCACGTCGGCACGATCTTCCAGGACCCGCTGAGCTCGCTGAACCCGACGCTCACGGTCGGGCGCCAGATCACGGAGGGGCTGCGGGCGCACCTGCGGCTCGATCGGGCCGCCGCGCGCCGGCGCGCGGTAGAGCTGCTGCGCCAGGTGGGCATCCCGGCCGCCGAGCGCAACGTCGACGAGTACCCGCACCGGTTCTCGGGCGGCATGCGCCAGCGCGCGATGATCGCGATGGCGCTCTCGTGCGAGCCCGAGCTCGTGATCGCCGACGAGCCGACCACCGCCCTGGACGTCACGATCCAGGCCCAGATCCTCGAGCTGCTCGTCGGGCTCTGCGACGAGCGCGACACCGCCCTGCTGCTGATCACGCACGACCTCGGCGTGCTCGCCGGGGTGGCTCAGCGCATCCTCGTCATGTACGCCGGCGCGGTGGTCGAGGAGGCCGGTGTGGACGACCTGTTCTACCGGCCCGCCCACCCGTACACCTGGGCGCTGCTCGGGGCCGTCGCCCGCCCGGACCGCCCGGGGCGCCCGCAGCCGATCGCCGGCGAGCCGCCCACGGGCCTGGATCCACCGGTCGGGTGCGCCTTCGCACCGCGCTGCCCGTACGCGCAGGCGCCCTGTCGCGCCGCGAGCCCGGGGCTCGGGCCCGTCGGGGAGGACGCACGCCACCGCTGTGCCTGTCACTTCGCCGGGGAGCTGCGGTGACCGCCCCGGTGCTCGAGGTGAGCGACCTGACCAAGGTCTTCCCGATCGTGCGCGGCGGCGCGATCCGCCGGGTGGTCGGCACCGTCCGGGCCGTCGACGGCGTGACGCTGGCGATCGCGCCGGGAGAGACGCTGGGTCTGGTGGGTGAGTCGGGATGCGGGAAGTCGACGCTCGCCCGCTGCATCCTGCGGCTGCTCGAGCCCACGTCGGGCCGCGTCACCCTCGACGGACAGGACGTGCTCGCCTGCGACCGGGGACAGATGCGCCGGCTGCGCCGGGACATGCAGATCGTCTTCCAGGACCCCTACCGCTCGCTCGACCCGCGCATGTCAGTCGGGCAGCTGGTCGCCGAGCCGCTGGACGTCCACGGTCTGGCCGGCGGGCGGGCTGCGCGCACCGCGCGCGTCGCCGAGCTCTTGACGATGGTCGGCCTGGGCCCCGAGCACGCCGCGCGCTACCCGCGGGCGTTCAGCGGCGGGCAGCGCCAGCGGATCGGGATCGCCCGCGCGCTGGCGACCGAGCCCAGGCTGCTCGTGCTCGACGAGCCGGTGTCCTCCCTCGACGTCTCCACGCGCGCGCAGATCCTCGCCCTGCTGGGGGCGCTCCAGGCCCGGCTCGGGCTGAGCTACCTGTTCGTGGCGCACGACCTCTCGCTCGTGCGCTCGATCTCCCACCGCATCGCGGTCATGTACCTGGGGCGGATCGTCGAGGTCGCCGACCGCGACGCCCTCTTCGAGGCTCCCGCTCACCCGTACACGCAGGCGCTGCTGTCGGCGGTCCCGGTGCCCGACCCGATCCTGGAGCGCCGGCGGCGGCGCATCGTGCTGCGCGGCGAGGCGCAGTCCGCGGACGCGGTCCGCCAGGGCTGCCACTTCGCCCCGCGCTGCCCGCGCGCGCGTGACCGCTGCAGCGCGCAGGATCCGCTGCTCGAGGGCCCCGATCACCCCGTCGCCTGCTTCTTTCCCACGACCAACGAGGAGACCCCCTGATGCTGCGACCCCTACGGCTGGCCATGTACTGCACGGGGTGCATCCCCGGCTACCAGCTGCCGTGCTTCGCCGGCCTCACCCAGGACATCTTCGTCCGGCGCGGGCTGAGCGTCGAGCTGCTCGATCCCCTCCCCGGCCCGGAGAACGTGCGGGCGGTGGCGACCGGCAAACGGGACTTCTGTCTGACCAGCGTCGCGCACTTCCTCGCCGCCAAGCGCGCCGACGCGGACCTCGGCGCGCGCTTCGTGTTCATGGTCGCGCGCCAGACGCACATGGGCGCGTTCGTCGTGCGCGGCCGCGCGGCCGTCCACGGGCGGCCGATCGCGTCGCACGCCGATCTCGACGGCGCCTCGCTGCTGGGCGACCCTGGCTCTGCCTTCGCGCGCGAATATGCCGCGCTGCTCGGGCGCCTCGACGCGCGCCCGGGGCCGCCGGTCGCGGTGGCCTACGAGGACATCGAGACGGCGCTGGCGCAGGGGCGCGGCGACGTGGCCGCGGACTTCGTCGACCTGCACCCGCGCTTTGCGGCCGCAGCCGAGCCGTTCGGGGTGACGATCGACTGCTTCCCGTTCCACACGGCCGGCGTCGACGTCTACGGCAGCGGGCTGGTCACGAGCACGCGGCTGCTCCAGGAGCGGCCCGAGACGGTGCGCGACGCCGTCGACGCGTTCCGCGAGGCGCTGCTGGCCAGCCGCGACGACCCCGAGCTCGGCCGCGAGGGGCTGCTCGGCCATGTCCCCACCGCCGACGCCGGCCTGGTGCTCGCCGGCTGGGAGGCCGGGGCGAAGCTGATCTTCGACGCGGACGCGTCGGCGCTCGGCACCATGAGCGCGGACAAGTGGCGGCGCACGATCGCCTACCACGCCGACGCCTACGGGGGATCGCCCGATCTGGACCCGGAGGCGATGTTCGCCGCCGTCCCGGGCAGCGCGGCCTGATCCTGCGCACGAGCCAAAGATCCTCCTTTCGGATGATGCCCTGTCATCCGTTCGCCGGTTAGGTTCTCGTCTCCGGAGCATCAATCGTCCAGGACAAGGAGCACAGCGAAATGCGAACACCCCAGGCTCGGCGTATCGGGGTTGGTGCGGGCATCGCGGCCGTGGCTGCGACGGCGCTCATCGCCGGTGGTGCCTCGGCGTCCTCGGGCCCGGCGGCGGCCACGTCGGGCCGCGCGACGATCGAGATGAAAAACCAGGGCAAGCACAAGACGTACTTCACCGGTCCGAAGACCGTCAAGCACGGGGCCAAGCTGAAGATCCTCAACTCGAGCGACCCGAAGCAGATCGGTCCGCACACCTTCACGCTGGTCACCAAGGCCGACCTGCCGGCGTCCAAGAAGGCCAGGAAGGCCTGCCAGGCGGAGCCCCCCACGAACCAGGTCTGCATCGATGTCATCAAGGCCCAGAAGGCCAACCCGCAGACGGGCGTGGTCAAGAAGCCGACCGTCGATGTCGGCAAAAAGGGCTGGGACAAGTCGTTCGGCAAGAAGGGCGACACCTGGTTCACCCCGGCCAAGGGCGACTCGCAGAGCCGCAGGGTCTCGGCACCGGTCGGGACGACGCTGTACTACTTCTGCGCCGTGCACCCGGAGATGCACGGCAAGATCAAGGTCGTCAAGTAGGTGCACGCGCTTGACGGTGGCGGGCGTCTGAGCAGGCGTGGTCTGCTCGGCGCCGCCGCCGTCGGCGCCATGAGCGTCGTCGATCCCGGGCTGCTCGGCCGTGGTGCGACGTTCTCGGCACGGGCCAGCGCGGCCAGGCCCGTGCCCTTCCGGCGCGCGCTTCCGATCCCGCGCGTCCTGGACGGCGGCGACCTTGATCTGCCGATCGTGGAGGCGGAAATCCCCATCCTCCCCGGTCGCCCGACCCGCATGTGGACGTTCGCGGGCAGCTTTCCGGGACCCACCATCCGCAGGCCGACCGGGGAGACGACCACGGCGCGCTTCTCCCACCACCTCCCGGATGCGGCCGGCGAGCTCACGGTCCATCTCCACGGCGGGCACAATCGCTCCGACGACGACGGCCAACCCGGCGGGCTGACCAAGCGGCACCCGCGCTCGTTGTACTGCACCATCTCTCGGCGCCTGACGCCCGAGCAGTCGGGCAACGATCTGCTCATCGCGCCCGGCGCCAGCCGCAGCTATGGCTATGACTTCGCCGAGGCGGGCGCGCCCACACGCGCCAGGATGCTCTGGTACCACGACCACCGACTCGACCGCACGGGCCGCAACAACTGGCGCGGCCTCAACGGGATGTGGATCGCCGACGACGCCTTCGAGGACTCGCTGGCGCTTCCGCGCGGTGAGCGGGCGATCCCGCTGATGCTCAGCGACCGGTCCTTCAACCGCCACAACCAGCTCACCAACCCGTTCGCAGGCGGCGGCTACGCGCCCTTCGACGGGATCTCCGGGCACCGGATCCTCGTCAACGGCGCCGTGCTGCCGCACCACGACGTGGCCGCGTGCCGCCACCGGCTGCGGGTGCTCAACGCGTCCAACTTCCGCTCGTACAACCTCGCGGTGACGGGCGGCGCAACGATCACGCAGATCGGCAACGAGAGCGGATTGCTTCCGCGGCCGCTGCGGCGTCGCCGGCTGCTGATCGGCCCGGGAGAGCGGCTCGACCTGGTCGTCGACTTCGCCGGGGCCGCTCATCGCGACATCGAGCTTCGCAGCGTCCGCCGCCCCCACGGCCCCGACAAGCTCGGGTCGGTCCCCTACGTCGGGCCGCTGATGCAGTTCCGCGTCGGCCGGCGCGTGGCCTACGACACGGCGGTGGTTCCAGCGCAGCTGCGGCCGCTGCCCGAATGGGTCCGGGACGCGCCGCGCGAGCCGTCGCACGAGTGGCGGATCACGGTCGGGCCCGGCATCCGACCGCGCTGGTTGATCAACGGCCGCAGCTTCAACCCCGCCTACGTCGACCATCGCGTCCGGCTCGGCACGGTCGAGACGTGGAGGCTCGTCAACAAGACCGCCGTCGCGCATCTGCTGCACCTCCATCACACCGACTGGTACCTGCTCTCGCGCAACGGCAAGCCGCCGCCCGCGCACGAGGCCGCGCTGAAGGAGACGTTCTTCATGGACCCGGGCGACGACCTGCTCGTCGCAGGCCGCGTCAGCGACTTCGAAGGCAAGTACGTGGTCCACTGCCACATGCTTGACCACGAGGACCACGGGCTGATGTCGCAGTTCGAGACCTACCGCTGAGTCACTCCGCGTCGCGCGCCGCCTTCGCCGTGTCGGGGTTGTCGGAGAACACGCCGTCGATGCCCAGCTTGAAGAACTGCTCGTACTCGGCGATCGCCCGCCCGTAGTCGGCCGGATCGGCGTCGGAGCGCAGCTCGGCGGGAAGGAACGCGTTCTCGTTGCGGAAGGTGTAGGCGACGACGTCGAGGCCGGCCGCGTGCGCGTCGCGGATGAAGGACGTCGGCGCAAGGGAGGTGCCGTTCGCATCTCGTGGGACGATGTAGCCCTTCGACGGGCTGACGACGTCGGCGTACCTGGCCACGTCGCGCAGGCCGGCCGGGGTCGCCAGGTCGCCGTACGTGGTGGATCCGCCCGCGGCCAGCACGTCGCCGGGCTTGTTCGCCGGAGCGTCGAGGAGCTGGACGAGCGGCACGCCGGGAAGGCGCTTGTGCAGAACCTTGAGGTTTGAGATCTCGAACGACTGGACCGTGACCTTGCCGCGCCGGTTGTCGATGTGGTCGGCGCGCAGCGTCTGCAGGAAGGGCGCTTCGAGCGGCAGGCCGATCGAACGGAAGTACGTCGAGTGCTTGAGCTCGGGGATCAGCCCGACCTTGCGGTGGAGCTCCCGCGAGAGGCGGTCGCGCTGCTCGATGACCTCCTGGAAGGTGGGGATCGTGTAGCGGCCGTCGTAGAGGGTGTTGTGCTGGCGCAGGTCGGGCAGCCGCTCCTTGGCCCGCAGCGTCTTGAGCTCCGCGAGCGTGAAGTCCTGTGTGAACCAGTCGTCGGCGAAGGTCACCCCGTCGATCACCTTCGTCGTGCGCCGCGACGCGAACTCCGGATGGTCGGCGACGTCCGTCGTGGCGCCGATCGCCGGTTCGTGGCGGGCGACGAGCACGTGGTCCTTGGTCGATACGAGGTCCGGCTCGATGTAGTCGGCCCCGAGGCGGGCGCCGGTGCGGTAGGAGGCGAGCGTGTGCTCGGGGCGGTAGCCCGCGGCGCCGCGATGGCCGTAGATCGTGGGTCGAGGGGTCGCTTCGTCGTCGTGGCGAGCGAGGGCGATGCCCGGCATCGCCGGCAGAAGCATGAACGTCGCTGCGATCAGCAGGCGAAGGCGTCGTCGGGAGGACATGGGCGCAGTGGACCGCAGCGGACACGGATCCACGTGACCAACTCGTGACGTTCACCAGCCCGTGACATGCCCGCGGCGTGCGGCCGAGCACGCTTGCAGCCATGGCCTCCTCCTCCTCCCCCATCAACCGGCGGCGGTTCCTCCAGGTCGGAGCGGCCGCCGGCGTCACCGCCGCCGCCTTCCCAGGTCGCGCTCCCGCCTTCGTGCGGGGCCGCCCGCAGCTCACCCATGGGATCCAGAGCGGCGACGTCACCGCCCGCTCGGGGATCGTCTGGGGTCGCGCCGACCGGCCGAGCCGCATGCTCGTCGAGGTTTCGCGGACCCCGAGGTTCAGGGATGCCCGGCAGCTTCGCGGCCCGGTGCTGACGCCCGACGGCGACTTCGCCGGCAAGGTGCTCCTCGATCACCTCGCGCCGGGACAGGAGACCTTCTACCGCGTCGTCCTGGAAGACCTGCGCAACCCGGCGGTGCGGTCCGAGCCGCTGATCGGCTCCTTCCGCACGGCGTCGATCGGCCACCGCGACGTGTCGTTCGCTTGGAGCGGGGACCTCGCCGGTCAGGGCTGGGGCATCAACCCGGACATCGGCGGCTACCGGATCTTCTCGGCGATCGAGCGTCTCGAGCCCGATTTCTTTCTCAACAGCGGCGACACGGTCTACGCGGACGGACCGCTCATTGAGACCGTGCCACTGCCCGGCGGACGGACCTGGCGCAACGTCGTGACGCCCGCGAAGAGCAAGGTCGCCGAGACGCTCGACGAGTTCCGCGGCCAGTTCGCCTACAACCTGCTCGACGAGAACCTCCGCGCCATGGCCGCGCGGGTGCCGCAGGTCAACCAGTGGGACGACCACGAGGTCCGCAACAACTGGTTTCCGGGGGAGATCATCCCCGACAGCGACACCCGCTACCGCGAGAAGCGCACCGACGTGTTGGCGGCGCGCTCCAAGCAGGCGCTCTTCGAGTGGCTGCCGATCACGCCGCGGCAAGGCGATGACGCGGGCCGGATCTACCGCAAGATCAGCCACGGCCCGCTGCTGGACGTCTTCGTCGTCGACATGCGCACCTACAAGGACCCCAACGACGACGACCGCTACACCGACCCGGCGCGCGGCCTCCTCGGCGCCACCCAGCGCGAGTGGCTCAAGCGCGGGCTGGCAAGATCGGTAGCGACCTGGAAGGTGGTCGCGATCGACCTGCCACTCGGCCTGGTGGTGCCGGATCCGAACGTCGGCGGCATCGAGGCGGTCGCCCAGGGCGACGGGGGCCCGCCGCTCGGCCGCGAGCTCGAGTTCGCAGACGTCCTGCAGACCGCCCATCGCGACGGCGTTACAAACGTCGTCTTCGTCACCGCCGACGTGCACTACACGGCCGCGCACCACTACGACCCGGCGCGCGCCGCGATCCAGGACTTCACGCCGTTCCGGGAGTTCGTCTCAGGGCCCCTTAACGCCGGGGCGTTCGGACCGAACGCCCTCGACGCGACGTTCGGGCCGGAGCCGGTCTTCGTCAAGGCGCCGCCCGTGCCGAACACGTCGCCGGCCGACGGATTTCAGTTCTTCGGCCACGTCGCGATCGACGGCCACAGCCAAGTGATGACCGTCTCGCTGCGCGACCTCGACGGCCAGGTCGTCTTCACGGTCGACCTCGACCCCGTGCGGCATGCTTGACCGCCGCACGGCGCTCGCGGCGGTCGCCGGCCTGCTGCCGCTCGGCTCCCCGTCGCTGCACGAGACCCACACCACCCAGCGGCTCGCACCAGGCGTCACGTACACGAAGATCGTCCGCGGCACGCTCTCGAGCAGCGACGGCTGGACGGCCGACGTGGCGATCGTCGGCGCCCGCGAGGACGCCCGCGCCCTCGTCCGGCGCCTGCGCGCGGCGGGCTTCGATGCGCAGCAGGAGCGCCTGCAGCGACCGCCTGACGACCCCGGCTCCGGCCCGCTCGCCTTCCGGGTGCACTCGGGCCTCTTCGCCACCAGGGCGGAGGCGGACGCGCGGGTCGCCGCCATCCAGGCGGCCGGATTCGCGGTGCGCGGCTCGGTGTTCACCGCCGAGGACGGCGACCGCACCAGCGGGCCGTGGGTCGTGCACGTGCTGCGCGTCGAACCGGCGGCGTATCGCGACGTCGCGCCCCGACTGGCCAACGACGTCGTGGTCGACCGCGAGACGCTGTCGGCGCTCTCGGCGCGCACGCATGCCGTGGCGGGCGTCAACGGCGGCTACTTCGTCATCGGCGCCGCCGACGGCACGCCCGGTGACCTCGCCGGCAGCTCGATCCTCGACGGCACGCTCGTGTCCGAGGCGGTCGACGGGCGGACGGACCTCGTGCTCGGCTCCGAGCGTCCGTCCGTTTCCGCGCTCGCCGACGCGCAGTCGGTCGCTGCGTCCGACGGCGCCACGCGCGAGCTCGACGGCGACAACCGCGCTCCCGGCCTGATCCGCGCCTGCGGCGGGACGGGCGGCGACGCGCCCACCGAGCTCCCGCTGCACGACGTCACCTGCACCGACCCATCGGAGCTGATCCGCTCGACCTCGATCTTCGGGGCGGCGACGCCGCCCGGAGACGGGGCCGAGGCGGTGCTCGATGCGTTCGGCACCGTCACGGCCCTGCGCGAGCCGCGCGGCGGGCCGATCCCCGCCGGCGGCAGCGTCCTGGCTGGAACCGGCGACGCGGCCGACTGGCTGCGCGCGCACGCCCGGCCCGGCAGCCGGCCCTTGATCACGACCACGGTGACGACCGAGCGGGGACCGCTCGTGCTCGCGCCTGGCCTCGGGGTCACCAACGGCGGTCCGCGCCTGCTGCGCGACGGCCACCCTGACGTCACGGCCGAGGCCGAGGGGTTTGACCACCCCGGTGACCCGGCCTTTTACTACGCGTTCGGGCTGCGACGCAACCCGCGCACGATCGCGGGCGTCACGCGCGACGGCGGACTGCTCCTCGTCGCCGTGGACGGGCGCGCGCCCGGGTACTCGGCCGGCCTGGACTTTCGGGAGGAGGCCGGGGTGATGCGCGCGCTCGGGGCCCGCGACGCGGTCAACCTCGACGGCGGCGGCTCGACAACGATGACGATCCGCGGGAACGTGGTGACGCGCCCCTCCGACGCGACGGGCGAGCGGCCGATCGGCGACGCGGTGCTGGTCTGGCCGTAGCCGTTCGGCACCGGCGTCGCTATCCCAGCGCCGTGAGCGTCCCGCTCTCGGAGCCGACGACGAGCAGCCCGCCGCGCGTGATGACGGGGTAGGAGTCCACGACTCCACCGAGGTCGACGTCGAGCAGGCGGCGGCCGCGCGCGTCGAAGCCGTGGACGTGGCCGAGGTGCGTGCCGAAGTAGACGTCATGCTCACCGTCGACCGCGGGTCGCGTCCAGACACCGACGTTGTTCTCCGACGCGGATCGTCCCTTGCCGAGCACGCGGTAGCGCAGCTCGCCGGTGCGCGCGTCGAGCGCGGAGACCAGGCCGCGGTGATCGCCGAGGTAGACGAGGTTGTCCGGTGTCACCGCGGCTGAGGAGTAGGTGAGGTCGCCGATGTCGTAGCGCCATCGCACCCGCCCGCTGGGGGAGACGCCGTACTGGTGGCGGTCATTTGACCCGACGGTGACGGTGCCGTCCGGGGCGACGGCCGGAGAGACCTCGATCTGCCCGTGCGTCCGAACCCGCCAGGCGATCTTGCCGTCTCGCACAGCGAACACGGAGTCGGCTGCCGCGCTGTAGACGGTCCCGTCGCGACCGAGCGCGGGACTGGCGTAGGAGCCTTGCGCGAGCGCAAGCTTCCATTCCGGCTTGCCGTCGGGCGCCAGGGAGGACAGCGTCCCGCTGCTGTCCTGGACGTAGATGTGGGCGCCGCTCACCGCCGGCGTGTGCGGTTCGCCCGCCACCGTGGTCTTCCAGCGGAGTGCGCCGGTGCGGCCGTCGAGGGCGTACACCGCGTTGTTCGGTCCGGGCCACAAGACGGTGCCGTCGGCCAGGAACGCCGCGCTGGTGGACAGGTCGACGCCGTAGGAGCCCTTCCCGTCGAACGTCCAACGATCCTTTCCGGTGGAGGGGTCGAGCGCGTGCAGGACTCCACCGTTGCTCGCCGCGAACACGGTGCCGTCAGGTCCGGCTACCGGTCCGGGGACGACGGGCCCCTCAAGCGCGCGCCTCCAGGCGACGTG
Organism: Solirubrobacterales bacterium; assembly: GCA_038318085.1. Taxonomy (GTDB): domain Bacteria; phylum Actinomycetota; class Thermoleophilia; order Solirubrobacterales; family Solirubrobacteraceae; genus DATLGB01. Next base: position 25,117 of record JBBQBV010000031.1, read on the forward strand.
CCCCGACTGCGGGCCTACCGGCCGGCCGGGGATCCGCCGGAGTGGCGGGGACGGGACGACGGTGTGCGGCCCGGGCGGACGTGGCGACGGCTGCCGGGCGGCGGTCGTCTGACCGCAGCCCCCAAGGACGACCGCCGCGAGCAGCAGGCGGGTCGCGCTCGGGCCGGTGCGGCCGGTCCGGGGGATGCGTGGACAGCAGGAAGTCATGAGGTGCTGTCGCGACGAGCCACCCGAGCGTTGCAAGGCCGCTGGAGGCGGCCCGCGCACAGGCGGTTCCCGACGAGGATGCGAGCCCTCGATGCGCCGGGAGGGGTGTCGATCCGGCGCCGGGCGGTTAGTGGGTCCGCTATGGATCTCGCACGCTCCTTCGACACGCTTCTGGACCGGACCATTGCCCTGGGCTACGGAAACGTCGGTCTTCTGCTTCGCCGCCGGCTGCCGGGCTGGCCGGCCGACCCGCCCCGTATGGAGGGCAAGGTCGTCCTGATCACCGGCGCCGCCTCCGGTCTCGGCCTGGCCGCGGCGGAGGGCTACGCCCGCCTCGGGGCGAGCGTCCGCGCGCTGGCTCGTGACGACGAGCGCGCCGCCGGGGCGGCGGCGGAGATCGTGCGCCGCGTCCCGGGTGCCGACGTCCGGCCGGTGGCCTGCGACGTGTCGAGCCTGACGTCGCTGCGGGCGTTCACCGGTCGCTTCAAGGCCGACGAGGAGCGCCTCGACGTCCTGGTCAACAACGCCGGTGTCATGCCCCACGAGCGTGAGCGCTCGGACGACGGGATCGAGCTGACGTTCGCGACGCAGGTGCTGGGTCCGTGGGTGCTGATCGACGAGCTCGCCGACCTGCTGCGCGCAAGCGCGCCGGCGCGGGTGATCGACGTGTCCTCCGGCGGGATGTACGACCAGTCGATCCCCGAGGGCGACCCGCAGTCCGAGCAGTCCAAGTACGGCCCCAAGAAGTTCTACGCGCGCACGAAGCGCGAGCTGATGGTGATCACGGAGCAGTGGGCCGAGCGGCTCCAGGACAGCGGGGTCGTCGTGCACGCCATGCATCCCGGCTGGGCGGACACGGAGGGCGTGCGCAACTGGATGCCGGTCTTCCGGGCGCTGACGCGGCCGATCATCCGGACGCCTGAGCAGGGAGCGGACACGATCGTGTGGCTGGGCGGCGCGCCCGAGCCCGCGCGGTGCACCGGCCGCTTCTGGCACGACCGGCGGACGCGCCCGACGCACTACCTGATCGGTGCCGGCGAGGACGCCCTCGAGACGCGGCAGGAGCTGTGGGACTCCTGCGCCCGGCTCGCGGGCAAGCTCGCCGCGGCCTCATGAGCCCGGAGCCGCTGTGGTCAGCGGCTGACGCCCTGCGCTTGAGATCGTCGACCGTCCTGACGGTGATCGTGTGCCGCCCGACGATCACGATCGCGGGCGGGCCAATGCCATCGCCGGCGAGTAGCCCAAGGCCTGGCAGTCTCGGAAGCCGGCCTGCACGACGCGGCGAGCCGAGCAAGGCCGATGAATCGGTTGTCGCGGTGAACAACCGGCCCGGCGTCGCCCAGGTCTCGTCGACGTCGCCGGTCGGGCGTGGAGGTCATGTCGAACACGTCCGGGCCGTCTCTCGACGTGTCCCGTGAGCGCGTCTCGATGGGGCCTAGATGGTCGGCGCCATCCGCAATCCGTACATCGACGCAGTCGTGAAAGCGAATTCCAGGCTTCGACGATGCGGACCAGGCAAACGCTTCCCCGCCGCCTGCGACGGGAGCCATGGCCATGGAGTAGAGCGGATGCTCTGCCCGCGGCGCGACGATCGCGCGGTCTGGTCGATGTCGTGACCTCGAGCGCCACGTGGTTGATCCCGATCAGGCGGGCCAGGGTTCGGTCATGATGTCCTCCGGTTCGGTTGGGCATACGGTTGGGGGCATTTGTGCGCCTGGCGTTCTTGGACTCGACGCTTCAGTCCGGGGCTCGCCACGTACCGCGTCGTTCGTCCATTCTCTCGCTGGACGAGCGGGTCGGCGTCGGGAAGGGCGCCTGAGGTCGTTGCTTGCCGTGGCGGTGGAGACGTGGCCGTAGCGAGCGAACAGCTCCGGGTCGGGTTCCCCCCCGGGCAAGGCTCTGCACCATCGCGACGTCGATGTAGCCGGTCGGGTCGCGTTTTCCGACGCCGATGACACCGACGCTGCCGTGGCCGACGTCGAGGAAGTCGTCCAAACGCGCGAGCCACTGCTCCACGGCTCCGGGATCATCCTGCACGCGGTCGAGCTCGCCGCCGCCGTGATCGTTGGAACGCCTGCGCTCGAGATAGAAGGCGTGGCGGGAGGTTCGGGGGCGGGCGCTGCACTCAACGCCGCTCTCGCTGACGCCCCGGCGACCGGTGACGCCCCGGTTCGAGACTTAGCCGGCGGCATCGTCGCCCCGATCACCCTGCAGCGCTGGGTCGGGCGAGCGCTGGCTCGGGATCTGCGAAAGGGGCGTCAGAACGATGGATACTCCCTGGCCCTGGTGACTCATGACTTGGGTCTCGGGTTGGACGCGGCTTCAGCCCGGGGTAGCGTCTTGGCGGCCCGCTGCGACGGGTCGACGCGGACGACGTCCCAGGCGAGGCCGACGTGCTCCAGGCCGTTGATGACGGCGGCGGAGAGATCGAGCTGGCGGCGGTCGAGTCCGTGGGCGGCTGAGGTCGGGAATGCGTGGTGGTTGTTGTGCCATGCCTCGCCGAGGCTGAGCGGGGCCAGCCATGCGAGGTTGCGCGACTCGTCCCGGGTCCGGTAGCTGCGCCGCCCGAAGACGTGGCAGAGCGAGTTGATCGAGAACGTCACCTGATGCAGGACCAGCAGCCGGACGACTCCGCCCCAGAGCAGGCCCGTCAGGCCCGCGGTGATCGTCCCCCCGAGGGCGACGCCGAGCCCGAACGGGAACGCGAGGCCGAGCAGGACCCAGAGCAGGAAGGTGCGGTCGATGAAGGCCATCATCGGGTCGTCGAGGAGGTCTGGCGCGTAGCGGCGCGCGCTCGCCACGCCGGGGCGGAAGAGCCAGCCGAGGTGCGCGTGCCAGAGTCCTCGACACGCTCCGGCCCACCCGCTTCCGTGCCCGTGCGGACTGTGGGGATCGCCGTCGCGATCGGAGAACGCGTGGTGCTTGCGATGGTTGGCGACCCACTCGATGACGGGCCCCTCGACGGCTGCCGAGCCCAGGACCGCAAACAGTCCGGACAGGGGCCGCGAGGTCTTGAAGGCGCGGTGCGTCAAGAGGCGATGGAAGCCCACCGTGATGCCCACCGCAGACAGCAGGTAGGTCACGAGGAAGGCGAGGAGGTCGGTCCAATCCAGCCCATGCTCGACCGCGCGCGTGACGGCGAAGGCCAGCGCTGCGGCCGGCAGCACCGTCACCACCAGCGTCGCGGCACGGTCGACGCGCTCCGTGCCCTTGACCTCGAGGGGATCCGGCACCTGCTCATGAGCGTCGCGACTGGTCAATGTGGCCTCGGATACAGCGTAGGGAACTCGTTGGCGGACAAGGTGGACCGGCCATCTGAATACTGCCGACTCACCGCGCTCACCATCGCGCTCATCGCGCCGATGCTCCGTACAGACCGGGCCGACCGGGCAAGCCCTGCCGGGGAAGCTCCCGCGACCACGCGACCGGTCGGACCGTCCGATCATCAGCCGCGAGGTCGCGCCAGGGGCCTGCGGCGGGCACCTGTGGCGTCCTAAGAGACCGAGCGGTCAGGTGGCTGGCTTTAGACTCGGTAGGGAGGGTGTCTATCGAAAGGGGTCCCTTGCCCCAGCTGCGCCCGTCAGGGCCGATGTCGGCCAGCCGAATCGTCGAGAGGGAAAGCGTCGAGTTGCGCCGCGCGGCAGGCGGCAGGGGGGAGGGCGTCCTCACCACGCGAGCGTTCGCCGCCGGGGAGACGGTGATGGTCGGCTTCCTCGTCGGCGAGCTGTCGGGCAACGACTCGCACGCGACGCAGGTCGGCCCTGACCTCTGGGCGCGTCACGGCGGCCTCGGCCCGATGGTCAATCATTCCTGCGATCCCAACTGCGGCGTCCGGCTCAACGACGCGCGGGCGTTCGACTTCGTCGCGCGTCGCGCTATCGGCGCGCGCCAGGAGCTGACCTTCGACTACGCAATGCGCAACTACAGGATCGATCACTTCCCGACCGTATGCCTCTGCGGCACGGCGCTGTGCCGCGGCACGGTCACCGGGTGGAAGGACCTTCCCGCCGAACGCAAGGCCGACTACGGCGAAATGGTCGCGCCCTATCTGCGCACGATGGACGCCGAAGCCAGGCTCGCTGGGCGCTAACCA
>JBBQBV010000032.1:0-29215 GCA_038318085.1 Solirubrobacterales bacterium
TCACGGGGACACGCTGTTCGTCGAGTCCGAGGTGCTCGAGAAGCGCGAGTCCAAGACCAAGCCCGACCGCGGCACGGTCAAGGTCCAGACCCGCGTCTACAACCAGGACGGCGTCCTGGTCGCCGAGTTCAAGCGCCTGGTGCTGGTCCCGCGCCGAGAGCACGGCGCGGCTGCCGAGTGACGCCGGGATGCGATTGAATCCCGGCCCCGTTGAAGCCGATGACCGAGGAGCAGCTGATCTGAGTGAGCAACCCCACCGCCCCGACTGAGCATTCCAAGCTTCTGGCGTGGGTCGAGGAGGTCGCGGCTCTGACGAACCCCGACGACATCCACTGGTGCGACGGGTCGGCCGAGGAGTACGACCGCGTCGCCCAGCAGCTTGTGGACGCCGGCACGTTCACGAGGCTCTCCGAGGCCAAGCGCCCGAACTCCTACCTGGCGCTGTCGGACCCGGGCGACGTCGCGCGCGTCGAGGACCGCACGTTCATCTGCTCCGAGCGCCAGGCGGACGCGGGGCCGACGAACAACTGGACCGATCCCAAGGAGATGCGCGAGAAGCTCAGAGGGCTCTTCGACGGCGCGATGAAGGGCCGCACCATGTTCGTGGTGCCCTTCTCGATGGGCCCGCTGGGCTCGCCGATCGCCCACATCGGCGTCCAGCTCACCGACTCCGCGTACGTGGCGGTGTCGATGCGGATCATGACCCGCATGGGCGCCGGGGCGCTGGAGGGGCTCGGCGAGGACGGCGACTTCGTCCCCTGCCTGCACTCCGTCGGCTCCCCCCTGGCCGCGGGGGAGACGTCGAGCCCCTGGCCCTGCAACGCCGACAACAAGTACATCGTGCACTTCCCGGAGTCGCGCGAGATCTGGTCCTACGGCTCGGGCTACGGCGGCAACGCCCTGCTCGGTAAGAAGTGCTTCGCGCTGCGCATCGCGTCGGTCATGGCCCGCGACGAGGGCTGGCTGGCCGAGCACATGCTCATCCTCAAGGTCACCTCGCCGGAAGGGGAGGTCAAGTACCTGACCGCTGCCTTCCCGTCGGCCTGCGGCAAGACCAACCTCGCCATGCTGATCCCGTCGCTGCAAGGCTGGAAGGTCGAGACGATCGGCGACGACATCGCCTGGATGAAGTACGGCTCCGACGGCCGCCTGTACGCGGTCAACCCCGAGGCGGGCTTCTTCGGCGTCGCCCCGGGCACGGGCTACAGGACCAACCCGAACGCCATGGCGGCGATCGAGAAGGACACGATCTTCACCAACGTCGCGCTGACCCCTGACGCCGATGTGTGGTGGGAGGGCATGACCGACCCCGCCCCCCAGCACCTGGTCGACTGGCACGGCAGGGACTGGGAGCCGGGCTCGGAGACCACGGCGGCCCACCCGAACGCCCGCTTCACCGTCCCGGCCGACCAGACCCCGTCGATCGCCTCCAACTGGGAGGACCCGGCGGGCGTGCCGATCGACGCCTTCTTGTTCGGCGGCCGGCGCTCGACGGTCGTGCCGCTCGTGCGCGAGGCGTTTGACTGGGAGCACGGCACCTTCCTGGGCGCGACCATGGGCTCGGAGAAGACGGCGGCGGCCGCCGGCGCCGTCGGCCAGCTGCGCTTCGACCCGATGGCGATGCTGCCGTTCTGCGGCTACAACATGGGCGACTACTTCGCCCACTGGCTCCAGTTCGGCCGCAAGGAGGGCGCGACGGTGCCCAGGATCTTCTTCGTCAACTGGTTTCGCAAGGATCAGCGGTCCGGCAAGTTCCTGTGGCCCGGCTTCGGTGAGAACTCCCGCGTGCTCGCGTGGATCTTCCGCCGCTGCGAGGGCGCCGTCGACGCCGAGGAGACGCCGATCGGCGCCATCCCCACGGCCGACGGCATCGACCTCGACGGCCTCGACATCTCCCACGAGGCCTTCGAGGAGGTCCGCAACGTCGACCTCGACGCCCTGCGCGACGAGCTCTCGCAGGTCCGCGAGCACCTCGAGAGCTTCGGGGACGAGCTCCCGCCCCAGCTGTGGGACCAGTTCGACGCCCTGGAGGCCCGGCTGGGCGCGACGGCGGCGTAGCCGGGTTCGCCGCTACAGCGCCGCGCAGAACGCGCGGAACCTCGACCCGTCGCGCAGCGGCGGTCCGTGGCCGAACAGGACCAGCGAGGGCTCGCCGAGCTCGGCGAGCCTGCGCGCCGACGCGCGGGCCTGCTGCGGATCCGACGTGAGGAGGTCGAGCGGAAGCCTGAGGCCGGGCCAGAGGGTCAGCGGGTTGATGCTCGCGAGGACGTCGCCGACGATCAGGACGCCGTCGGACTCGCGCCAGAACACGACGTGACCGCGCGAGTGCCCGGGCGCGTCGACGACGCGGAAGCCCGCGACGTCGTCGCCCTCTAGCAGGCGCCGGTCGACCGGGTGGCCCGGGCCGGTCATCGTTTTGACGAAGAGCTGCGCGATCGGGTTCGACGGCTGCCGCTCCCCGATCAGGCGTGGGTCCTCGGCCGCGTCGGCGTCGCGCTCCGGCGCCCAGAACGGGACGCCGAACGTCTCGCAGACGTGCTTGGAGGCGCCCTGGTGGTCGGGATGGGCGTGCGTGATCGCGTGCGCCTGAAGCGGGCGGCCGCGCAGCGCACTGACGATCCGACCGCCGTCGTGGCGCGTCTTGGCGTCGATCAGCACGTCGCCGGCCAGGTACGCGTTGATCAGATTCGGGGGGAAGCCGCCCAGCTGCCAGACCCTGGGGGCGAGCTCGCGCATCAGCCTTGTCCGCGAGGCGACAACTGCTGCTCAGTGCGGGTCGATGCCCGTCGACGCCGGCGGGCGGGACTCCTCGGCCAGCGAGGAGATCACCAGGCTGCCCTGGGCCGCGCCCTCCAGGACGTCGGTCGCCTCCGCCATGCTGCGGGCGTAGAGCTCCACGAGCAGGTACACGACGATGCGGTCCTCGTCGTGCTTGTGGAAGCGCACGTGGGTGAAGAACTCGCGCGTCCCGTGGTCGCCGAAGGCGGCGAAGGAGAGCGCGTCGGCCGCCTCGGGGCCCGAGCAGGACTCGACCTGGTCGGCGTCGACCGTCACCTCGCAGGAGGCGACCCACGGCGCACCGGCGACCATCCGCTCCCAGCGGTCCTCGATCGGCTGCACGCGCCCCTCGGTGAACCCGAGATGGGGCTGGTCGTGCATGCAGTCGAGGCACTGCACGACGGCTTCCTGGAGCTCGTCGACCACTTCCGCGCGCTCGCCGGTGACCGGATCGATCCGGTGGATGCCCTCGTAGTGCACCTGGACCTCGAGGTTGGTCGACCAGCAGCGATAGCAGCGCAGCCACGAGCCGAGTGCAGGGCCAGCTTCCATGGCAGGATCCTAGCCATGCGTCGCGTGCCAGCCCTCACCGCCCTGCTGCTCCTCGTCGGTCTCGCCGGTTGCGGCACCCGCACCCCGAGTGAGGAGTCCCAGGTACGCGACACGCTCGTGACCTTCGCGCGGTCGGTCGAGCGGCGCGACTACCAGACGCTGTGCGAGAAGGTCTTCGCGCCGAAGCTGCTCAGGGGCCTGGAGCAGATTGGCCTCCCCTGCGAGGTCGCGATGCGCCGCTCGCTCGGCCGGGTCAAGAACCCGAAGCTGACTGTGGGCAAGGTGGCCCTCGTGGCGGGCGGGGCGAACGCCGAGATCCGGACCTCGGCCGACAACCAGGCGCCGTCGAGCGACACGGTCGAGCTGGCCAAGGTCAAGGGGCGCTGGCAGGTGAGCGCGCTGGCGGGGGTCAAGCGCCCGCGCGCGCAGCCAACGCCCTGACCAGCTCGGGCCCCGACGCGGCGGGGTCCTGGTCGGCGAGGAACCGCAGCGCGCTGCGCCGCCCGCCCAGCGCGCGCAGCCCGGCCTCGCCGCGCTCGGCGACGAAGTCCGCCAGGGCACCGGAGCGGCGTGCGCGGGTGCGCGTGGCCGGGAGATCCAGGCGCTCGCGGTGCGCGTCGAGCGCCTCGACCAGCGCGTCGATGCCCGAGGTCGGCGGCAGGCTGGAGACGGCCACCACCGCCGTCTCGGGGGAGCCCAGCGAGCGCAGCGCGGCGTGCAGGTCGCGGCGCGCGCGGGTCGCGATCTGGCCGAGGTCGGCCTTGGTCACCACCAGGACGTCCGGGATCTCCATGATCCCGGACTTCAAGAACTGCAGCGCGTCGCCCGAGCCGGGCTGGACCACGACCGCGACGGTGTCCGCCGCGTCGGCGACCTCAGTCTCGGACTGTCCGACGCCGACGGTCTCGATCACCACGACGTCGAAGGCGACGGCGAGCGCCTGGGCGCCGGCGCGGGTGGCGGGGGCGAGACCTCCGAGCCGCTCGCCCGCCGCCATCGAGCGCAAAAAGACGCTGCGGTCGCGCGGGTCGGTCTCGATGCGGGCGCGGTCGCCGAGCAGGGCGCCCCCAGAGCGCTTGGAGGAGGGGTCGACGGCCAGGACCGCGACGGAGCGCCCGCTCGTGCGCCACTCGCCCACGAGCGCCGACAGCAGCATCGACTTGCCGGCCCCCGGGGGCCCGGTGATGCCGACGATGTGCGCCGGGGCCGCGGTGCCCAGCGCCGCCAGCAGCGCCGCGGCCTCCTCGCGCCTGCCGCGGTTCTCGACGAGGTTCAGGACGGCCGGAGCCGCGGTCAGGTCACCGGCGCGCAGGCGCTCGGCGAGGTCTGCGTCCGTCACGCCTGGGCGGTGATGGGGCCACCTGTGCCCGCCGGCGCAGCCGGTTGGGTATTGCGTTCCTCGACCAGGGTCACGATGTCGCGCATGATCTGACTCAAGTCGAAGTCCTTCGGGGTGTAGACCCCTGCGATCCCGGCCTCCTTGAGGGCGTCGACGTCGGCCAGCGGGATGATGCCGCCCACCACGATCGGGATGTCGGAGCCGCCGGCCTGCGCGAGCGCGTCGACGATCGTCGGGATCAGCTCGCGGTGCGAGCCGGACAGGATCGACAGCCCGATCACGTGGACGCCCTCGTCCACGGCCGAGCGGGCGATCTGCTCCGCGGTCAGGCGGATGCCCTCGTAGACGACCTCCATGCCGACGTCGCGGGCGCGCACGGCGATCTGCTCGGCGCCGTTTGAGTGCCCGTCCAGGCCCGGCTTGCCGACCAGGATCTTCAGCGTGCGCCCGAGCGCCTCGCCGACGCAGGCGACCTCGTCGCGCAGCTCGGCCATCTCCTCGGTCGGCGGCGGCGCGGCGGCCTCGCCGATGCCCGTGGGGCCGCGGTAGGAGGTGAAGACATCGCGCAGCGCCTGCGCCCACTCGCCCGTGGTGACCCCGGCGCGGGCGCAGTCAAGCGTCGCCTCCATGACGTTCTCGTCGGTCTCGCAGACGCGGCGCAGCTCCTGCAGCGCACTCTCGACGGCGGCCTGGTCGCGCGTGGAGCGCCACTGCTGCAGCGCGGCCTTGGCGTCGGCCTCGACGTCCGGGTCCACGGTGAGGATCCCGCCGTCCCCGCTGGCGGTCAGCGGTGAGGGCTCGGTGTCCGTGTACTTGTTGACGCCCACGACGATCTGCTCGCCGCGCTCGATGCGCGCGATCCGCTCACGGTGGGACTCGACGAGCGCGGCCTTCATGTACGGGACGCCCTCGACGGCGCCGCCCTCCTCGGCCACGCGCCCCATCTCGGCGCGCGCGCCCTCCAGCAGCTCGGCGACCAGGCCCTCCATGACGTGCGAGCCCTCGAAGATGTCGCCGTACTCGAGCATGTCGGTCTCGTAGGCGAGGATCTGCTGGATGCGCAGCGACCACTGCTGATCCCACGGGCGCGGCAGGCCGAGCGCCTCGTTCCAGGCCGGCAGCTGCAGGGCGCGGGCGCGCGCTCCGCGGCCGAGGGTGACCGCGAGTGCCTCGAGCACGATGCGCGGGACGTTGTTCTCGGGCTGGGCCTCGGTGAGGCCGAGCGAGTTGACCTGCACGCCGTAGCGGAAGCGCAGCCGCGCGGGGTCGGTGACGCCGTAGCGCTCGCGGCCGAGCTCCTCCCACAGCACGCCCATGGCGCGCAGCTTCGCGTGCTCGGAGACGAAGCGCACCCCGGCGTTGACGAAGAACGAGATCCGCCCGAAGACGTCGCCCATGCGGTCGGCGTCGACGCGCTCGCGGACGGCGTCGAGCACGGCGACCGCGGTCGACATCGCGAAGGCGATCTCCTGCACGGGCGTGGCCCCGGCCTCCTGCAGGTGGTAGCTGCAGATGTTGATCGGGTTCCAGCGCGGGACCGCGTCGACGGTGTAGGCGATCAGGTCGGCGATCAGCCGCATGCTGGGGGCCGGAGGGAACGCGTAGGTGCCGCGCGACAGGTACTCCTTGATGATGTCGTTCTGGGTCGTGCCCTGGAGCTTTGCGACGTCGACGCCGGCCGCCTCGGCGGTGACGATGTACAGCGCCAGCAGCCAGGCCGCCGTGGCGTTGATCGTCATCGACGTGTTCATCTCGTCGAGCGGGATGCCGTCCAGCAGCGCCTGCATGTCCCCTTTGTGGGCGACCGGCACGCCGACCTTGCCGACCTCGCCGCGGGCGAGCTCGTGGTCGGCGTCGTAGCCCGTCTGCGTGGGCAGGTCGAAGGCGATCGACAGGCCGGTCTGGCCCTTGGCGAGGTTGCCGCGGTACAGCTCGTTGGACTTCGTCGCCGTCGAGTGCCCCGCGTAGGTGCGCATCATCCACGGCCGGTCCGGCTCGTCCAGCCGCGGCTTCGGCGTCTCGCTCATCCGGCTATCTTCGCAGCCATGCGGCTGATCGATACGCAGCATCTCGGGCGCGCGCGCGTGATCGGCTGCTGGGAGGTCGACGGCGTGCTCGTCGACCCGGGGCCGGAGTCCACGCTCGAGACGCTGCTCGCGGGCCTCGGCGACGGCTTCGAGCCGCGCGCGGTGCTGCTCACCCACATCCACCTCGATCACGCCGGCGCCAGCGGCGCGCTGGTCCGGCGCTGGCCCGACCTGCCCGTCTACGTGCACGAGCTCGGCGCGCCGCACATGGCGGACCCGGCCCGCCTCGTGCAGTCCGCCGCCCGCCTGTACGGCGATGACATGGAGCGCCTGTGGGGTGAGATCGTGCCCGTTCCCGACGCCAACCTGCAGGTGCTCGCGGGCGGCGAGACCGTCCTGGGCGACTTCCGCGTCGAGTACACCCCCGGCCACGCCTCACACCACGTCAGCTACCTGCACGCGCCGACCGCCGCCGCCCTGGTCGGCGACGTCGCGGGGGTGCGCATCCCGCCGACGGACCTCGTCCTGGCGCCCACGCCGCCGCCCGACATCGACGTGGCAGCCTGGAAGCGCTCGATCGACCTCGTCGCGGGCTGGGAGCCGCAGCGCCTCTGCCTGACGCACTACGGCGAGGTGAGCGGCGACATCTCCGAGCACTTCAGCCGGCTGCGCGCGTCGTTGGACGAGCTGGCCGAGCGGGTCAGCCGGCTGACCGAGCCCGAGTTCGTCGCCAGCCAGATCGCGATGCTCGAGGAGGCCGTGGACCTCGAGACCGCCCGCGTCTTCGAGCAGGCCGCGCCACCCGGCCAGCTCTGGCTCGGCCTGCATCGCTACCTGTCGAAGGCATGAGCCAGACGATCGAGAAGCCGCGGACGGGCGGCCCCGGCACCGGGCTGGGCGGTCACTGGCGGGTGATCGTGCTCAACGACAACCACAACACCTTCGAGCACGTGGCAGCCGTCCTCGCGCGCTACATCCCGGGCATGACGCTCGACCAGGGCCACGCCGTGGCCGACGAGATCCACCGCGCCGGGCAGGCCATGGTCTGGAGCGGCGAGAAGGAGACCGCCGAGCTGTACTGGGAGCAGCTCAAGGACGCCGGCCTGACGATGGCGCCGCTGGAACAGGGTTGACGCGCGCGATCCGTGCTGCGCCTGCGCGGTCGCTAGCGTGCGGCGCGTGAAGCCTTGGCAGGGGATCATGGCGGCGTCGGTCGCGCTGCTGCTCGGCGCTGCGGCCGCGGCACCGGCCGACCTGAGCGTGGAGCCCGGCCATCCGCCGAAGCTCTGCGCGAGCGACTACTTCGCCGATCAGATCGGCACGAACTCCGACGACGAGCTCACCAGCAGCGGGCGGCCGGAGCGCCTCTTCGGGCGGGCCGGGGACGACGTGCTCTCCGGCTCGCAGATCCGTGCTTCGTGTGAATTCGGCGGCCGTGGCGACGATGTGCTCGACCTCCGCGGCGGCGGCGGCATCGCCTGGGGCGAGGACGGGTCCGACATCCTGCGCGGGAGCCCGCTCGCCGACCAGTTCCTCGGCGGCGACGGCGTCGACCAGGTTCAGGCCGGGGCCGGGGCCGACAGGATCGAGGCGGTCGACGGGCGGGCCGAGGTCATCGACTGCGGCCCGGGGCGCGACCGCGCCATCGCCGACCGCGTCGACGTGCTGATCGCCTGCGAGCAGGTGACCGTCCACGGTCCGCCGGCGCTGCGGCTGACCCCCGAGCCGCGTGCCTCGCGCGCCGGGAGCCTCGTGCGGGTGGGGCTGACGCTGCCACGGGGGGGCGGCCCCGGCAGCTACCGCATCCTGCTCGTCACCGCCGCCAACGACGACACGTGCGCCAACGGCCCGGTCGAGATCACGCGCTTCCCGGTGCCGGGCCGGCGGGTGCGGCGCGGTCAGGAGGTCAGGGTCGGGCTGCACCCCCCGCAGGGCGGCTGGTGCGCGGGGATCGAGAAGGCGGCCGTCGTCTACTACCGCTACTCCGACCTCCCAGGGGAGCCGGTCGCACGGCTGCAGTTCACCGCGGCGCGCTAGGCGGGCCGAAGGCCCGGAGAGCGTTCCCGTGCCAGACGACCGCCGTCAGGCGGTCAAGGCGGCGCGCTGAGGCTCGCCAGGTCCGCCCTGGCGCGCTCGAGGACCGTGTAGCCGTCCTCGCCGGCTCGCCAGCTGACGGCGCTGACGCGGCAGCGCGGCCCGCCGGCCAGCTCGGCGGTCAGCGCCTCGGCCGCCGCGCCGGCGGTCGGCTCGTCGGCGCCCGGCACGAGCAGGGCGAAGCGCCCGCCGCCGGCGCGGCAGGCCGTGCCCGCGCTGCGCAGCTCGGCGCGTCGCAGCGCGTCCGCGACCTCGACGAGCTGGCGGTCCCCGGCCTGAAAGCCGTCGCGCCGGTTGACCTCGTGCAGGTCGGCCAGCTCGGCCAGCACCACGCCGAACGGTTGGTTGCCGACCGCGGCGCGCCGGGCCTCGGCGTCGGCGAGCTCGTGCAGATAGGTGGAGGCATGCAGCAGGGTGAGGTTGTCCACCAGCGAGAAGGCGGGGCTCCCGAGCGGACCCGTGTCGCCGTCGCGATGGACGGAGAGGTCGTCGTCGAGGGCCGCCTGCGCCCCGGTGGCGCCGTCGTCGCGGCCCGGCGGGCGCTTGCGCACCTCCTCGACGAAGACCTGCACCACGGCGGGGTCGAATTGCGTGCCCGCGCAGCGCTCGAGCTCGGTGCAGGCCTCCGCGGGCGACCGGCCGGGGCTGTACGGGCGGTCGGCGATCATCGCGCTGAAGGAGTCGGCGACGCCGACGATGCGCGCCTCGAGCGGGATGCGCTCGCCCTCCAGCCCGGCGGGGTACCCCGCGCCGTCGTAGCGCTCGTGGTGGTGCAGGATGGCCGGGGCGATGGGGGTGAGGGCGGGGATGCCGGCGACGATGCGGTGCCCGATGCGCGGATGGAGCTTGATCACGTTGAACTCGTCGCTGGTCAGGCGCCCGGGCTTGAGCAGGATGCGCTCGGAGATGCCGATCTTGCCGACGTCGTGCAACAGCGACGCGAACAGCAGCTCCTCGCGGCGGCGCGGGTCGAGGTCCAGCCGCGCGGCGACCGCGGCGACGTAGCGCGCGACCTCCTCGGAGTGGGTGCGCACGGTGGGATCCTTGGCCTCGATCGCGTCGGCCAGCGAGCGGATCGTGGCGAGGTAGGCCGAGCGCAGCTCGCCGCGCAGGCGGGAGTTGCCCAGCACGGCACCGGCGTGGTCGCCCAGCGACAGCAGCACCTCGTCCTCGAAGTCGTCGAAGCCGCCCTCGCGGTTGGCGCACACGAGCACGCCGTCGAACTCGTCGTGGATGTAGACGGGCAGGGCGACGAGGTTGTCGATCTCGGCGTCGGCGCCCGCGGCGTCGTCTGCGGCCCGGTCGTCGCGCAGCGTCTCGTCGCGCTCGAGCGAGCGGGAGCCGAGGCGCTGGACGAGGTCGCTGCCGGCCGGGTCGTGCTGGAAGTTGAGCGCGCAGACGACGTCAAGGCGCCCGTCGCCGTTCGCGTCGTCGCGGCCGAGCAGCAGCCCCTTCTCGGCTTCTAGCAACGTCATGGCCGTGTCGAGCACGACCTGCTTGACGTCGTCAGGATCGTGCAGGACCCCGTTGCGGTGCTGCAGCGCCGAGAGGTGCTCGTGCAGCTGCGAGTTCATCCGGCGCTCGGTGCGCAGCGCCCTTTCGGCCCGCTCCCGCCGGGCGCGCTCGGCGTCGCCGTCAGGCAGCTCCTCGAGCCGGCGGCGGGCCCGCATCCAGGCGATCAGCGCCGAGACCAGCGCCAGCAGCAGGACGCTCAGGACGATGAGCTCGAGCGTCCTCTGCGGCGTCATCGCACCCGGTTACCCACGAGGATCCGCGATGACCGCTCGTACATTCGTCTAGGCGTCCTGTGGGACGGGCTCCTGCTCGGCGGCGAGATCGGTGCGACCCTCGAGGATGACGTCGTGCCAGACGTAGAGCACCGGCACCTGGTACCAGCTCGTGTACTTGGCCCGCCAGTCGCAGAACTCCGGGCCGTTCCAGTAGCGCTCCCAGTCGAGCTTGGACTCGAAGGTGACC
This sequence comes from Solirubrobacterales bacterium, assembly GCA_038318085.1. Classification (GTDB taxonomy): domain Bacteria; phylum Actinomycetota; class Thermoleophilia; order Solirubrobacterales; family Solirubrobacteraceae; genus DATLGB01. Next base: position 10,768 of record JBBQBV010000032.1, read on the forward strand.
GTGTGCAGGAACTTGTAGCCGTCGTCGCGCGAGCGGAAGACGCGGTAGTCCTGGGCGTTGTAGCGCCTGCAGACCGGGGCGATCTCCCCGAGCGCCTCGACGAAGCGATCACCACGGAAAAACGTGGCGTACCAGGGGATGTGCACGTTGCCGGCGGCCATCAGGCGCCCACCTCCGCGTAGATCGCGCCCGGGCCGTCCTGCGTCTTGCCGAGACCTTCGCTCTCGGCCCCGACCAGGATCGCGATCTTGCCCAGGTGCTGGTTTTCCTTCATCAGCTGATGTGCCTCGGCGACGCCCTCGAAGGGCATCGTGCGCCAGAGCACGGGCCGGATGCGCCCCTGCTCGACGAGTCGGTTGGCCTGGTTGCACTCGTAGGCGTTGGCGAAGTGCGACCCGAGGATCTCCTTCTGGCGCATCCACAGGTAACGCACGTCGAAGTCGAGGTCGTACCCCGTCGTGCCGGCGCAGATGACGACCTTGCCGAACGGCTTGAGCGCGTAGACGGAGGTCGGGAAGGTGGCCTTGCCGACGTGCTCGAAGACGATGTCGGGCTGGTCGCCGAGGATCTCGTTGACGCGCTTGCAGAACGCGCGCATGACCTTGATGCGCGCCTTCTCCTCGTCCGGCGACTCCGAACCGGTGCGCATCATGCCCTCAAACTCGGCGCGGTTGATGTAGTCCACGGCGCCGAGCTGCTTGACCAGCTCGCCCTTGGACTCCGAGGAGACGACGCCGACCGCCTGGGCCCCTGTCAGGGCGCACAGCTGGGTGGCGAACACGCCGAGGCCGCCGGCGGCGCCCCAGATCAGCACGCGCGCCCCGGCCTGCATCTCACAGCGGGTGATCAGCATGCGGTAGGCGGTGAAGTAGACGAGCCCGTAGGAGGCGGACTCCTCCCATGACAGCGCCTTGGGCTTGGGGATGAGCTGCTGGGCCTGCACCTTCGTGAACTGCGCGAAGGAGCCCCAGGTCGTCTCGTAGCCCCAGATCTTCTGTGAGGGCGCGGCCATCGGGTCGAGCCCGTGGACCTCGGCGTCCTCGTAGGAGGCCTGGTTGCAGTGCACGATGACCTCGTCGCCGGCCTGCCAGCGCGTGACGCCCTCGCCCACCTTCCAGACGACCCCCGAGGCGTCAGAGCCGCCGATGTGGTGGCCGAACTCCGGGTGGTCGCCGTACTTCATGACCGAGACGGGCTTGCCCATCGCCGCCCACACGTTGTTGTAGTTCACGCCCGCCGCCATCACGCGGACGATGACCTCGAAGGGGCCAGGCTGCGGCACCTCGATCTCCTCGAGCTGAAACGCCTCCATGGGCTCGCCGTAGCGCTCCTCGCGGATGACCCACGCGGCCATCGTCGCCGGCAGCTCGCCGGGCTCGACATCGAGGTGCGCCACGTCGTCGGTCAAGCTCACGGGCCGATCCTACCGAGGCCTCACCACCAGTCGCGCCTGCGCCACCACAGCACCGCGGCCAGCAGGAGCGTCGGGACGACCAGCGCGCCGATCTCGTAGGCGAGAAACGCCCTCTTGCTCTCGATGTGGCGCGTGAGATAGCCGAAGTTCTGCCCGAAGAAGCCCGTCACGAGCGTCCAGATCAAAAAGAACAGGCTGGCCACGGTCACGATGGTGGCCAGCCGGTTGAGGCGGTTGGCGTTGGCGTTGAAGAAGGTGTCGGTGAGCGCGTTGAGGTCCGCCGACAGCCGCCGCAGGTCGGAGTTGATGGACTCCACGTGCGTGTCGACGTCGCGCAGCCATTCGCGCGAGCCGCGCGTGAGGCCCTCCAGGCCGTGGATGATCTCCACGGACTGCAGGAAGGCCGCCCGCTGGGGCCCGGACCGCCGCGCCAGCTCGCCGACCTCCTGCTTGAGGCGGTAGATCGCGGTCAGCTGATGCTGCTGCGGGCGCTCGAGCACGGACGCCTCGACCTCGTCGACCCGGCGGTCGACTTCGTCGATGACGGGGTCCCAGCCGTCCGCGAGGGCGTCGAGCACGTGATAGAGGACCTGGTCCTCGTCCTCGTAGTCGTTCTCGTGCAGCCACTGGCGCTGCTGGTCGAGCTGCGTCGCACAGCGCCGCGCGGTGACGATCCAGTTCCCCGACACGTACACGTGGACCTCGACGGGCTCGACGTGGCCGTCCACCGAGCGCGCCGAGAAGAACACCAGCAGGACGTGGTCGCGGTAGTCGTCGATGCGCGGGAGCTGATCCCACTCGCGCGTGTCCTCCACGGCGGCGGGGTGCAGGCCGATCAGCGCGGAGAGCTCGTCGAGATCCTCCGCAGTCGGACGCACCAGGTCCAACCAGAAGAACGTCTGGGCGTCGCGCAGCCGCTCGATATGCCCGGCGTCGACGGTGGTCAGCACCTCCATCGGTCGGAGGCTATGGCTGCAGCAGCTGGTCTCGGGACGAGGCACGCGGCTTGCCCACCCGCACGTGCGCGGGCTTGATCTCGCCGTTGCCCACGCTGACCGTGTAGGCCCCCGGCTTCATGTCGACCTTCAGCGTCGCTGTGCCCTGGGGGTTGATCGACGAGCTGGTCTGCCTGAGGCCCGGCTCGGCGGTGCCGCGCGTGCCGGCCCGGACGGTCAGCTTCTGGGCCTTGGCGGTCAGGTTGGCGATGAGCATGGTCACGGGCCCGCCGCCGAACGATCGCGGGTCGACGGTCACCCCGTCCGGGGAGATCGCCGCCGCGACGTTGATCGGCGCGGGCGGCCGCGGATCGTTCGCGTAGTCCTTGGACCCGCCGCAGCCGGAGATCACCACAGCGGCCGCGACGGCCGAGCCGGCCGCGACGCGATTGAGCCTCAGGGGTGGCACCGGGGGGCAACCCTAACCGCTTTCCCGGGGGCGGGCCGCAGCACGAAAACCTGCATGCCGTCCGGTCCGCGTCATAAGAACACGGGTTCGCATGGCGGCCGACTTTCCCCTCCTCAGCGCCGAGTTTCTCGCAGTCGACACCGAGACCAACGGCCTGGCGCGTGAACGCTGCGAGCTGACCGAGGTCGGAGCCGTGCTGGTCGGCGGCGGGGAGCTGCACGAGCGCTGGTCCTCGCTGGTGGGCGTGTCCGCGCCGCTGTCGGCCGGCATCCAGCGCTTCACGGGCATCACCCAGGCGATGCTCGACGGCGCGCCGCGGCCCGAGGCGGTGCTGCCCGCGCTGGCCGGCCGCCTGCGCGGCCGTGTGCTCGTCGCCCACAACGCAGCCTTCGACGCCCGCGTGCTGCGCTCGGCGTTCTCCCGCGCGGCGCTGGACTGGCCGGACCCGCCGGTGCTGTGCACGATCGCGATGGCGCGGCGGCTCGCGCCGCTGCAGCAGCGGCGCGGGCTGGCGCCGCTCGCCGAGGCGCTCGGGATCGACGTCGGCGCGACGCACCGCGCGCTGCCCGACGCGGAGCTGTGCGCCGCGGTCTTCTGCGCGCTCTTCAAGCGCCTGTGCGCGAACGCGGGCACGGTGGGGGATGCGGTCGCGCTGCTCGGTCCCCGGCGCCGGCCGCGGCGCACGCGACCGCCTCGCGCGCGGCGGCCCGTCGAGCGCCGGCCAGACCTGCGCGCGCTGACCGGCGGGCCGGGCGTCTACGTCTTCCGCGACGCCGACGGGCGTCCGCTCTACGTGGGCAAGTCGATCTCCGTGCGCACGCGGGCGCGCCAGCACTTCACGGCGGGCTCCGCCTGGACCGCCCGCGCCGAGCACGTCGACTGCGAGGAGACGGAGTCCGAGCTCGGCGCGCTGCTGCTCGAGCAGCGGCTGATCCGGGCGCTCAAGCCGCCCGCGAACGTCCGCGGCGTGCGCCCGGCGGACGGGCACGTTTACCTGCGCTGCCGCCTGGACATCGCGTTCCCGATCCTCGAGGTCGCGCGCGCGCCCGCCGCCGGCCACGCGGTCTGCATCGGCCCGGTGCGCGGCCAGGCGGCCGCCGCCGAGCTCGTCGAGCAGCTCAACTCGCTCTTCGGCCTGCGCCACTGCGGCCGCAAGCTGCCGCGCCGCCACCACCCGTCGGCCTACGGGCAGATGGGCCGCTGTCTGTCGCCGTGCCTCGGCGACCTCGACCCGAACCTCTACCGCGCCCGCCTCGAGGACGCGCTGCGGCTGTTCGTCGACGCCCGCGACGGCGGCCGCGCGCTGCTCGACCACGTGCAGGGCCAGATGGCCGCGGCCGCACGGGCGCGCCACTACGAGCGCGCGGCCGCGCTGCTCCGGCGCCGCGAGCGCCTGGAAGCGCTGCTGTCGCGCCTCGGCGGCGTCCTGAGCGCCGTGCACTCCGGCGCGCGGCTCGTGATCGCCCCGCACCCGCGCGAGCCCGGCCGCGCCGACGCGCTGTGGATCGCCGGCGGGAAGGTCGTCGACTGGGCGCGCCTGCCTGACGGGCTCGAGGACGTTGCCGCGCGCACCGCGGAGGCGCTGCGCGCCGCGCCGCACCCGGGCGGGCTCGGCGGGTGGCTTCAGCCCGCAGAGCTCGACGAGGTGCGCCTCGTCGGCGGCTGGCTCGCCTCTCACGCGGTGCGCACGCTGGAGCTCCAACCGGCGCCCGCGCCCGCGCGCCTGGAGGCCTTCGTGGCGGCGGCGCTGGATCCCGGCTAGGGATCGGCTAGGGAAAGGGCAGCCCGACGACGCGCGCGCTGGCGTCGCCGGCAGCGAGCTCGTCGCCCGGGTTGGCCTCGCGGCGGACGAGGGCGAGCGCGAGCGGTCCGCGCGCCGGGGAGACGACGCTCGAGAGGAGCTTGCCGACCTGCTTGGCGCCGAGCAGCAGCGGCGTGCCCGACTCGACCGGCGCCGAGAGCTCGAGGCCCAGCAGCCGCCGGTTCGGCTTGCCGCGATAAAACAGCCGCGCGACCGTCTCCTGGCCGACGTAGCAGCCCTTGGTGAACGACACCGCGCGCTCGTTGAGTCCAGCCTCCTGGGGGATGACGGAGTCGTCGAGGTCGGTGCCGTAGCGCGGCCGGCCCGACTCCACGCGCACGACCTCTGCGGCCTGCAGGCTCGCGGCCTCGGCGCCCTCGGCGAGCAGCCCCGCGCGCACGCGCTCGAGGTCGTCGGCGTCGCAGAGCACGTCCGTGCCCAGGTCCGTCGCCACGAGCCGCACGGACGCACCGGCGATCTCGTCGCGCCGGTGTGCGTGCTCCGGGCCCTCCACGCGCCGCGCACCCGGCCCGATCAGCGACAGCAGCCCGCGCTCGAGCGTGCGCTTGTGCACCTCGACGTCGCGCCCCAGCTTGAAGCGCCGGATCATGTTGAAGAGCTCCTGGAGCGATCCGCGCTCCGTGTCGACGAACACCCCGGCCTCGCCACCGTCGAGCAGCCGCATGTCGCCGAGCATCTTGCCCTTGTGCGTCAGAAAGACGGCGTAGCACCCGCTCTCGGCTTCGAGTCCGAGGATGTCGTTGGACACCTGGCCCTGGAGGAAGTCCTTCACGTCGCCCCCCGTCAACAAGAGCTTCCCGCGCTCGGAGCGATCAACCAGTCCGACGCGCTGCGTCAGGGCCTCGTACTCCGTCGCGATCCGGTCCTCGACGGCCATGCTCCGAGGCTAGCTGGCGCGGGACGCCCCATAGACCGCCGCCTGCTCGGCGAGCACCGTGCGGGCGCCGTTGAGGATCAGCATGCGCGCGAGCGTCGTCGGCTTGGCGCGCGGACTGCGCCGATTGTGTGCGGGCTCCGTCATCATTCGCGCGCAGCCGCTCGTGTCGAGCGGCAGTTCCAACGTTCGTCGCCGCAAACGGAGAGCGCCTGATAGCGCCTGCTCGCCCCTCGCCCCTCACCACTCCCGGTCGTCGTAGAAGTCCCGCACGCGGGCGCGGCGGCGCTCGATCTCGCGCTGCATTTCCTCGATGACCACGAGCTCGGGGACGCCGGCGGCCAGGGCGCCGCGCACCACGGCGGCCTCGGCCGCGCCGTCGAGCTCCTCCAGGGCCGCGAGCAGGCGGGCGACGTCCTGCATGGAGGCGAGGGTACGCTCTGGGCGAGCATGGGCCTTGCCGACGACTTCCAGGCGATCCTCGACCGGCTGCCGTCGGATTGGACGGACCTCGAGCTCGACATGCGGGTGGACGAGTCGCAGTACCTCGAGGCGGCGACGCTCGTGGTGACCTGCAACGCGCAGCCTTACTCCGAGCACGACTGGCACTGGCGGATCCTCGTCGCCCACCAGTTCGGCCATGCGGCCGCCGCGCCCGCGGTGCACGGCACGCTGAAGATGGTCGACAAGGCCGGGATCCGCGGGGAGATCGTGCTGCGCGAGCTGCGCGAGGGGCGCGTCGAGACGATCAACGAGTGGGGCCGACCGGAATCGATGCGCCAGGAGTTCCGGCGCATCCGGTCGCAGTAGCCGCCATGGCCCGCGTCGTCGCCGTCTTCGACGATCTGCTGCTCGGGTCCAACGTCCTCGGCATGCTGCGCGCGGCCGGCCACGACGCCGAGCTCGTCGGCGCGGGGAGAGCCGAGGCGGCGATCGGCGCCGATGCCGTGATCCTTGACCTGTCCGGCGGTGGCGTCGAGGTGGTCGAGCGCCTGCGGGCGGACCTGGGCGCCGCGAAGCTGCTCGGGGTCTACTCGCACGTGCACGTCGAGCAGCGCGAGGCGGCCGAGGCCGCGGGCTTTGACCTGGTCGTCCCGCGCTCGCGCATGGCGCGCGAGGGCCCGGCGCTCGTCGCGCGCGTGCTCAGTCCCGGCTGACCGGGCCGACCAGGCCGTAGGCGAAGCGCGCCGGGACCCCGGCCCGCCCCGCCCACTCCGAGACGATCCTGCGGTCGATCACGCCGAAGCCCGGAGCGCCGGCGACGAAGTCGGGGGAGATGCGGTCGAGCTCGGTGGCGAGCGCGGCGGCGTCGACGCCGCTCGCGCGGGAGAGCACCGCCTGCACGGCGCTCTCCGGGTCGGCCATGGTCTCCGTGTAGCCGCGCTGCAGCACGCGGATGAGGGCCTCGACCTGGGAGCGATGGTCCTGGAGCGTGGCCTGGGTGACGCAGACAAAGAGCCCCGGGTAGGGGCGCTGGAGGATCGCCATGACGCCGACGACGCCAGGCGCCTGGCCGATCTGGCCGACGTCGAGCAGCGCGGCCTGGACGCGACCGGAGCGCAGGAGCTTGATGGCGTCGCCGGACCGGCGGATGGTCAGCTTGACGCCCTCGCTCTCGTCGAAGCCCCGCTCGACGGCGAAGTAGACGCCGGCGTGGACGGCCGAGGGCGGGGCGCCGAGCAGCAGCGTCTGATCGCCGTCGGACGCCGAGCCGGCGCTGGCGCAACCGCCAACCGCGAGGACCATCGCCGACAGGCACAACATTCGCCGCACACGCCCCACGGTACCTTTCACGCATGCCGTCGTTGGTGCTCGGACCGCTTGTACGCCACGCCGGCGAGCGCGACGCCACCGTCTGGGTCGAGACCGACGTCCGCTGCAGGGTCGCGGTGCTCGGCTGCTCGGTGCCGACCTTCTGCGTGGCGGGCCACCACTACGCGCTGGTGGTCGTGGACGGCCTAAAGCCGGGGACCTCGACGCCGTATGAGGTCACGCTCGACGACGAGCGCGTCTGGCCGGTCGACGGCGACTGGCCGAGATCCGTCCTGCGCACGATCGCGCGCGACCAGCCGATCGACGTGGTCTTCGGCTCGTGCCGGACCGCCTATCCGCACGAGCCGCCCTACTCGCTGCGCAAGGACCAGGACGCTCGCGGTCGCGAGGTCTGCGCGCTGCGCGCGCTGGCGCTCAGGCTGCGCCACGAGCCGCCGGAGCGCTGGCCCGGCGCGCTGCTGCACCTCGGCGATCAGATCTATGCCGACCAGGTCGACCCCGAGACGGCGAAGCTGATCGAGGGCGAGCAGCTCGGAAACTTCGAGGACTACACGCTGGCCTACCGGACCTCCTGGAGCGAGCCGGCGATCCGCTGGCTGTTCTCCACTGTGCCCAGCGCGATGATCTTCGACGACCACGACGTCATCGACGATTGGAACACGAGCCGCGACTGGCTCGAGGCGATCCGCAAGCTGGGCTGGTGGAACGAGCGGATCATCGGCGCCTTCGTCTCCTACTGGGTCTACCAGCACATCGGCAACCTGACCCCGGAGGCGCTCGCCGAGGACGAGCTCTACCAACGGGTGTGCGGAGCCGAGGATGCCTCGGAGTTGCTGCGCGCGTTCGCCTACGAGGCCGACCGCACGGTCAACTCGACGCAGTGGAGCTTCTGCCGCGACCTCGGTCCCGCCCGCCTCGTGATGATCGACTCCCGCGCGGGCCGGGTGCTCGAGCCCGACCACCGCGAGATGGTCGACGACGACGAGTGGGCCTTCATCGAGCGCAGCGCCACGGGCGGCTCGCACTGCCACCACGTGCTGCTCGGCACCTCGCTGCCGTGGCTGCTGGCCCCCGGCATGCACCACCTCGAGGCGTGGGACGAGGCGATCGCCGAGGGCGCCTGGGGCCGCCTCGGCAAGCGCCTCGGGGAGAAGCTGCGCGAGGCGCTCGACCTCGAGCACTGGGCGGCCTTCGGCGACTCGTGGCTGCGGCTGACGCGGCTCGTCGCGCGCGTCGGCGCGGGGGAGGACGGCGCCGCGGCGCCGGCCACGATCATCGCCCTCTCGGGGGACGTGCACCACGCCTATCTCGCGGAGGCCGAGTTCCCGGCGTCCGCCGGCGTGCGGTCGCGGGTCTACCAGGCCGTCGCCTCGCCGTTTCGCAACCCGCTCGACAAACGCGAGCGGCGCGTGATCCGGGGCGCCTCCTCCCGGCCGGCCGCGATCGTCAACCGGGCACTGGCGCGCGCCGCGGGGGTCGAGAAGCCGCCGATCAGCTGGAAGCTCGAAGACCGCCCCATCTTCGACAACGTCATCGCCGTGCTGCACCTTGACGGGCGCGAGGCCTCGATCAGGCTGGATCGCGCGCGGCCCGTGGACGGCGGCCGCGACACCCGCCTCGAATGCGTTCGCGAGATCTCGTTGTGACTCCGAGGTGCGTTTAAGACATGCATCGGCGGCTGCGGCCATAGAAGGTCAGTTGATGCACACCGATACGCGCACCGACGCCGCTCTGCTGCACGCGGCCAGGACCGATCCTCAGGCGTTCCGCGAGTTCTACGAGCGCTACGCCGTCTGGATGCGCGCCTGGTTTCAGCGCCAGACCGGCTCTGAGTCCGCCGCGCTCGATCTGACGGCCGAGACGTTCGCGCAGGCCTGGCGCGGGCTGCGCCGGTTCAAGGACATGGCGGACGGGTCGGGGGCGCCGTGGCTGTTCGGCATCGCCCGCAACCTGCTGCGCCAGTTTCACAAGCGCAACCGGATCGAGACGGCCGCGCGCGCCCGGCTCGGCCTGCCCGTCGACTGGGAGGGCACCGATGCCTACGACGCGGTGGACGAGCGCATGGACGCCACCTCGCTCAAGCCGATCCTCCAGCTCGCCGTCCGAGCGCTTCCGACCGAGCAGCGCCGGGCGCTCGAGCTGCGCGTCGTGCAGCAGCTGCCCTACGAGGAGATCGCGTCGCGGCTGGACTGCTCGATCAACGCCGCCCGCCTGCGGGTGTCGCGCGCCCTGCGCGCGCTGACGAACGACCTGCGGGAGGCCGGGGCGTGAGGCGACCGCTCCCGCCGGAGCTCATCGAGCTCGGCGACGAGCTGGAGTCCGCGGCCGCCCGTGCCCTCGGCCGGCGGCGCACCCGCCGGGCGCTCGCGCTCAACGCGATGGCCAGCCTCGCGATCGCGGTGCCGCTGGGCGGGACGCTGGTGGGCACTGTGGTCGGCCCCCCCGCCATGCGGCCGGAGACCTTCGCGCCCAGGGCGCTCGCCCGGGCGAGCAGCTCCGACGACTTCCCGCCACGTGTCATCCCGCACGTCCACAAGCCTGTCAACCGCGCACTGCTCGCCAGCCTCCCCAACCTCCGCCGCGTCCTGAGATAGATGCCCGCCACCCTCCTCGTCGACGAGTCCATCCGCGCCGCCGAGCGCGCCCGCGCCGCCGCGCTGATCCGCGAGTCGCTCTCGGTGCTGTCCTCGAAATGGGCGGTCGGCGTCCTGCTCGCCCTCGGCGACGGCGCCCGCCGCTACCACGAGATCCTCTCCGAGCTGCACCCCATCTCCGAGAAGGTCCTCACGCAGACGCTGCGCACAATGGAGCGCGACGGCCTGATCACGCGCCACGTGCACGCCGAGGTGCCGCCGCGCGTCGAGTACGAGCTGACGCGCCTCGGCGCGAGCATGGCCGCCCCGATGAAGGCGCTCGGCACCTGGGCCGTGGCCAACGGGTCGCGCGTCGCGTCCTCGCGCGAGCGCTACGACGCCGTCAACGGCTGAGCGCCGTCAGAACAGATCCTGCGCACGGGCGCGTACGAGCACGGCGACGCCGGGGCCGTCGTGGTCGAGCACGTGGCGCTCGAGGCCCCGGATCCGCACGGCCGGCTGCCCGGCGACCTTGTCCCGGGCCAGGTCCGCGGCGCTCGCGGCCTGATCGGCGACGGCGATGTGGGTCGCCTGCAGCTCGCGGCCGTCGCGGTCGGGCCGGCCGCGGAAGTCCTCGAGCGGGGCGAGCCCGGCGCAGCCGACGGCGACCTCCGCCTGGCCGATGCGCCACGGGCGCCCGAAGGAGTCCGTGATGACGATCGCGCAGCCCAGTGCGGCGCGCAGCGCGCGGGCCGAGGCATCGGGGTCCAGCGGCAGCAGGACGGCCCGGCCGGCGCCGCCGGCGTTGGAGCGGTCGACGCCCGCGTTGGCGCACACGAAGCCGTGTCGGGTGCGGCAGATCAGGCGCCCGCCGTCGGCGCGCACGACCTCGGCGGCCTCGTCGAGCACCACCTGCACGGCGCGCGGGTCGCGGTCCCAGCGCTCCCCCCATTCCCGCGCGAACTCGCCCGGCTGCACCGTCGCGAGGTCCACGACGCGGCCCTCGGCCTTGGAGACGACCTTGTGGGCGACGCAGAGGACGTCGCTGGGCCGCAGCTCGGCCAGCGGGGCGAGGATTGCGGCGAGGTCGTCGCCGGGCCCGATCTCCGGCACGCCGGCGAGCGCGACCGCCTCGATCACGCCGCCAGGGTGCTGAGCAGCGCGCGCGTGCGCGGCCCCGCCAGGCGCAGGTCCGCGAGATCCTCCGGCGTGTCGACGTCGAAGGCCAGCGACGCGACCTCGGCGATCCGCACCGCGGCGCCCGCCGCGCGGCCGAGGGCCGCGTGGCGAGCGAGCGAGCCCGGCCCGAAGGACGGCTCCATCAGCTCGGGCGGCGCGAGCATCAGGGCGTTGGTCCCCGAGCCGTGGCGGTCGGGCACGACGGTGACGCCGGGCTCCGGGTCCGCGAGCAGCGCCGCCAGCTCGGCGGGATCCAGGCCCGGGCAGTCGCCCGGGACGAACACGACGCGCTCGGCCCCGCGTCGCACGGCGAGGGCGGCGCCGCGCGCGGCGGCCGGGTTGTGGCCGGTCTCCGAGGGGTCGTCGAGCAGGGCGGCGCCGATCGCGCGCGCGGCCTCGATCGCCAGCGGCTCGCGCGTGACCACGATCACCTCGGCGAGCGCGTCGACCTCGGCCAGCGCGCTGAGCACGTCGGCGACCATCGCCTCGGCCAGGGCCGCGCGGTCAGGCTCCTGCAGGGCCGTGCGCGACTTCGCGCGGGCGAAGGACTTCACCGGCAGCACCGCGGTCGTCCTCACGCCGCCGGGTACCTCCGCCGGATCTCGTACAGCGTGGTGCGCTCGGCCGCGGGGCGGCCCGCCGCGTGCGCGGCGCCGACGAGCTGGTCGGGGTCGAGCCGGACGCCGTGCTCCGAGCCGGCCATGCGGGAGATCGACTCCTCCATGAGCGTGCCGCCGAGGTCGTTGACGCCCCAGCGCAGCGACTCCGTCGCGGCGTCGAGGCCCATCTTGACCCAGCTGGCCTGCAGGTTGGTGACGGTCTTGCCGAGCGCGAGCCGGAAGACCGCGGTGTGCTTGAGGTTCTCCTCGCGGGAGATCGGCTCGATACCGTGGGTGCGGCCGAGCAGCGTGTGGTACGGGATGAACGACAGCGGCACGAACTCCGTGAAGCCGCCGGTGCGCTCCTGCAGAGCGCGCACGACGCGCATGTGCTCGGCGAGCTCGTGCGGCTGCTCGATGTGGCCGAACATCACTGTCACGGTGGAGCGCAGGCCGACGCCGTGGGCGGCCTCGATGATCTCCAGCCAGCGCCGGGCGGGCAGCTTGTTGGGCGAGATGCGCCGGCGCACGCCGTCCTCGAGCACCTCGGCCGCGGTGCCGGGGACCGAGCCCAGGCCCGCCGCGCGCAGCCGCTCGAAGACCTCCGCCGGCGACAGGCCGGAGGTCGTGCACATGTGGTCCACCTCCATCGGCGAGTAGGCGTGCAGGTGCAGCTCCGGCGCGGTCGCCTTGGCCAGGCGCAGCCAGCCGAGGTAGTCCTCGAAGGTCCAGTCGGGGTGGATGCCCGACTGGATGCAGACCTCGGTGGCGCCGTAGGCGAGCGCGTCGCGCAGCCGGCCGACGAACTCCTCGCGGTCGTGCTCGTAGGCGTCGGGGGAGTTGCGGCCCACCCCGAACCCGCAGAACGCGCAGCCGACGACGCAGATGTTGGAGACGTTGACGTTGCGGTTGACGACGAAGGTGACCTCGTCGCCGGCGAGCTCTGAGCGCAGCTCGTCGGCGGCCTGGCGGATGTCCTCGACCGCCTCCGGGCGCGTCTCGGCGAAGAGGCCCGTCAGCTCGTCCGGGCTCAGCGCGCCGCCGTCGCGGGCCTTGGCGACGACACCGGCGAGCGTGCCGTTGAGGGTCCGGACGCGACGGCGCCGGCGGAAGGTCGGGTAGTGCTCGTCGACCGCCGCGAGCACCCGCGGGGACAGCCACTCCTCGTCGATGTAGCGCGGGTACACGCACAGCCGCTCGGCGAGCGCGACGCCGTCTCGCTGCAGGCGCTCGCGCACCTGCCGGGGCGACGGGAAGGGATGCTCGGGCGAGATGTGGTCGCCGTTGGCGCTCAGGCCGCCGAGGTCGGTGGCGCCCGCGGCGACGAGCTCCGGCCACCACGTCGAGAGATTCGGCGGCACCTGGATGCCGACGCCGGGCAGCAGCCGCCGCGCCTCGCCGATCAGGCGCTCGAGGTCGTCGATCGAGATCGGGGTCGCCCACGCCGGCAGGCTCTCGTGCGGGCGGTCCGCGATCCCGGTGCGCCACAGCGTCTGGGCCGCCTCTCCGGCGATCTGGCCCGGCTCCTGCCCGTAGTAGCTCTGGTGGGGGACGAAGTTCTGCAGGATGACCTCCTGCAGGTGATCCATGCCCTGCAGGGCCTCGAGCGCGGCGACCTGCTCGTCCTCGGACTCCCCGATCCCGACGAGGATGCCGCTGGTGAAGGGGATGCGCAGCTCTCCGGCGGCGCGGATGGTCTCCAGCCGCCGCTGCGGGTGCTTGGTCGGCGAGCCCTGGTGGGCGATCAGGTCGGGGTTGGCCGACTCGAGCATCAGGCCCTGGCTGGCGGTCACCTCGCGCAGCCGGCCCAGGTCCTCGCGGCTGAGGACGCCGAGGTTCGTGTGCGGCAGCAGCCCGCGGTCCAGCGCCTGCTCACAGGCCCAGACGACGTAGGCGACGAAGTCCGCGAAGCCGAGCTGCTCGAGCTTCGCCCGCACGCCTGGGTGGTGGTCGGGCGCCTCGCCCGTCAGCACGAGCAATTCCTTCACCCGGCGCCGCGCCGCGCGGTCGATCAGCCGCAGGACCTCCTCGGGCTCGTGCAGGTGCGGCCGGTGCGTCGCGAAGGAGCAGTACTTGCAGTAGCAGCGGCAGGTCCGGCTCAGCGACAGCGTCACATTTCGCGAGAAGGTGACCCGACGTCGCATCGCTGAGGACGCTAGCCGCTCCTAGAGGAAGAGGTCCATGATGAGATCGTCCTCGGACCCGCCCTCGCCGGCGCGGTAGCGGCTGAGGTCGCCCTCCAGGATCTCGTCGTCGACGAAGAAGTTGCCCGTGCACTCGCGCGCCGGGCGCGCGAAGATCTCGTAGGCGGCGTCGCCCATGATCGCGGGGATCCGGGCCTTGGCCATCGCCGCGTCGCCGCCGAGCAGGTTCTGCACCGCCGCCGTGGCGATGATCGTGCGCGGCCACAGGGCGTTGAAGGCGATGCCGTCGCCCCGGAACTCCTCGGCCATCCCGAGCGTGCACATGCTCATGCCGTACTTGGCGATCGAGTAGGCGACGTGGGCGCAGAACCAGCGCGGCTCCATGTTCAGCGGCGGAGACAGCGTCAGCACGTGCGGGTTCTCGGCCCGCTTGAGCTCCGGCACGCAGGCCTTGGAGACCAGGAAGGTGCCGCGCGTGTTGATCGACTGCATCAGGTCGTAGCGCTTCATGTCGAGCTGCTCCGTGCCCGCGAGGTTGATCGCGCTGGCGTTGTTGACGCAGATGTCGATGCCGCCGAACTGCTCGACGCAGTCGGCGACCGCTCCGAAGACGGAGTCTTCGTCGCGGATGTCGCCGACAATCGGCAGCGCCTGGCCACCGGCGTCCTCGATCGCCTTGGCGGCGGTGTAGATCGTGCCCTCGAGCTTGGGATGGGGCTCGGCCGTCTTGGCGACGAGGCAGACGTTGGCGCCGTCTCGGGCCACGCGCTCGGCGATGGCCAGCCCGATGCCGCGGCTGGCGCCGGAGATGAACATGGTCTTGCCGCCGAGGGGTCCGCTCATGGCGCGGAACCTAATCAGAGCCCGGCGGCGAAGGTCAGGGTCTCCCGGGCGAGGCGCTCGCGCCCCGCGGCGCCGTCCATCAGGACGTCGGTCACGAGCGTCGGCACGCCGGCGATCCGCTCGTCCGCCACGATCCCGTCGACGACCTCGGCGTAGAGCTCGGCGACGCCGGCGAGCGTCGGCTCGACCCCGGCGGCGCGCAGGCTCGGGATCGTCGGACCCTTCAGGATCTCGCCCCTGACGAACGGGCTGACGGCGACGACGGGTACGGCCTCGAGCGCGGCGCGCAGGCCGGGGACCGCGAGGATCGGGCCGATCGACATGACGGGGTTGCTCGGGCCGATGACCACGGCGGTGGCCGCCGCGAGCGCCTCGGCGACCGCGGGCGGCAGCGTGGCGTCGTCGATCCCGCGCAGCTCGATCGAGCCCACGGGCGTCTCTCCGGCCTTGCCGCCCGCCCGGATCATCCACTCCTGAAACGGCGTGCCGTCGACGAACGTGCGCACGGGCTCGTCGCACATCGCCAACACGCGGGCGCGGACGCCCAGCGTGTGTCGCAGTCCCTCGAGCGCCTGCGACAGCGTCTCGCCGCGCTGCAGGCGCCGCCGACGGTCGCGACCGATCTCGAGATCCTCGTCGCCGAGGTTGAACCAGACCTCCTCACCCCGCGCGCGCAGGCGGTCCATCGCGTGGAAGGTGTCGCCCTGAAGGCCCCAGCCCCGCGCGTCGATGCGGTCCGCCAGCCAGAACAGCAGCAGGTCGGGATCCGGGGAGACGTGGGCGCCGTGGATCTCGATGTCGTCGCCGGTGTTGGCGACGACCACGAGCTCGTCCGGGCCGACCACGTCGAGCATGCCGCGCGCGAGCTTGGCGCCGCCCGTCCCGCCGGCGAGGATCACGACCGTCATGGGGTCAGCGCCCGCTGAACTCCGGCTGGCGCTTCTCCGCGAAGGCCCTGGCGCCCTCCGCGAAGTCCGCCGTGCGCAGGCAGGCCTCCTGCAGCGCGACCTCGAGCTCGAGCGTCGTCGACAGCGCCGGGCGGGCGGAGGCGTCGATCGCGCGCTTGGCCAGGCCGACGGCGATCGGCGCGCAGATCAGCAGCTCGTCGACGAGCTGGCGCGTCGCGGCCTCGAGCTCGGCGGCCGGGGCGACGCGGTTGACGAGGCCGATGTGCTCGGCCTCGGTCCCGGTGATCAGCCTGCCGGTCATGATCAGCTCCTTCGCGCGCCCGAGGCCCACGATCTGGGGCAGGCGCGAGGACCCGCCGACGTCGGGGATCAGGCCGATGCGCGTCTCGGGCAGCCCCGCGACGGCCTCCACGGCCATCGTGCGCAGGTCGCAGGCCAGCGCCGTCTCCAAGGCGCCGCCGATGCATCCGCCGTGGATCTCGCAGACCGTCGCCTTGGGCATCTCCTCGAGCTGGTTGGCCACGTCGAGCCACAGTTTCCGAAACGGCCGCAGCCGCTCGACCCCGCCGGCCATGGCCGCCAGCTCGCCGAGATCGACCCCGGAGGAGAACATCGGCCCGGCACCGCGCAGGACGACCACGTGGACGGACGGGTCGGCGGCGATCTCGGTGAGAGCTGTGCCCAGGGCGCGGAGCAGGTCGGCGTTGAAGGCGTTGCGCTTCTCGGGGCGGTTCAGGACGACGTGGCGGACCCGCCCGTGGTCCTCCGTGAGCACGAGGTCGGACATGCGCCGGACCTTATCTCGCCGCGAGCTCCGGCTCGGGCGCCCTGGCGCCGTTGGCGGGCGCTCCGGCGAGTGCTCCGCCGGGGCACTCGGCGCAGTGCACGTCGGCGCGGTCCGGGTTGCGGATACCCGCGACCGCGAGCAGGCCGGCCAGCCCGACGAGCCCGGCCGCGATCGCCATCACCCGGTGAAAGCCGCCCAGCGAGACCGCGCCGGAGGCGATGATCCCCAGCGCCGCCACGGCGATCAGACCGCCCATGCGAGCGAGCGCGTTGTTGACCCCGGACGCGATGCCGGCGTTGTGCTCGTCGGCGTCGGCGAGCACCGTCGCCGTCAGCGGCGCGACCGTCATCGACAGCCCGAGCGAGAACACGACCAGGGCGGGCAGCACCTCGGCGAGGTAGTCGGCTCTGGCGCCGACCCGCTGGTAGAGCAGCAGGCCGACCGCCGCCAGCAGGGGCCCGCCGCCCATGAACACGCGCGGCCCCAGGCGGTCCGCCAGCGCCCCCATCCGGCGTGAGAGCGCGAACATGATCAGGGTGGTCGGGATCGTGGCCAGCCCGCTGTCAAGCGCGGAGTAGTGCGCGACCTCCTGCAGGAAGACCACGAGGAAGAACAGGTTCATGCTCAGCCCGCCGTACATCAGCAGCGTCTGCAGGTTGCCGATCGCGAAGTTGCGCCGGCGGAAGAGTCCCAGCGGGAGCATCGGCGCGGGCGTCCGCGCCTCCCAGGCCAAGAAGGCCGCCAGGAAGCCGAGGCCGGCCAGCAGCGGCGCCCACACCTGCGGGCTGCCCCATCCGAGGTCCGGCTGGCGGATCAGCGCGAAGACGGGCCCCGCCAGACCGAGCGCGCACAGCCCCGCGCCGGTCCAGTCGACGTGGGGCCGCTTGAGCTCGCGCACCCGGGCGTCCACGGCGAGGCGGACCACGGCGAGGGTCACCAGAACGAACGGGATGTTGATGAGAAAGATCCAGCGCCAGGAGGTCCCGTCGACGATCACCCCACCCGCGAGCGGGCCGACGACGAACGCCACGCCGACCCACGCCGTCCAGGACCCGATCGCCGCGCCGCGCTCCGACGGCGGGAAGGCCGCGATCAGCACGGCGAGGGCGCTCGGCGTCAGCAGCGCGCCGAAGACGCCCTGCAGCGCGCGG
Source organism: Solirubrobacterales bacterium (assembly GCA_038318085.1). GTDB lineage: Bacteria > Actinomycetota > Thermoleophilia > Solirubrobacterales > Solirubrobacteraceae > DATLGB01. Next base: position 28,239 of record JBBQBV010000032.1, read on the forward strand.
GCGGCGATCAGGAACTCGACGGACGGTGCGATTGCGCACAGCAGCGACGCCAGGCCGAAGCCGCCGACGCCCAGCGAGAACACTCGCCGCTCGCCGAACACGTCGCCGAGCGAGCCGCCGACGAGGATCAGCGAGCCGAGGGTCACCAGGTAGGCGTTGGAGACCCACTGCTGCCCGGCGAGGCCGCCACCGAGATCCGCGGCGATCGACGGCAGCGCGACGTTGACGACGGTCGCGTCGAGCCCCGCCACGAACGAGCCGAGGATCGCGGCGAGCAGGGCGAGGCGCTTGCGGTCCATCGGGCGCTGACGGTACCGGTCGCCGCTCCCGCCTGAGCCCGACGCCGTCCACGGCTCGCGCGTCCTGCCGCCCGCCGTGGGTGCGGCCGAGGACGCGCTTAATGGGGGCTATGACCCCCATTGCACGCGGCGTCGCTGCGATTCGCGGCAGCGCGCGTGGGCGGCGACGAGCTCCTTGGACACCATGGCGCTGCTGCGCATCACCTCGGCCCACGTGTAGCGCAGGGTGGCGAACCCGGCGGCGAACCGGCGACGGTCGCGTACGCGGTCGTCGGTGAAGGCGATCGCGTTGTCGTGGCTCTCGCGCCCGTCGGTCTCGACAACCAGCCGCAGGTCGTGCCAGACGAAGTCGACGCGGTCGGCCTCGAAGGAGGCCTGGGCCCTGGGAAGCGGCAGTGTGGCGCCGGCGCAGATCTCCAGGAAACGCGCTTCGAGCTCGTTCGCGGTGACGCCTGCGCCGGCGAGATAGACGTCGAGCAGCGCGCGCAGATCGGCGGGGACGCCAGGCCGGTCGAGTCGGCGCAGCTGGAGATCGTGAAGGCGCTCCGCTTGGCGCACGGCGGCCTTCAGGGCGTCGGGATGAAGCGTCCGCGCTATGTCGATGATCGTACGGGGGACGGCGGTGACGGGGATGCCGCGGCGCCAGGTCACGTCGTTGGTCCCGAGCGTCTTGGAGTG
>JBBQBV010000033.1:0-29000 GCA_038318085.1 Solirubrobacterales bacterium
TTGAGCCGGACGAAGCCGTGGTAGCGGCGCACGAGCCGGTCGTAGGCGTCAGGACTCCCCTGACGGGCGAGCGCCAGGAGGTAGGAGTCATCAACTTTGGGTTGAGACTGGGCAGCGAATAGGGTTCGGGCCACGGGATCATGCCTTTCTCCGGCGTGTTTGCCGGCGGCGACTCGTGGCGCACTTACCTCCCCTGGCGCCGGGTTCTCATCGGTCAGAGTTTATGGAGTCTGTACCTCCACTCTACCCTTATGTCGGCGGGAGCGTGGCACAGTTATGGCGCGCTGTCAAGGCCGCGAACACGAGCACCGCGGCCGCCGCGCTTGCGTTGAGCGAGCGCACCCGACCGGCGAGCGGAATGGAGACGAGACCGTCGCATGCGGCGGCGACGCGCGGCCGCAGGCCGCGTCCCTCGGCTCCAATCACGAGCACGAGGCCGTCGCCGCCCCACTCGAGCTCCGTGTAGGGACGCCCGCCACCGGCGTCGGCGCCGTAACACCAGCAGCCGGCGCTCTTCGCCGCGGCGAGGAAGTCGGCGACGTTGCGGACTCGGGCGACGCGCAGGTGCTCGACCGCGCCCGCCGACGCCTTGCAGACCGCCGGCGTGACCTCCGCCGACCGGCGCTGCGGGATGATCACCCCAGTGGCCCCCGCGACCTCCGCCGTGCGCGACACGGCGCCCAGGTTCTGCGGGTCGGTGACCTCGTCGAGCGCGACGAGGAAGAAGCTCTCCACGCACAGCAGCTGTGCGGCGTCGGCGTAGGCGTACGGCGAGACCTCCGCGCAGATGCCCTGGTGCGCGTCGCTGCCCGCGCGCGCGGCGATCTGCTCCCCCGTGGCGAGCTGCACGCACCGGCCCGCCAGCCACGGCTCGCCGCCCGCGTTCTTCGTCGCCCATACCTGCGTGACCGCCCGCGTGCCCCGCAGTGCCTCGTGCACCGGGTTGCGGCCGTAGACGATCACGGCGCGACGGCGACCAGCTCAGCGCCGGCCGGCCCGTCGCGGACCTCCCAGCCTGCGGCGCGCAGCTCGTCGCGCAGGCGGTCGGCGGTGGCGAAGTCCTTGGCCGCGCGAGCCTCGTCGCGGCGCCGGGCGACCGCCATGAGCTCGGGCGGCGCGCCGGGCGCCTCGTCGAGCAGGTTCTCGAGGCCCAGCACGCCGAGCATCTCGCGCAGGTGGCTGTCGCCCACCGCGTCGCGGCGATTGGCCTCGTTGACCCACGCGTGCGCGGCCGCGAGCGCCTCCGGGGTGTTGAAGTCGTCGGCCAGCGCGTCGAAGAAGGCCTCGCGGTGCGGCGCGAGGTCCGCGGGGCTCTCCCCTGCCACGAGGCGGCGCCCCGCCTCGCGAAAGCGGGCGACCCGCTGCCGGGCGTCCTGGAGCACGTCCTCGCGCCACGGCGCCGGGCTGCGGTAGTGCACGCCGGCGAGGTACATGACCAGCGTGTCGCGGCCCACCTCGTCCAGCGCGGCGTGCAGCGCGACGACGTTGCCCAGCGACTTGGACATCTTCGGATCGCCGCCCCGGGGCAGCTCGATCATCCCGTTGTGCATCCAGATGCGCGCGAGCGGCGCCCCGCGCCCCGCCAGCGTCTGCGCCGCCTCGTTCTCGTGGTGGGGGAAGAGCAGGTCCGTGCCGCCGCCGTGGATGTCGAAGTCCGTGCCGAGCAGCTTCTCCGCCATCGCCGAGCACTCGATGTGCCAGCCCGGGCGGCCGCGGCCCCAGGGCGAGGCCCACGCGGTGTCCTCCGCCGGCTTGGCCGCCTTCCAGAGGGCGAAGTCGAGCGGGTCCTCCTTGCGGTCGGCGCCCTCGACGCCCTCCCCCTGGTCCATCTCGTCGACGTCGCGGTGCGAGAGCTCGCCGTAGGGCGGGTGCGACCGCACCCGGAAGTAGACGTCGCCGCCCGCCTCGTAGGCGTGGCCGCGCTCGATCAGGGCCTCGATCAGCTCGAGAATCTCGGGCAGGGTCTCGGTCGCGAGCGGCTCCGCGTCGGGACGGCCGAGGCCGAGGCGCTGCGTGTCGGCGCGGTAGTGGTCGGCCATCTCGGCGGCCAGGGCATCCGACGCCCGACCCGCCGTGTGGGCGGCGGCGTAGATCTTGTCGTTGATGTCGGTGATGTTGGCCACCAGCGTCACGTCGTAGCCCTCGTGCGCGAGAAAGCGCTTGAGCAGGGAAAAGACGACATAGGGCCGGGCGTTGCCGACGTGGATGCGGCCGTAGACGGTCGGGCCGCACGCGTAGAGCCCCACCTTCCCGGGGTCGCGGGGCTCGAGGGGCGCGAGGCGCCCGGAACGGCTGTCGTGGAGGCGGATCGGGCGCAACGAGCGGCAGATTCGGGGACGGAGGCGCCAGATCCTACGGGCACCTCTCCGATCGACGCCTGGACGTATGTGGGGCGAATCGGCCCTCAGCGTGGGGCGAGGACGGACGGCCGTCGATGGAGCCTGCATGTCCCTTTCGTCCCGGGCTGTAGCGGTCGCTGCTGCCGTGCCCTTCCTGGCGCTCGTGCCGAGCGTCCCTGCCCACGCAGACACGCTGTCCGGCACCGTCGTCGCCCTGCAGACCGCGGCGCGACCGGTCCTGATGCTCGTCACGCACGACATGCGCGTGCACTCAGTGCACCTGCGGCGCGGGGCGCTCGCCGGCGTTCGTCGCGGGCGGGTCGTCACCGTAGGCACCGTCCGTTCCCGCCGGGTGCACAAAGTGCTGCGGACCGCGCCGGCCCGAGCCTCCTCCGTCACGTTCACGGCGCGCGTCGTCCGGGCATCCGCAACCCGCCCGACCATCCGCCTGGCGCGGCGCCTGACGCTGCCGATCTCCGCACAGGCACGGATCACGCACGGTCACAAGCGCCTGACCGCGGGCGCGCTCGCAAAGGGGGCCGCGGTGCGGGTGACGTGGAGCCTGTCCTCACACGGGACGATCCGCTCCACCCGCGTGGACCTGGCCTCGGCACCCGCCCGCCCCACTGCGGCCGGGGTGCCGAGCGGCGCCGCTCCCGCAGGGGTGCCGGCGGACGACGCTCCCGACCAGACCGGTCCGCTCGGTCCGGTGCTCTTCGAAGACGGCTTCGACGGCGCGACCGGGGCGCCGGCCGATCCCGCGAAGTGGGTGCCCCGGGGCGACACCTGCGACGGCTTCGTCGCCCAGTCGTGCCCGAGGGACGCAAACGTCTTTCAGGACGGCAACGGCAGCCTCGTCCTTCGCGTCCAGCGCGAGTCTGATGGCCGGCTCGGGAGCGGACCCTACAGCGGGGCGTTTCTGGGGACGTTCGCCTACGGGTCCGGCTGGCCCGCCAGGAACGTCAAGGCCTCCTGGGCCGTGCCCTACCACATCGAGATGCGGGCGCTGATGCCCGCATCGGCGGGGCTGTGGCCGATCGCGTGGGACGTGAACGTCGACCGCAGCCAGGGCGAGGGTGTGCGAGAGCTCGACTGGTCCGAGCAGCGCATGAGCTACCCCACGACCGCCGGCTGTCATCAGCACAACTGGATCGGCGGCGTGGACACGCAGATCTGGGACGGTGAACGGGCGGTGAGCGACATGGCCCACAACTGGCACACCTACTCCGCCGACGTCTGGCCCGATCGCGTCGAGTACCGCGTCGACGGCCGCAAGTGCGGCCTCGGCCCGAGCGGCGTCACGGGCCGGTTCGGCCTGCTGCTGAACAACGTCGTCTCCAAGCCCGGCACGTGGAGCAGCGGCGGTCTGCAGCCTGCCGCGACGGATCCCGGCCCGTGGGACATGAAGGTGGACTACGTCCGCGTCAGCGCGCAGGGCTGAGTCGCGGCTGCTAGGTTGCCGCGCCCTTGATCGGCGAGCAGACCCCGGACCGCCTCAGTGTCGTCGTCTGCGCATTCAGCGAGCAGCGCTGGGACGCTCTCGGCGAAGCCGTCGGGTCCCTCCGCCGCCAGTCGCCCGCCCCGGACCAGATCCTGCTGGTCGTCGATCACAACGACGCGCTGCTGGCTCGCGTGCAGCAGGAGTTCCCGTCCGTCACGGCCGTGCCCAATCGCGGTCGCCGCGGCCTGTCGAGTGCCCGCAACACGGGGATCGCGCATGCGACGGGTGACATCGTCGCGTTCCTCGACGACGACGCGACGGCGGAGCCCGGATGGGCCGCCGCGGTGCTCGACGCCTGCCGGGATCCGGCTGTCGCGGGCGTCGGCGGTCCGGTGCTCCCTCGATGGGAGCGCCCGCCGCCGGCCTGGCTTGCGTCCGAGCTGCTGTGGGTCGTCGGATGCAGCTACCGCGGTCAGCACGTCGTGCGGGGACCGATCCGCAATCCGATCGGCGCCAACATGGCCTTCCGGCGCACGGTGCTCGCACGCGTGGGCGGGTTCACCGACGAGCTCGCGCGGACCAGCGGGTCGCGCCTGGTGAGCTGCGACGAGACCGAATACGCGATCCGCGTCCGTCAGGCGATCTCCGGTGCGCAGATCGTCAGCGTGCCCGGGATGTGCGCCCATCATCTCGTGCGCGCCGACCGGACGACCTGGCGGTACTTCCGCGCCCGCTGCTTCGGGGAGGGCTACGCGAAGGCGCTGGTCGCACGCTCCGTCGGTGTGCGCGACGGGCTCGCCAGCGAACGCTCGTACACGCTGCGCACGCTGCCTACCGGGATCGTGGACGGCGTGCGCGATGCGACCCGGGGCGACCGGGACGGGTTGCGGCGCTCGGGCGCGATCCTCGCCGCCCTGGCGGTGACCGGCGCCGGCTACGTCTCCGGGCGCCTCGCCCACCGGAGCGCCTAGGCGTGGTCCGGGGAAGCCGCCCGGAGAGCTTGGGTTCAGCCGGCGTCAAGGGCCCGGCAGGCGTCGGCGGCGCGGTTGGGGAGAACCCGCGGGTCACCCGCCGGTAGATTGTCGCGGGCTGCTCTTCGCGGAACACGAGTGCGGTGAGGCGCGGGATGTCAGGGAGGGACACGCGGCGCTCGAAGCGGCCTCCTGGGCGCAGCACGACCCGGTCGAAGCGCCGCAGGAGGAGATCGCCCGATCGGATCTCGACGCGGTAGGTCTGCGCGTGCTGTTCGGCGCTGCGGACGCCGACGGTGAGGTGGTCCGGGCCGGCGGGGACCATCCAGAGCTGCGTGTAGCCGATCGCCTTGGGCGCTGCGAAGGTCGTGCGCGTGATCACGAGCGCGATCACGCATGCCACGCCCGCCGCCGCGATGAGCGCGGCGTCCAGCGGCCGCACGCGAACGCGAACGAGCCGCAACCTGGGCGCTGCGACGACCGGGCGGTACACGGCGGCGACGCACCCGACGAGGATCGCCGCCAGGAGGCCGAGCGTCCACGAGCTGCGATCGAGCTTGACGACCGTCCCCAGCAGCACCGAGGCGAGCGCGAGGACGGCCAGGCTCAGCGCCACGGTCAACAGGATCCGCATCGGCACGTCCAGCCAGCGCCCCACGGTGCTCGCCCCGAGCAGGACGTGGCCCGGCGCCAGCAGGCACAACGGCAGCGCGAAGACGACCTTCAGTGCGTCCACCGGCACCGCGAGGACGACCAGCGCCGCGAGGGTCGCGGCGAGCGCCACGGCGATGCTCTCGCGGTGCCGGCTCACCCGATCGCCCCCGCGTCGAAGATGACGATCCGCCCGCTGTCGAACAGGCGGTCCGCGCCGGCCGCTTCGTACTTGTCGACCACGCCGGCGGGTCGCAGCCGCTCGGGGCTGCCGCCCTCCACGGCAAAGTAGGGCGCCGTGTCGTTGTCGGTGGAGCGCCGCCGGCGATCGGCGACCACGTAGCGCAGCCGGTCGTCACGGAGCAGCCTGACCTGCCAGGGGAGCAGGATCGGGGCCGCCATCACGTCGCGGACGTCCGGTCGGGCGCCCGCCACCGCGACGGCGTGCCCTTGGGAGAGGATCATCCTCCCGTCGGCCTCCGTCGCGGCGAACCGGCGGCCCGGCAGCGTCTGCCTGACCCATTCCGCCATGCCCAGCGTCTCGGAGGTGATGCGCCCGCCGTCGGCCCGGACCACGAGGGGCTGGGAGAGGCGAAGGTTGCTGGGCCAGCCGAGGATGACGCCGCCGATCACGATGAGCACCAGGCCCGCGGTGATGAGCGGTCGCCGCAGCGAGGCCCGGACGCCGTCCAGCTGGGGTCCGACGATGGCGACGGCGACCACGAAGCCGAGCCCGAGGAAGAGGTATCCAGACGCCCGGTTTCCGACCTCCCAGGCGTCGGACGCGAATCGCAGGGCAAGCGCGGCGAAGTACGTCGCGCCGGCGAGCACGAAGAGCGCGACGAACGGGTTGGTCGTCCGCTGCCGCCACAGCCGCAGGCAGCCGGCGGCGAGCCCGGCGGCGAGCACGAGCACCGAGGCGAACGAGATCACGCGCTCGCCGACCGGGGCCACGGGCGCGCCGCTCGTATCGGCGAACAGGCGCCGCGGGGCGGCTGAGCCCGTGACGGTGTCGACGAAGCCTCCGAAAGCACGGCCGACGACCGGGCTCAGGTAGTCGATCGTCTGCGGTCCGGCGACCACAAACCAGGCGGCCGCCGCACCCGCGACGAGGAGGGCGACCGGCCAGGGGTTGCGTTCCCGGCGCCAGGGGAGCAGCCGGTGGATGACCGCGAGCGCCAGCAAGGCGGCGACGACCGCGTAGGACGTGAGGTGGTGGGTGACCGCCACCGCCTCGCCAAGCACCGCGACCAGCACCATCCAGCCGCGGTCGGGAGCCCGCATCCAGCAGCCGGCGCAGACGACCAGCGCCACCGCCAGCGGCAGCGCGAGCGACTCATAGGAGTACTGGCCGCTGAAGAAGAGGAAGTTCGCCTGGCCGGCGTAGACCACCGTCGCGAGCCCGGCCAGCCGCGCCGACCCGCCCACCAGGCGCATCAGCGCGAACAACCCGATCATCATCACGAGGCGCGCCGCGGCGATCAAGACCACCCCGGCAGCGAAGACCGACATGCCGGTCATCGCCATCAGCGCCGACGTCGCGCCCTCGAGGCCGGGGTAGTACGGCGTTATCCGCAGGATCGGGTTCGCCCCGAACAGCCGCCCGTGCCGAGCGATCTCGAGCGCGTTGTACGCGTGCACCGACTCGTCCGGGTAGGTGAACATGAACGGGTCGCGAGCGACCTTGACGGCATAGAGCGTCATCCCGAGCAGGCACACGAGGCCGAGCCGCTCCGACGGCGAGGCCTCGGCCACCGTCAGCCGATAGGCGATCGGGCCCACGATGAGCAGCAGCCCGACCCAGAAGACGATCGACGGCGGCGCCTGCGTCGCGCGGCTGAGGGCATCGGCGATCACGCAGATCGTCAGGCCGACGGCCGCAGCGAAGATGATCGGCGCGAGCACGCCCACGCGTCGTGGCCGGGCCGCTTCGGGGGCCGGCTCCGCCGGAGGCGGCAGATGGTCTGAGAGCTCGTCCGCGATCGCGGTGAGCACCGTGCCGGTGGCCGTCCCCACCTCGGCCTTGGCGTCCGAGAGCTCCGTCTGCGCGCCTGCTCGTGCAGCGACCGCCGCCTCGCGGCGAGTGGCGTCCTCCGGCGTCGACGCGTGGCGCAGGACGTGCTCGTCTGCGAGCCGCGCGGCCACCTCCAGCCGCGCGCGGCGCTCCTGGGCCACACGCGCCCGCAGGCCCGACATCCGCTCCTCCCGGGCCGCGTGTTCGGCACGCGTGAGCGCGGAGGGCTCTACGTCACGTGGCCTCGCCAGCGGGATCAGCGTCGTCGACGTCTGGAGCGCGTACAGCGGCTCGCCGTCGTCGAGCACCGCCCTGGGGATCGGGTACGTGCCGTGCCAGCCGCGGGCGAGCCTGCGTGTGGCGAGCGCCGGGACCTGACACGCGCGTCGGCCGTTGTAGACGACGAGCTCCGGCATGCCGGCCTCGGCGCCGCCGTCACCGCGAAGCGTCCCGCAGAGGCGCAGCAACGCCGTCTGGGCCGACAGATCGTCGCGTTCGAATCGGTCGACGTCGAACGCCGCGGCCATGGTGGAAGACTAAGAGACGTGCGGCGTATGAAGCGGCAGCAGCTACGGCTGGGAGCTCTGCGTCGCGAGCTCGAACGACGGCTCCGGCGCCTCGTCGGACCGTCGCGTGAAGCGATGGCGGATCAGCGTCGATGCGACGCGGCCGCCGTCGCGCCAGGTTCGCAGGTTGGACGTCCCGTAGATGCGGGGCGCCTCGAAGCTCGGGACCTCAGCCACCCGCAGCCCGGTCTTGACCGCCCGGACGACGATCTCCGTCTCGATCTCGAAGCCATCCGTGCGCAGGTCCAGCGTCTCCAGGACCGTCCGCCGGAAGGCCATGAAGCCGTAACAGAGGTCGGTGAACTGACAGCTGTAGAGCGTGTTGGTCACGTCGCGCAGCACGCGGTTGCCCCATCGGCGGATCGCCTCCATGTCGTCCGTTCCGGCGCCCGTCATGAAGCGCGAGCCCTTCACGAGGTCGTAGCCGGTGTCGATGCGGTCCAAGAACCGCGTGATCTCGGCCGGATCCATGCTGCGATCCGCGTCGATCATGACGATGACCTCGCCGTCCGCCGCATCGAACCCGGCCCGCAGCGCGGCGCCCTTGCCCGGACGCTGTTGACCGACGACCAGGACGTCGGGCCGGATGCGGCGTGCGATCTCGACGGTATCGTCGGTCGAGTCCCCGTCGACGAGGATGATCTGGTCGATGACGTCGGGAACGCGCTCGAGCACCCATTCGATGTTGCGCGCCTCGTTCATCGCCGGCACGACGCATGACACGCGCGGTGGGGGGACGAGGGACAACAGCGCCGACGGCAGCCGGCTGGGAGCCGGCCGGAGGGGCTGCTGTTCGATGTCCTTGGCCTCACCGCGGTTCCCGTTGCCCAGCAAAGTCGATCTCCTGTTGTACTGCTCCATGGCGATTGGCGAAACGGGCATTCCATTCCCAATTCGCGTTTCTCTGAGCCCCCTCCCGCCGTGACGTGCCCGAGCCCGAACGTGGCCCTCGCGCACCGAGAACCTACCGTTTCATGCCAGGTGCTGCGCCGGTACCTTGATCTTTACCCGGTCCTGCGCACGGACAATCGACCTCTTGTACCGTGTCGCTCCACACGCTGGAGGCTTGAGCGGGTGTCGCAACTGACGAACGACGCGCATCGGAGTGATCTGAGCTTGCAGGCCAACCGACGTGGAAGTCTGTCGCTCGCACTGGTGGGACTCGTGGTACTCGGTGCGCTTGTCGCGCGGGCGGCGGGGATCGGCTCCGCGACCGTCGCGGTGAAGCGGCCGACCCAGGCTCGGATCGAGTCGGTACGGGTCGCTGCCGACTCCGCGAGCGCCGCGGTACAGGTGCGCTGCCCGTCTGCCTCGTCCGGTTGTGCCGTCGCGCTCAGCGGCGCAGCCGCCGGCGAGACCTTCAGCAAGCGCTCGAAGGCGGGCGCATCGATCTACTTCGGCGCCCTGGTGGGCGGGAAGGCGCCGGCGACCAGCGCGTTCGCCAAAGGCGGCGCCTACGCGCGCTTCGAGCAGCAGGTCCAGAAGCGGATGGCGCTGATTCAATGGGGCCAGCCCTGGAAGTTCGCGGGGCGGTTTCAACCGTTTCAGCGCAGGTTCTTCGACAACGTCCGTGCGCACGGCTCGATCCCCGTCATCAACTGGGGATCGTGGGAGCTCGGCCGTGGCGCGCGCCAGCCGGCGTTTGAGCTGCGAGACCTCTACGAGGGCTCCTACGACGCCTACGTCACGCGCTGGGCGAAGGCGGCCAAGGCCTGGGGACACCCGTTCATGCTGCGCTTCGACCACGAGATGAACGGCTGGTGGTACCCGTGGGGTGAGGGCAAGACCCAGCAGGGCCCGACCGTCAACGGCAACCGCCCGGGCGACTACGTGCGGGCCTGGCGGCACGTCCACGACATCTTCACCCGCGTCGGTGCGACGAACGTCACGTGGCTGTGGACCCCGAACATCGTGGGCCACAACGGACGCTACCCGTCGCTCGCTTCGCTGTACCCCGGCGGCAGCTACGTCGACTGGACGGGGTTCAGCGCCTTCAGCTACGACCGCAGCCAGTACGCCTCGCCGCACCAGCTTCTGACCGGAGCGGGTGTCGACTGGCTCGACAACACCTACCAGCTGGTGTCGTCATTGGCTCCGCGCAAGCCGATGGTGCTCGCTGAGGTCGGCGCGACCGAGCTGGGCGACGGCGGGACGGGCAAGGCGGCCTGGATCAGGGATCTGTTGACCAGGCAGCTCCCGCGAAACCTGCCGCGGATCAAGGCGGTGCTGTGGTTCGATTGGAACTCGACGTGGCCCGACATCGAGATCGACAGCTCTGCGGCCGCGCAGGCCGCGTTCGCTCAGGGCATCGGCTCGGCCGTCTACGCCTCCAATCGCTTCCGCAATCTGTCGTCGGAGCCGATCGCGCCGCCGGACTCCGAGACCCCGATGACGACATGGCTCCAGCTCCGCCCTGGGATGACCAAGAAGGTCCGTCTGCGCATCCCACCCGCTGTCGCCGAGGCTCTCGAGCGTCACGGCGGAACCGTGGCGATCACGCTCGTCTCGGCCGGATCGAGGCAGCCGTCGACGAGCAGCGTCACGGTCAGGTGATCGCCTGCGGATCCTGATGGTCACGCCCCGATTCGCGCCCGAGATCGGCGGCGTCGAGCATCACGTCGGACAGGTTGCCCGGCGAATGGCCGCCAGCGGCTGCGAGGTCACCGTCCTCACGGCGGACCCCGGCGGAGCGCTTGCGCCACGTGAGCAGGGAGATGGATTTGCGATCCGGCGGGTGCGCGCGTGGCCGGCCGGCAGCGACTACCGCTTCGCTCCGAGGATCTGGCGGGAGGTCTCTCAGGGAGGCTGGGACATCGTTCACGTGCAGTCCTACCACACGTTCGTCGCGCCGATCGCCATGCTCGCCGCGCGTCGCGCACGCATCCCGTACGTCGTGACCTTTCACGGCGGCGGCCACACCTCCGCGGTACGTCACGGGCTTCGCGCCCGGCAGCGCCGCCTGCTTGCGCCGCTGCTGCGTGGCGCGGCTCGCCTGATCGCGATCGCGAGATTCGAGATCACCGACTACGGCGGCGAGCTCGGGCTCGGACCCGACAGATTCACGCTGATACCCATTGGCGTCGACCTGGTGGACCCGGCGACGTTGCCGGACCGCGACGAGGACGCGCCGAGACCCCTGATCGCCTCGATCGGACGTCTCGAGCGCTACAAGGGCCACCACCGGATCATCGCCGCGCTCCCGTTCATCGTCGCCGAGCATCCGCACGCTCGTCTGTGGATCGCGGGCGAGGGGCCGTACGAGCAGTCGTTGTCCGAGCAGGCCCGAGAGCTCGGGTTGTCCGATCGGGTGCTGATCGAGGCCGTCCGCGATCGCGCGCAGATGGCGGCTCGCGTGCAGCAGGCCGATCTCGTCGTGCTGCTGAGTGACTTCGAGACGCAGCCGAGCGCCGTGCTGGAGGCCGCCAACCTGCGCAGGCCCGTGCTGGTCGCCGACAACTCGGGCCTGCGCGAGCTCGCCGACCAAGGCCTTGCGCGGGCGATTGCGACGGACAGCCCACCGGCCCGGGTCGCCGACGCCGCCCTGGAGATGCTCGGGGCTCCGCCGCCTCAACAGGTGCCCGACATCATGAGCTGGGAGGCCTGCACGGCCGCCCTGATCGAGCTCTACCGCGAGGTCAGCGCAGGCGCCGGGTGAGCTCGAGCCGTACGAGCTCCGCCTCGTCGCGGCTCGTGCAGCGCACGAGCTTCGCCGTGTACGGGGCCAGCAGCCGCTCGGCCATGTCGCGCGTGACGGGATAGCGGCGCGCCTCACCCTCCGGTCGGTAGTACTCGCGGCTGTCTCGCAGCACCGCGAAGAGCTGACCGAGGTGCCGGCGATAGTCGCCGAACCGCGTGAACTTCTGCGCGGCGGGCCGATCCCGGACCTCGCCGGCAGCTGAGGTCGCGAAGCGCCGGACGATCTGCACGGCGATGGTCGACCAGCCTCCGTAGTCGAGCCAGACGATCACATCCGCGCGCCGCAGCAGCTCATCGGTCCAGCCGAGGTGGATGCCCTCGGCGATCCACGACGGCTCGCGCGCGATCGCTCGAGCGTCGGCGAGCCGTTGCTGATCGCTGCGCGGCGCGAACTCCGGGCCTTCGAAGGCGACGCGATCGAGCTCGTAGACGGGGATGTCGGTGGTCTCGGCGAGGGTGGCGGCGAGCGTGGACTTGCCGCACCCGGGACCCCCGAAGATGTGGATCCTGCGCGGAGCTGCGACCGCTGGGGGGACCAGGGCCGCCATCCGCGGCTCAGAGGTCAGACGGCCCGTCGGGTCGAGCCAGTGCCAGGACCACGAACGAGTCCATGGTCCTGCCCTTGGGGATGAGCTGCACGAGGCGCGACTCGACCAGCTTGCCCACCTTGTACAGCCGCGGGTAGCGGGCGGTCTTCGCCGCTAGCCGGCGGACCTTCGCCACGGGTGCGAGCTCGATCCCCGTGGAGCGGACGTCGTGCAGCTCGGTCGTGTAGCCCGCTCTTCCGAGCGCCGCGCCGAGGCCCTTCGAGTTCCACCGGATGAGCGTGCGCGGGGGCAGGGAGGCCGCCTGGCCGATGTTCGTCGGACCGTACGCCGCGACGGCCAACGGCGCCTGCGGATAGCGCGCGCGCACCGTATCGAAGAACGCCGTCGGGTTCTCGAGGTGATGGATCATGAAAAACGAGACCACCGCGTCTGCCTGCTGCCAGTTGTCGGGCAGGCTCTCCACCGGGCCCTGCCAGACCTCGAAGCCGTCCTGGCGGTTCAGACGCACCGGATCGTCGGCGACGTCGAGGCCGACGGCGTTGAACCCGCGCTTGCGCAGCGCGTGCAGAAAGAACCCGAGGCCACACCCGAGGTCCAGGACCGTCCCGCCGGCCGGCACGGTCCTCTGGACCCAGTCGAGCACCTGATCGAAGGCCGGCGTCCAAAACCACAGCTCCGGCGACCCGAGGTCGTCGAGGATGACCGTGCGCTGCTGCACGCGGTCGTGGAAGTCCGTCATGTCGTTCGTCGCCACGTCGCCGCGATAGGCGTCGCTGAACAGCGCGACCGGGTCCTGCTCCCGCGTCAGCGGGTCGGCGAACGTCAGCGTGCATGACGAGCACACACGCCACCGGCCCCACCCCGGTATCGCGTCGCCCCCCACCGAGGCCGACCCGCACACCGGGCACGCCAAGGCGCCCGGGGCCATCTGTTCTTCATGGAGATTCACAGGGCATCCTCCGCCGGATCGACCTGGCCTCGACCCGCACCAGCGTCACGGTAGAGCTTCTCGAAGCCGTCTACCACCGCCCCGATCCGGAACTGCTTTGCGCGGGCTCGCGCGGCGCGCCCCATCCGGTCGCACAACGACCCGTCGTCGACCAGCCGCTGCATGGCGCGCGCGAGCGCCTCGACGTCGCCTTGGTCGACGAGCAGCCCGCAGACGCCGTCCTCGATGACGTCCGCGTGCCCTCCGGGCCGGGTGCCGATCACCGCGCGTCCCTGGGTCATCGCCTCGCAGACGACGGAGCCCAGCGGCTCCGGCAGCAACGAGGGGAAGACCCCGAACAAGGCACGGTCCCATGCGCGCAGCACGGCGCCGTGGCTGAAGTCGGTGAGCACCACGACGCCCGGTGGGACGCTCATCGCCGTGCCGGGCTCCTTCGTCCCGATGAGCACGAGCAACGGCGGATCCCCGGTGAGCCGGCTGTAGGCCTCGAGCAGCTCGCCGGTCCCCTTCTCGTGGCGCAGGGCCCCGACGAACAGCATGTACGGCTCCTCCGGCAGCCGCGCCAGATCAGCCGCCACCCGCTCGGTGAGGGGTCCGGGGGCCGCGACCGCCTCCGGGATGACTCGGCCGATCCTCACGAGGTCAGATGACAAGACGTCGCGTCGCACCATTCGCTCGACGTAGTGGCTGACGCTGTGCAGCGCGTGCGCCCGGGCGCGCAGCAGGCGCCGAGAGGCGAGGACGCCGCCGGCGGCGATCCAGCCTTTCGGCCATCCGTAGTGCTCCGCAGAGCAGCCGGCGCACTTCAGGGGCGCGGGTCCGGAGCAGATCGTGCCGCGGCCGTAGAGCAGCGTGCGCTTCGCGCAGCCGTAGCCGTAGTCGCGCGCCGACAGCACGAGCGGAACCCGGTTGCCGCGCAGAGCGGCTGCGACGGAGTAGCCGATCCAGCCGTGCGAGTGCACCACATCGGGTCCAAAGGCCCCGACGAGGCGTCGCACCTGCGCGGTCGTGATCGGATCGGGAAACGGTGGATGATGTTGCTGCACGCCCTCCGGCACCGCCCGACGGATCACGGTCCGCAGCTGTCGCAGCCGGTGCACCTCGACCCCGCCGTCGTACTCGACCGCGGGCAGATCGCGCGACCAGGGCGCCGCCACCGAGACGGCATGTCCGCGCTCGGCGAGCTCGCGGGCGATCAGCCGCGTCTGGATGTGGGCTCCGCCGATGAAAGGTGGATAGTGGTCGCTGCTGAGAAGCACGCGCATCGGCCGTGCGACCGTACCAAGCTGACGCCGGGTCAGCGGCGTGCGGCCAGTGTCGGGCTGCCCGGTATCGCGGACGCCGCAGACAACCCGGCGAACACGTTCGTCGCATACGTCGGCAGGGCGACGGCGCGGCGGAAGGCGAAGATCGCCCGTGCGGAGCTGGCGATCGGCAGCGACTCGTAGCCCGCCGTCGACGTGTCGTACCAGATGAACCCGCGGACCTTGCGAAAGCGCCTCGGAAGGGCCCTGGCGATCAGGTTGTTGATCCACCCGGCCTTGCGGGCGCCGTCGTCGTTGCTCTCTCTCGAGCCGGTCTCGGCCAGCATCATCGGCTTGTGCGGCGCGACCCGCAGCACCGCGCGGTAGCTGTTGCGCAGCCAGGTGGTCCCCCGGCCGGTGAGCATCGTCGTGGGCGAGACCCACGTCGAGATGTCGCTGTTATAGGCGCTCAGCCCCGACCAGTCGACGTAGTGCCGGCCGGGGTACAGCGTGCGCAGGGAGGGATAGCGATCGTTCTTGGCCATGATGTTCGCGTTCCACAGCCAGGTCACGTTGGTGGCCTGCTCGCGCACGAAGATGCGGTGGACGTGGCGCCAGGCCTTGACGAAGTCGCCGGGAAGGTTCCCGTTCGCGATGGCTCCGGTCTCCGTCCGGCCCTCGCCCCACGGATACCACCAGCCGTTCATCTCGTGGTTGAAGCGCAGCATGAACGGATGGCCCCACGCCCGCGCCGCCCGTGCCCACTCGACGAGGTAGGCGTCGTAGGTGCCGGCGGTGATGTCGCGCAGCTGGAAGTCGGGTTGATCGAGGCCGCGGCCGAGCTCCCAGGACGACCAGCTGAGCACGGGGATCGCCCCGTGCCGGCGCACGTTCTCGAAGTACGAGCGCTGAAAGGGCTGCATCTCGCCGTTCCACTTCCACGGCTGGCCCCATTGGATCAGCGACATGCGCTTGCCGGCCTCCTGCTCGAAGCGGGTGATCGCGCCTCCGGGAGCCAAGGCCTCCTCGGTCGGCGGCTGACCGGCCACGAGGGCCCCGAAGTACTTGCTGGCGGCGCTGGCAGGGCGCGGGACGGCCAGGAGCACGAGCAGGACCGTCATCGCCGCGAGCGCGCGGCAACGCGCGCCGGCACGGGTGGGCACGGAGGTGGTCATGTCGGGTGGGAATCCTTTGTCATGGCTGCGGTGCTGGACGTCCGGGGGGGCCCAGGGCCGACCCAGACTACCCCGCCTGTATCGGCCCGTGCTCCGTATCGCCTGACCTAGCATTGGGCGGATGGCGACTCTGGCGGCTCGGCTGCGCTCCCATGCCCGCGTTCCCCTGTTTCGCAATGCCTACGCACTCATGCTCAGCGGCGGAGCCTCCTCGGGCCTCGGAGTCCTCTACTGGATCCTCGCGAGCCGCGAGTATTCGCCAAAGGTCATCGGCACCAGCTCGACGGCGATCGCCACGCTGATGTTCCTCACCGGTCTGGCCAGCCTCTATCTTGACGGCTCCCTGATCCGCTTCCTGCCCAGGGCGGGCGCCGGCACCGCCCGACTGGTCCTGGTCGCCTACGCGACGAGCATGCTCATGGCGGTCGTCGTCACGCTCGTCTTCGTGCTCGGCACCGGCGTCTGGGCTCCCGATCTCGCGTTCTTCGGCTCGAGCGGGTGGTGGATCGCCGCCGCCGTGGGAGCCACCGTCGCCTCGTGCATCTTCACGCTCCAGGACGGCGTGCTGATCGGGCTGCGCCGCGCCGTCTGGGTCCCGGTCGAGAACATCGGGTACGGCGTCGCCAAGATCGTCCTGTTGGTGGTGATCGCCGGGGCGACCGCCGCCAACGGGATCCTGATCTCGTGGGTGGCGCCGCTGCTTCTCGTCATCCCGGCGGTCAGCCTGTTGCTCGTCCGGCTGATCCGTCAGCGCGGCGTGCACACGGCAGATCACGCCGAGTCCCTGAGCTTCAACCGGGTCGCGAGCTACGCCGCCGGGAACTACTTCGGCTTTCTGTTCTTTCTCGCGTACACCCGGCTCCCCCCGCTGCTCGTGCTCAACGAGTCCGGAAGCGCAGCGAGCGGGTTCTTCTACCTGCCCTGGATGATCGCCAGCACCCTGACGCTGCTCGTCGGCAACATGAGCGTGTCGCTGATCGTCGAGGTCACGCTGGACCGTGACAACACAGCGCTGCACATCCGGCGCGCGGGCCTGCACCTGCTCCGCCTTCTGGGCCCGGTGGTCGCCGTGTTGTTCGTCAGCGCACCGCTGGTGCTGCGGGTGTTCGGCCAGCAGTACGCTGACGAGGGGACGAGGCTGCTGCGCCTCTTTGCCATCGCCGCGGTTCCCAACGCCATGTGTGTGCTCGCGTTCGGCGTCGCCCGCCTTCAGGATCGCGTCCGACTGATCGTCACCGCACAATTCATCCTCACGGTCCTCACGCTCGGATCGAGCTCCCTGCTCCTCCCGGACCTGGGCATCGAGGGCTTCGGCGTCGGCTGGCTCGCGAGCCAGGTGGTGGTGGCGACCGGCCTGTGGCTGCTGATCCTGCGACCTGCGTGGAAGCCGCGAATCACCGCGGATGCCTGATCGCCAGGCTCCGCCGCACCAGCTGCTCGTCGTCGGCGGCCGCCAGCGTACTCCGCGCACCGTTCTCGACGGCCAGCAGAACTGGCACGGCTACGACGGGGGCGTCGTCCTCTGCGTGGAGCCGTCCAACGGCGCGGTCTCGACGCGGCTGACCTACACGTCGCCGCCGGAGGTCAAGGCGCGGGACGCGGCGATCTCCTTTCAGGCCGGGGCCCTCGTCGACGGCCTCCTCTACGTCGGGACCGAGACGGAGGTCCTCGTGTACGCCGTCCCGGGCTTCACGGTCGAGCACTACGTCACCCTGCCGTGGTTCAACGACGTGCATCACGTTCGTCCCACCCCTGACGGCAACCTGCTCGTGGCCAGCGCCGGCCTCGAGCTCGTCCTTGAGATCACCCGGTCCGGGGACGTACTGCGGACGTGGAACGTGCTCGGAGAGGATCCCTGGGCGCGTTTCGATCCCCAGGTGGACTGGCGGACGGTCGCCAGCACCAAGCCGCATCGAGCCCACCCGAACTTCGTGTTCTACGTCGACGAGGACATCTGGGTGACCCGCTTTCACCAGGGCGACGCTGTGAGTCTCACGACGCCCGGCCGGCGAATCGACATCAGCGACCAGCGCATCCACGACGGCGTCCTGCACGAGGGCCAGCTGTACTTCACGACGGTGGACGGCCACGTCGTGATCGTCGACGCCGCGACACTCCGGGTCGTCGAGAGCCTCGACCTCAAGACCTTTCACCCGGGTCGCTCGACGTCACTGGGATGGTGTCGCGGCGTCCTGGTCGACGGAGATCGGATCTGGGTGGGCTTCTCGCGCATCCGCCCGACGCGCTTTCGCGAGAACGTGAGCTGGGTCTCGCGAGGGTTCCGCCGCGAGCTGCCCACCCACATCGCCTGCTATGACCGGGTCAGGCGGACCTGCCTGGCGGAGATCGACCTCGAGCGGTGTGACCTCGGTGCCGTCTACGGGATCTTTCCCATGCCGGCTACGGCGCGGTGACGTCGAGGGAGAACTCCGAGGTGTTCCCGGCTGGGTCGGTGGCGGTGGAGGTGATCACGGTGCCCGCGGGCACGGCGATCGAGGCGCTGAACTGGCCGACGGAATCCGCGGTCGCGCTCGCGAGATAGGTCTGTCCCTCGCCGTAGGCGCCGGCG
Organism: Solirubrobacterales bacterium; assembly: GCA_038318085.1. Classification (GTDB taxonomy): domain Bacteria; phylum Actinomycetota; class Thermoleophilia; order Solirubrobacterales; family Solirubrobacteraceae; genus DATLGB01. The sequence continues at coordinate 18,164 of JBBQBV010000033.1, forward strand.
GGCGAGTCCGCCGCGAAGAGCTCTACGACACACCCCGCGCAGGCGGTCCCGGAGACCGTGCTGCTCGAGGCCGAGGTGATGACGGGATAGTTGAGCTGCTCGTTGGTCCCCGTGTCCGCATCCCCGGGGTCGTTGGGGTTCGGGTAGGTCCATGGCTCCAGGTCGATGCCCAGGCCGGAGTTCGCGTAGAACGAGTTGCGTGTGATGGTGTTCCAGTCGCTGTCGACATGCCCGATCTCGACCCCCACCGGGTTGTTCGCGATCACGTTGTTCGGCCCGATCATGGTGTGGGTCGCCCGCCAGGCGATGAGGACGCCGAACACGCCGTTGGGGATCGGCGCTCCCGTGACCGAGACGCCGATGCGGTTGTTCGACATGCGGTTGTTGGTGGTGAACGGCGCGTCGATCTTGATTCCGCCCTTGAGGTTGTTCCCGATGACGTTGTCGCTGATGGTCGTGTCGTTGACCGCGTCCTCGATCCGGATGCCGTACATGCTGTTGGCGGTGTACGCGGGCCCCGCCTGCCCCGTCAGATCGGTTCCGATGTAGTTGCCGACGATCAGGTTGCCCACCGTGAGGACGCTGTGGGACACCTCGACGCCGGCCGTGAAGTCGTTGAGGTTCCCGTCGCCGTTGCCGGAGATGACGTTGCGCTGGAGTGCGGCCGTGCCGCCGATGCGGTTGTACGAGGAGCCGGAGTTGATGTCGATGCCGTGCTTGTAGTTGAGCAGCGAGCGGTCACCGCCGGGGGACAGGCCGATGATGTTGTTCGCGATGACGTTGCGATTGGTGTTCGCCGTGTAGGTCGCGACGCCGTGCCGCGCGTTGCCGGAGATCACGTTCCTCGCCGCGAGCGAGGTGCCGCCGATGCGGTTGGAGGCCGCGCCCTGCTCGAGCGTGACCCCGGAGCCGTAGACGTTGTAGGCCGGCGCGGAAGCGATGCCTGCGGCGTCGGTCCCGATGTAATCACCGAGGAGGGCGTTGCTCTGCGAGCCGCTGCCGTACAGCCAGATGGAGCGGCGCAGGTCATAGAACGCGACCCCCTTGACGACGTTGCGGGCCGACGTGACGACGAGCCCGTCGATGCCGTCGGAGCCCGTTCCGCGGACTTGGACCATCAGCTTGGCGTTGGAGGCCAGCGGGTCGGTGTTGACGGCGCTGCCCGGTTGGGAATATCCGTCGATCGTCGTCGGCCCCGTCGTGTCGCTGACCGACGGCAGGCGTGAGGCCAGCTGGATGGTCTGCACGCCCGCACCGGGGATCTTGAAGGCCACCGTGTTCGGCCCGGAGAGGTTGTTGGCTTCGGTGATGGCGGCCCGCAGCGAGCAGGTGCCGTCCGTCGCCTGGCAGACGCCGTCGGCGACGGCGTCAGGTGCGTCGCTGGTGGCGTCGACGGTGAAGACCTGGTTGGCGGAGGCGCGGGCACGCGTGCGCCGGGCGGCGCGAGCCGCCGCGAGCTGCACGTCGGTGACGTCGACGCAGCCATCGCCGTTGACGTCGGCGCTGCGGCGCCGGCGGCACTCGCTGCCGGCGCCCTTCAGAAGCGTCCAGTCGAGGGCGAGCTCCGCGGCGTCGGCGGCGTCCACGATCCCGTCGCCGTTGCGATCGACGGGGCCCCTCGGGCCAGGGCTCCGGACGACGCGCAGCGGAAGGCGTGCCGTCGCGCGCCCACGCCGCGGCCGGGCGGACCCTGGCAGCACGCGCACCGTCAGGGTTCGCACCCCGCGCGAGGACGCGACGCGCGAGCCGGCCGCGTCGCTCGTGCGGATCCCGGCAAGCCTCAGCCGCAACAGCCCCGGCCGTTCCGCTTGCAGCTCGATGCTCGTGAGCCGGCGGCCCGCGCCCTGGGGAAGACGCCGCATGCCGCAGCGGATGGCCGCGCACGAATAAAAGCCGAAGGTCTCGACACGGCCGCGACGCACGGGCCCAAGCGTCTGCACCGCGCGTCCGCGGCTCGCGATCCGGTCGGCGGGCTGGGTGACGCCGAGCAGCGTCGCGCGATGATGATCGAAGGCCACTGCGCCCTGATAGGCCGCGGGTGTCCGGAGATCGGCGCCGTCGACGAGGACGACGAACCGGTCGCCGCGGGCGACCTCTCGTGGTGCGCTTGAGACGAGGCTCGAAGCCTGCGCCGGGGTGACCGAGCACGCCGTCGCCGCAAGCGCCAACGCCACCGCCCTCCAGGGCCGGAAGTGCGATCCTCCAGAAGCAGGTGTCATATCGGTCCTTCGATGAGGGGAGGCGGCGCCGACGCCGCACCAGAGCCTGCAGCATCCTACCCCTCCGGAGTGCACCAGGCTCCAAGTTTCCGATCGACGCCGCCAGATGTCCCTATGCTGGCCCGGCCCTGGCAGGGGTGAGGGACGCGCTGCGTCATCTCCGTGATCGTGCGACGACGCGGGCAAGACGGAGTCCGTTGCCGCGCGTCCTGCTTTTCATCCTGCACCGACCCGGGTCGCCTTCAGCCATGTTCCACGTCCGTCACGTTCGCATTCGCCCTCACCTGCTTGGAGTCCTGCTCGCCGCGCTGCTGCTGGCGACCGCAGCGCAGCCGGCTCGGGCCGCCTCGATCTACTTCGGCGCCGTCGTGGACGGCAAGGCCCCGGCCGCCGGGTCCTTCGCCTCGGGGGGGACGTTCGACGCGTTCGAGCAGCAGGCGAGGAAGAAGATGTCGCTCGTCCAGTGGGGTCAGCCCTGGATGTCGAACGGGACCCTGCAGCCGTTTCAGCGGACGTACTTCGACAACGTCCGCAACCACGGGTCGATCCCGGTCCTGAACTGGGCGTCGTGGGATCTGGGCAACGGGCCCTCCCAGCCGCAGTTTCAGCTGCGCGACATCACCAACGGCGCCTATGACGCCTTCGTCACGCAGTGGGCGCAGGACGCGGCGGCCTGGGGACACCCGCTCATGCTGCGCTTCGACCACGAGATGAACGGCTGGTGGTACCCATGGGGCGAGGGGGACACGAGCAACGGGTCGGTGGTCAACGGCAACGCCGCAGGCGACTACGTGCGTGCCTGGCGGCACGTCCATGACATCTTCACGAGCGTCGGCGCCACCAACGTCACCTGGCTCTGGAGCCCCAACATCATGTCGACGAGCCCGCAGTATCCGGCGCTCAGCACGCTGTACCCCGGGGACTCCTACGTCGATTGGACGGGCCTGAGCGCCTACAACGCAGACCCGACAGGGTGGCTGTGGCCGGCGTCACTGCTCACGGGCTCCGGGACCAACTACCTCAAGAACAGCTATCAGGCCCTGCTCAACGTCGCCCCGACGAAGCCGATCGCGCTGGCCGAGACCGGCTCGGCCGAAGCCGGCGACGGCGGCGCGAAGAAGGCTGCCTGGATCAGCGACCTGCTGGACGTCCAGCTGCCGCTCAACCTCCCCCAGATCAAGGCGTTCATGTGGCTGGATTGGGCAGCGCCCGGCTACGCCACGATGCCCATCGACAGCTCGCCTGCGGCAACGAGCGCCTTCGCGAAATCGGTCAGCAGCTCGACCTACGCGACCAACTCCTATGGCTCGTCGTCGGCGTCGCCCATCCCGCCCCCCGGAGGGGGTGCGAGCCAGGCGACCCTGAAGGCCACCGCGGACACCTCGGCCTCCATCTCCGCACCATCCTCGACGGCGGGCGGGTCGGCAACCACGCTGACCTCCGATGGGTCTCCCAGAACCGATGCCTTCCTCAAGTTCGATCTCTCCAGCCTGGCCGGCGAGACGCTGACGGCCGCGACCCTGCGGTTCAGGGTCGCCCCGCCCTTCTACGCCGCCTCGGCCGTGAGCCACCCGATCCGCTACGTGGCCGACACGCTGTGGCAGGAGGTCTACCTGAGCTACTCGAACTCGGTTGTGATCTCCAACACGACAGTCGGCACCGTCCCCGCGAACACCAACGCCGGGAGCTGGTACGACGTCCCGCTCGACCCGACGGTCGTCACGCAGGACACCGGGCAGAGCATCTCGCTCGCGATCCCCGGGGCCGGGACCGCCGCCGACGGCCTCTTGATCGCGTCGCGCGAAAGCGGTGACCCGCCGCAACTCGTGGTCTCGTACTGACCCAGGCCGGGCTGCCCCGGCCGCGACCCGCGCCCCGACGGGGGGCGCCGTGGCCACCGGCCTTGTCTACTATCGGCAGCATGGACCGCGAGGCGACAGACGGGATGAAGCGCACCAACGGCCATGGCGACCCGCAGGACGCCAGGCAGGCGGCGAAGGGCGTCGCCGCCTCGCCCGCCGCCCGCGTCCGCGGGCGCGCCTGGCTCACCGGCCTGGCGGGGTTCGCCTCAGACGTCGCGAAGCTGCCCGCCCGGGCCGGCGGCGCCGCCGGCAAGGCGGTCGCCGGCCGCATCCCGGTGGCCGACCTCGACGAGCGCGACCCGGACTACATCCGCGAGTCGCTGCCGCGCCTGTGGATGCTGGCCTCGCTCTATCACCGCGGAGAGGTGCGCGGGCTGGGGAACATCCCCGAGCAGGGCGGCGTGCTGCTGGTCGGCAACCACTCCGGCGGCAACGTGACGCCCGACACCCAGGTCTTCACGCTGGCCTTCAGCTCCTACTTCGGCGTCGAGCGCGCCTTTTATCAGCTGGCCCACAACCTCGTGCTGTCGATGCCGGGCCTGTCCTTCTTGCGCAAGTACGGGACGGTCGCCGCGTCGCACGACAACGCGCGCAAGGCGCTGGCCACCGGGGCGGCGGTGCTCGTGTACCCCGGGGGCGACTACGAGGTCCACCGGCCGATCTGGGAGCGCCACCGGGTGGACTTCGACGGCCGCAAGGGCTTCATCAAGCTCGCGCTGAGCGAGGGCGTGCCGATCGTCCCGGTCGTCTCCGTGGGCGGGCAGGAGACCTCGATCTTCCTCTCGCGCGGCGAGGGCCTCGCCAGGCGGCTGCGCCTGGACAAGACGCTGCGGCTGAAGGTGCTGCCGATCTCGCTCGGCCTGCCCTGGGGCCTCAACGTCGGCGACGTGCTCGGCCACATCCCCCTGCCCGCGAAGATCACGATCGAGGCACTCCCGCCGATCGACCTGCGCGAGGAGTTCGGCGAGGATCTGGACCTCGACGAGGTCTACGAGCACATCGTGCGCCAGATGCAGGACACCCTCGACGCGCTCGCCTCCGAGCGCCGGTTCCCGCTGATCGGATGAGGATCAACGCGCAGATCACGATCGGCGCACCGCCGAGCCTGGTCTGGGCGACGGTCTCCGACCCCGGGCGCTACCGGCACTTCATGTCCGGCGTCACGCGCTGGGAGGTCATGGGCGATCGGCGCGAGGGCCTGGGCGCGCGCTACCGGATGCTGATGCGCGTCGGCTCGGCCGAGGTCGGCGGCCTGGTCGAGGTCGTCGAGTGCGACGAGCCACGCGACCTCGCCTGGAACTCCGTCACGGGCATCGACCAGCGCGGCCGCTGGCGCCTGCGCGAAGAGGGCGGCAGCCGCACGCGCGTCGAGCTCCGGCTCGCGTACGGCATCGCCGGCTCCGGCGTCTGGGGCTGGATCGCCGAGCAGCTCGCCGCCCCGACCGTCCGCGGCCACCTGCGCCGCACCCTGCAGCAGCTCAAGCGCCAGGTCGAGCAGGAGCAGCTGCGCGCCGCGGCCTCCGCCCGGCGCGAGGCCCGCGCGGCCTAGCCCAGGCCTAGCACTCAGCGCCGGGCCGGGTTCTCCTCGGGCCGGTCCAGCGAGGCGACGGCCATCGCGGCCACGCCCTCGCTGCGCCCGACGAAGCCCAGGCCCTCGCCGGTGGTCGCCTTGACGTTGACGTTGCCGACGCCGACGGCGAGCGCCGCGGCCAGCGTCTCGCGGATCGTCTCGCGGTAGGGCGAGAGCCGCGGGCGCTGCATCATCACGGTCGCGTCCACGCCGACGATGCGAAAGCCGTTCTGCTCGAGGGCGGAGACCACGGAGCGCAGCAGGTCCAGCGAGTCGGCGTCGCGGAAGCGCTCGTCGGTGTCGGGGAAGTGCTGGCCGATGTCGCCCATCGCCGCCGCGCCGAGCAGCGCGTCGATGATCGCGTGGGAGAGGACGTCGGCGTCGGAGTGCCCGTCGAGCCCCTCCTCGTTGGGGATGTCGACCCCGCCGAGGATGAGCGGGCGCCCGGGCGAGAAGCGGTGGCTGTCGACGCCGATGCCGGTGCGGATCACGCGATCGGCTCCAGCCGCCGCTGCCGGCGCTCGAAGACGGCCAGCTCGGTGACGCCGACGTCGGCGAGCAGCGCGCGCGCCTCCGCGTAGCCATACCCGAGATGCTCGGGCAGGTGGGCGTCGCTGGAGAGCGCGATCGGACAGCCGGCCTCCACGGCCATCTCCAGGAAGGCGCGCGCTGGATAGATCTCGTTCACGGGCTTGCGCAGCCCGGCGGTCGAGACCTCGACGGCGACCCCGGCCTCGGCGAACGCCTCGACGGCCGGCTCGTAGTAGCGGCGCGGGTCGGCCTCCGGGCACGCGTGGGCCTTGCCCCACACCTTCACGAGGTCCGGGTGGGCCATGATGTCGTACATGCCCGTGCGGGCGGCCTCGGCGAGGGTGAGGAAGTAGCGCTTCCAGATCTTGTCGGGACGTTCTCCGAGGCCCCAGATGTCGTAGGCCCCGTGCATGTCGACGGCGCGATCCTGCAGGAAGTGCACGGAGCCGACGACGTAGTCCCATTCGTGGCGGTCGAGCAGGGCGCGCATGCGCTCCTCGCGGCCGGCGATGAAGTCGGCCTCGATGCCCAGCCGCAGGTCGGTCTCCTCGCGCACGAACTCGACGTACTCCTCGAGGTCGTCCGCCGCGGCCTGACACCAGAAGGGGTGGCTCCAGACGTCCAGGGCGGCGTGGAAGCGGTGCACGTGCTCGGACACGCCGAGCTCGGCGATGCCGCGCTCGGTGGCCGCGGCGCGGTAGCGCGCGGCGTTCTCCGCCGTGAAGTACTTCTCGGCGGTCGTGCCGTTCTCGTCGGGACGCAGATGGACGTGGTAGTCGGTCAGCACTCAGTCGCGCATGCTGTCAGAGCCGCCCAGCAGGGACTCGGCGACCCACAGGTCGTGCGGGGTGGTGATCTTGAAGTTGCGGGCCGGGGCGTCGACGATCACGACCCGGCCGCCGAGGCGCTCCACGAGCCAGGCGTCGTCGGTGGCGGCGGCCAGGACCTCGTCGGGCACGTCGAGGGCGCGCTCGAGCGCCGCACGGCGGAAGGCCTGCGGCGTCTGGATCGCCCACAGGCGCGAGCGGTCGAGCGTGCGGGCGACGACCCGGTCGGCGCCCGCCTCCTTGATGGTGTCGGCCACGGGTGCCGCGGCCACGGCCGCGTCGGCGTCCTCGAGCGCCGTCAGCGCCCGCCGGAAGAGCTCGGGCTCGACCAGAGGGCGGGCGGCGTCGTGGACGACGATCGCCTCGGCGTCGGCGGGCGCGGCGGCGAGCGCGGCCCGCACGGAGCCCGAGCGCGTCGCTGCGCCCGGGACCCCGAGCGGGTGCTCGTGGCCCGGCGGCAGCGTGACGACGACGTCCTGGATGCCGGCCTCGCGCAGTGCGTCGAGCGACCATTCGAGCATCGGACGTCCCGCCAGCAAGACGAACGCCTTGGGCTGCCCGGCCCCGAGGCGCTCGCCCCTGCCGGCGGCCACCAGGAGGGCGGCCGCCTTCATCTGCCTCGGCGCTGCGGTGCGCTAGACCGCAGCGACCTGGTCGCGGTGCAGCAGGTCGTCGAGGTGCGCCTCGGTCTGCTCCTCGTCCTTGTCGAGCGCGTAGCGCATCTCAGAGGCGAGGATCTTCTTGGCCCGGGTGTACATCTGCTTCTCACCGGTGGAGAGGCCCTTCTCCTGCTCGCGCACTGCCAGGTTGCGGACGACCTCTGCGAGCTCGTAGATGTCGCCCGTCTTGATCTTGTCCCGGTTGTGCTTGAAGCGCCGGTTCCAGTTCTTCGGCATCTCCGAACAAGCCTCGGTCAGCGCGGCGAGGACCTTCTTGACCGTCTCCTCGTCGATGATGTGCCGCAACCCGGCCTTGCCGGCGTTGCACGACGGGACCATGACCGTCATGTCGTTGTGCAGGATCTTGATCGTGAGGTACTCGCGCGTCTCGCCGAGGATCGTCTTCTCCTCCTTCTTGACGACCTGACCTGCCCCGTGGTGCGGGTAGACGACGTGATCGCCGATCTCGTAGACGAGCTGCTCGGTCTCCCGAGTGATCTCGATGTCCTCGAATACGTCGTCGATATCTGTTTCAGCAGCAGGCAGTGTGTCCTCCATGTCCATGGGGTCCGTGTGCCGGACCACCGGTTCTACGTCTGCAGGTAGCGGTCCACGAGGTTGATCTCCTGGAGCCTGCGCAAGCCCTCGCGGATGTCCTTCGCGCGAATCTCCCCCACGCCCTCCACCGCTTCCAGCTCCGGATCGGTGGCGGCGAGGATCTCGTCGAGCCCGCGGAACTCGCGCACGATGTTCTGCACCACGAGCCTGGGAAGGCGCGGGATGCGACCGAGGATGCGGTAGCCGCGGGGCGAGACGGGATAGTCCAGGGTGTTGACCTTGCGGTCGTAGCCGAGCAGCTCGGCGAGGCGGCCGAAGTCCAGGAGGTCCTGGTGCGGCAGCCGGGTGATGCCGTCCAGCACGGAGGCGAACAGCTCCTCGTCGAGCGTCGCCAGGTAGTCGTGCAGCAGGGCGGCCTTGTCGCCGGCGACGCCGACCATCGTCTCCTCGAGCTGCATCTCGATCAGGCGGCCCTCGGTGCCGAGCTCGACGATGTAGCGCTCGATCTCGACGGCCATGCGCGTGACGAGCTCGACGCGCTGCAGAACGGTGAGGACGTCGTGCAGCGTGACACCGCCCTCGAACTCGAGCGCCGTCAGGCGCGTGGAGACCTGGTCGAGGCGGCTGCGGTACTTGTCCAGGGTGGCGAGGGCCTGGTTGGCCTTGGCCAGGACGACCGGGATCTCCTCGAGGATGTACTTGCCGCCGTCGACGTAGAGCGAGACGACCTCGCGGCGCTGGGAGACGGCGATCACGATCGCGTCGGTCTGCTTGGAGACGCGCTCGGCGGTCCGGTGGCGCGTGCCGGTCTCCGACGTGAGGATCGTCGGGTCGGGCATCAGCTGCGTGTTGGCCCAGGCGATCTTCGTGGCGTTGGCGCCGACGACGATCGCGCCGTCCATCTTCGCCAGCTGGTAGAGGAGCTGCGGCGAGTAGTCCATGTCGAGCTTCATGCCGCCCGAGAACAAGAAGGCGAGCTCCTCGGAGTCGCCGACGACGATCAGGCCGCCGGTGCGGGCGTGGACGATGTTGTCGATGCCCTCGCGGAACAGGGAGCCCGGGGCGACCATCTCCAGAGCCTTGACGAGACGGGGTTCTTGACGTGCATCGAGCTCATTGAGCTCTTCCCCTGATCTCGACGTCATCGCCCATATATTCTATCAGCTTCTTCATGGCAAATTTACCTTGTTTCCCCTGCTATAGAGCCAAATCTGCGGCTTGACGAGCCGGGGATGACCTGCTAGGCCCCCGCCGGGAGCCCGCGCCGGGGAGCGTCGCCCGCAGCGCCGCCTTGAGCGTCTGGATCTCGGGCGGGCCGAGCACGGGCGCCAGCCCGAACTTCTTCGCCTCGGCGATCCGGCGGTCGGCGTGACCCACGGTGCGCAGCTCGCCGGTCAGGCCGAGCTCTCCGAAGCAGGCGATCGGGCGCTCGTCGCGCTCCAGGACGACCTCGCGCGCGGCGCTCGCGACCGCGAGGGCGACGGCCAGATCCGCGCCGGGCTCGTCGACGCGCACGCCGCCGGCGACGTTGACGAACACGTCGGCCGTCCCCACCGCCACGCCGCCGTGGCGGCCGAGGACGGCGAGGACGAGCGCGAGGCGGTTGCGGTCGATGCCGTTGCACACCCGCCGCGGCGGGACGAGCTCCGACGGCGAGACGAGCGCCTGGACCTCGACCAACAGCGGTCGCGAGCCCTCCATCGCCGCGAGCACGACGCTTCCCGGCGCCCGCGTCGCCTCCCCCACGAAGCGCGAGGACGCGTCCTGGACCTCCACGAGGCCGACGTCGCGCATCTCGAAGACGCCGAGCTCGTTGATGGAGCCGAAGCGGTTCTTGAGCGCCCGCAGCGTGCGGTAGAAGCGCTCGCGCTCCCCCTCGAACTGCAGCACGCAGTCGACGAGGTGCTCGAGTACGCGCGGGCCCGCCAGCGCGCCCTCCTTGGTCACGTGGCCGACGAAGACGACGGCGCTGCCCTGCCGCTTGGCCAGGCGCGTGACGCGGTCGGCGACCTCGCGGACCTGCCCGACGGACCCCGCCGCCCCGCTGAGCTCGGCCGCGATCAGCGTCTGCACCGAGTCGATCACGCACACGTGCGGCTTGACGGCCTCGAGCGTCGCCAGCACGGTCGCCAGATCGGTCTCCGCCAGCACGGGCACGTCGAGCGCGCCCTCCGGCAGCCGCTCGGCGCGCAGCTTGACCTGCGCCGCCGACTCCTCCCCGGTCACGTACAGCACGCGGCGGCCGGCGCGGGCCAGGTTGCCGAGCGCCATCGCCGTCAGCGTCGACTTGCCGATGCCGGGCGAGCCGCCGAGCAGGATCACCGAGCCCGGGACGACGCCGCCGCCCAGCACGCGGTCGAGCTCGCCGATCTGCGTCGACAGGCGGGCAACCTCCTCGGCGCGCACCTCGCGCAGCGGGACGGGGCGGCCGGGCGCCGCCGTGATCGCCGCGCGCCCGGAGGCCCCGCCCGGCTTGGGCGGCGCCGCCTCCTCGACGAGCGTGTTCCAGTCCCCGCAGCCGGGGCAGCGGCCGTGCCACTTGGCGGCGCTGGCGCCGCAGGTCGAGCAGGTGAAGACGGAGCGGGCCACGGTCACCGGAACCTAGGCCCGG
>JBBQBV010000034.1:0-28967 GCA_038318085.1 Solirubrobacterales bacterium
AAGCTACCCTTGGCGTCCGCATGAGCGCGCCCACGACGGACCGCACCGCCGGCGGGGAAGCGGCGCTGCCGTCCCACCCGGCCCCAGCCGCTCGGCGGCGACGGCTGCCCCAGCCCAAGCCGCGCTGGGCGGCGGTCGCGATCGGGCTGTTCGTGCTCGGCACGGCGTCAGACCTGGCGCTGCCGCCGCGCCACGAGGCGCTCGACGCGATCCCGGACACGCTGCGCGCGCTGCTCGCCGCCGTCGTGGTCTTCGGCGTCACGGGTCTCGGCGTCACACGGCGGCTGCTGCCCGCGTCGCTGCGCCCGCGCGAGGCACTGTGGGTGCTGCCCACCGGAGCGTGCGTGACCGGACTCGCGCTGATGGCGCTCGGCTTCCTCGGCGTCCCGTTCCTTGTCAGCCTGATTGCCGTGCTGGTCGCCGGTCTGGCGCTGTCGGTGACGGCCGTGCGGGGCGACGGTCCGCCGGCGCTGGGCCCGCGGCCGGAGCTCGGCTGGCCGCTGTTTCTCGCGGCGATGGTCATCGCCGTCGCCCTCACCCCGATGGTCGTCAAGCTGCACATGGCCGGCGTGACCGGCGAGGGGTCTGACGCGCACATGGCCGCGGGCAGCGCCAACTTCCTCCAGCACGCCTATCCGACCTCCTCGGACCCGTCGCTGCCGTTTGACCGCATGCCGCTGCTGTGGAAGTCGCGCTACCCGATCTACTACGCGTTCGGGGCGGTCGCCCAGGTCTCCGGGCTGCAGAGCTGGCAGGTGCTCGCCCCGCTGGCGGCGGTGCTGCTCGGGCTGGCGGCGCTGGGCATGTTCCTCGTGGCGCGCGACCTGCTCGGGGCGTCGCTCGCCGCCGCCGCCGCCGCCATGGGCTTCGCGGGCTTTGACCGCATGGTCCTGCACACCGGGCTGAACCCGTACATGAACCAGACCTGGGGCTACATGGCGATGCCCTTCGCGCTCGTGCTCGCCTGGGCTCTCGTGCGGCCCGGGGAGCCGCGCCAGGATCGCCGCCGCACCGCCACGCTGCTCGCGATCTTCCTCGCGCTCGTGGTGTTCGCCTACCCGCTCGCCGCGCCGTTTGCGATGCTGCCCCTGGTCGTCTTCGCCTGGCGCGAGCGCAGGCGGCGGCTGCGGGCCGGCGTCCCGATCCCGCGCCTGCGCAGCCTCTGGCGCGGCCCGAGGTCCCTGCTGTACCTGATCCCCGCGGCCGCGCTGCTGGCCGTCCCCGCGCGGGGCGTGATGGAGAAGGTCTACTCGGGCGGGCAGCTCTCGCTGGACCCGACCAAGAGCCTGATCGGCTGGGCCGGCGACATCCGGGCCTTCATCCCGATGAACTACTTCATCAACCTGCCGCTCGGGAGGGTCTTCGAGCTGGTGATGATCCCGATCGTCATCCTCGCCTACCAGGAGCTGCGCCGCCAGCCGCGCGAGCTCCTCTACGGGCTTGGCGGCGTGCTGGCCTTCGGTCTGATCGAGGCGGCGTTCTTCCGCAAGCGCGACTACGGCTTCTACTTTCACTTCAAGATCCTCGCCTTCGTCGCGCCGCTGCTACTGGTCATCGCGGCCGTCGCCGCGGCTCGCATCAGGCGCTGGGGTCCGTGGCTGCTGGCGGCGTTCGCCGTCTTCACCGCCTTCGCCGCGCGCCAGGAGCTCAAGGCGACGGGGCTCCAGCTCGGCAAGCCCACGACGGCGCTGGCCGCCTGGGCAGACGCGCTGCCCCCCGACGCGTCGATCCGCCTCGACATGACGGGCGGCCAGCAGCTGTGGGGCGCGTACTTCCTGGCGGACCGCCGCGTGTGCTCCGCGCATCCGCTGCTCAAGACCGACTACCCCCATGTGCCCTTCTCGCGCAAGGCCGACTACGTCGTCGTCGCCACGGGCACGATCCGCCCACCCGAGGCGATCGGCGCCGCGCTGCGCGCCAACGACGGCTATCACCTCTACAAGCTGGACCCGGCGATGCCCGGCCCGGACCGCTGCTCGCAGAAGCAGGTCAGCCGGATCTCGCAGGACAAGATCGGCTGAGGCGCGGCCTCGGCGTAAGCGAGCCGGGACTGATCGCCGGCCGGCAGCGGTGGCGCGACGCGCTCGTACGCCGCTGCGGACGGCATCGAGGTGACCTACGGGCCGTTCAGCGCCAGCTGCTGAGGGCTGGCAACCGATGCCTAGTCCCCCGGGTGCTCCACCGGCAGCGCGAGCGCATGCGCCGACGGGGCGTTCTGGTCCTCGACGGAGCGCGGGCCCTCGAGGTTGATGACGCGGTAGCCGTGCTCGCGCAGGAAGGCGGCGACCTCGACGTGGGTGCCGTGCAGCTCGCAGATGATCGCGGGGCGGTGCTCGGCCAGCGTCGCGACCATGCCTTGCAAGACCGCGAGCTCGGCGCCCTCGACGTCGATCTTGACGACGGTCGGCGGGCGCATCTCCCCAGCGGCGATCAGCTCGTCGATCGCGACGAGCTCGATGTCCATGACCGACTCGGTGTACGGGTGCTCGCCGTACTCGACGAGCTTGGACCACGACTGATCGTCGACGACCTGCAGCCGGCCCGTGCCGGCCTTGTCGGCGACGGCCTTCTCGATCACGCTGAGGTTCGGGATCACGTTGAGCGCGGCGTTGCGGCGGATCTCGGCGGCGTTGTCGGGCGTCGGCTCGAACGCGTAGGAGTGGCCCTGCTCGAAGCCCGCGAGGTGCGCGCCGAGCATGGCGAAGAAGCCGACGTTGGCGCCGATGTCGTAGAAGACGCCGCCGGTGCCGAGGTGGCGCAGCATCGCCTCCTGCACGGACTGCTCGAGGTTGCCGAAGGCGAGCGAGCCGATGTGGGCGTGCGAGAGCGGGATGCCGCTCATGTCCAGGCGCAGGCCGCCGCCGAGGCCCATCGGGACGACGATCGAGCCCCCGGCCATCCAGCGCAGAAACGGCCGCAATGCCATCCCCGCGGGCCCGGGCAAGGCGGCCTTCGCGGTCAGCTCGCGCAGCTTGGGGTGACCGAGGCGCACGAGGCGCCGGACCACGAAGCCGCGGTTGAAGCCCGCGCGGCTGATCGTGTACTTCAGGCGCTCGGCGGGCCTCATCCGGCGGCCAGCTCCTCCAGCCGGGTGCGCATGTGCGTGGCCACGCGGGGCGCGGCGTAGTGATCCAGGCGCGCCTCGCCGCGCGGCGCGAGCGTCGCGCGCAGCGACGGGTCGCTGACGGCGAGGTGCAGCAGCTCGGCGACGACGGGCAGGTCGTCGCCGGCGTCGAGCAGGATGCCGGCGTCGCCGACGACCTCGCGGATGCCGCCGACAGCGCGGGAGATGATCGGGACTCCGAAGTGAAACGCCTCCAGCAGCGGGATGCAGAAACCCTCGTGCTCGGACAGGCACAGGAAGGCGTGCGCCGAGCGGAAGCGGTCATGCAGCTGGTCGGCTCCGATCGCGTTCTCGAAGCTGACGGCGCCGGGCGCGACCTCCTCGGCGAGCCGGCACAGCCGCTTCTCGAAGTCCGACGAGATGGGGACGCCGACGAGCACCAGGCGCGCGTCGGGGGCGTGCACGCGCCGGTACAGGCCGAAGGCGCGGATGACCAGATCCTGGCGCTTGTGCGGGGCCAGCCGCCCGACGAAGAGGACAGTCGGCGGGCCCTGCGGCGGTGCAGCGGGCGTGGGGAGGCGGGAGCGGTCGAAGAGGATGGGGATCACGTCCGGATCGGCGACGCCGCCGGTCTGCAGCTCGTCGGCGTTGAACTGCGACACGCCCGCCGCGATGTTCGCCCGGCCCGCGATCTTCATCAGCTGCGCCGGGGCGAGCGAGCAGCGCACGCCCTCGCTCGGCTCCAGCTCCCAGAAGTAGCGAGCGGGAGTGATGTTGTGCGACAGGACCAAAAAGCGTGACGGGGGGCGGACGAGGCGCTCGAGGCCGGGAGCATAGCCCGAGTAGTGCACCAGGACGGGCTCGCCGCGGCCGGGCCGGAAGGCCTTCAGCGGGCGGATCGCGTGGCGGTCCATGCCGGGGGCGAGCACCTCCGCGTAGTCCTCGCCGGCCCAGCCCCAGGACGCGAACTGGCGCCGCCAGGCCAGGCCCTGGTTCGTGACCGCGTCCACCGGACCGGCTGCGCACAGCAACTGGTGGACCTTCATCGGAGCTGTCGACCCGAGGCTTCGCCGTCAGGTGCGCCCGAGACAGGCTTGGACCGCTTCTTGAGCTGTTCCTCGAGGTCGCGGACACGATCCTCGAGGTTGAGGATGTGCGCTGTGGCCTGGGCGTTGTAGCGGCTCTCCTGGGCGATGGCCTCGCCGATGTATTGGCGCAGGGAGCGGATCAGCAGGCGCTTGACGAGGGTGATCGGGGCGCCGAGCCGGCGCGTGGAGTACACGCGCTCGATGTCCGGTGCGATCAGCGACCACTCGACCAGACGCGTCTGCGAGATGCGCGTGACCGGCGACGCGTCCAGCGACGGGTCGGCCTCCTCGTAGAGCCCGCGCTCGCGCCCCGCGGCCGCGGCGGCGCGCGCCCGCGCGAGCGCCTGCGCCGGCTCGGTCATGCGCCGACCGCCGTCTCCAGCGACCAGGTCCCGCGCAGGTCGGCGATGCCCTCGGCCCCGGGCGTCGCGGCCACGGAGAGCCCGACGAGGCGGTCGATGCCCGGGTCAGGGTCGCCCGCCTCGTGCACGCCTACGACGAGGTCGTAGTCGCCGCCGAGCAGGTTCAGGCGCGGCACCTCGAAGGTCAGCCGCCCGGGCCGGCCGCCGAGGTCGACATCCTCGCCCGCCTTGAACACGGGCTGGCCGGAGGACTGGCGCAGCTCGAAGACGACGCGGCAGGGCTGCGCGCCCGGCCGCACGCCAAGGCCGAGCACGAGGCGCAGCGGCTCGCCCGGGGAGAACACGGTGCGGCGCCGGCCCTCGCCGTCCTGCAGGGCGACGTCCTCGACGAAGACGCGGCGGTGCTCGCTCGGGCGGCGCTCGGTGCTGCCCTCCCCGGTCTCGGTGCCGAGCATCTCGTGGTAGTGCAGCAGGCCCTCCGCCGTGGGGCCGTCGAAGACGATCCGGCCGCTGTCGAGCACGACGATGCGCTGGCAGGTGCGCTCGATCGCCGCCGGCGCGTGCGAGACGAGCACGAGCGTCGCGCCGGCCACGATGCGCTCGGAGATCCGGCGCAGGCACTTGCGCTGGAAGGCCTCGTCGCCCACGGCCAGCACCTCGTCGATCAGCAGCACGTCGGCGTCGAGGTGCGCCGCGATCGAGAAGCCGAGCCGCACCAGCATGCCGCTCGAGTACGCCTTGACGGGGACGTCGATGAAGTAGCCGAGCTCGGAGAACGCGATCATGTCGGGCAGCCGCTGCTCGATGTCGCGCTTGCCCATGCCGTTCAGCGCGCCGTTGAGCAGGATGTTCTCGCGGCCGGTGAACTCGCGCCCGAAGCCCGCGCCGAGCTCGATCAGCGTGGCGACGCGGCCGCCGCACTCCGCCGTGCCCTTATCCAGCGGGACGATGCCGGCGAGAACGCGCAGCGTCGACGTCTTACCGGCGCCGTTGCGCCCGACGATGCCGACCGTCTCCCCGGGCGCCACGCGCAGGTCGACCCCCGCGAGCGCCTGCACCTGGGCCAGCGGTCGCGCGGTCCGCCGCGTGAAGAGCTCCTTCAGCGTGCGCCCGCGGTCCGCCCCGATCTTGAAGGCGCGCCAGGCGTCGGCCAGCACGATCTCGCCGGGCTCCGCGCTCACAGGATCACCGCCAGCTCGCCCTCGAGGCGGCGGAAGACGACGCGGCCGACCACGACCGCGATCACCGTCGCGGCGGCCACGTAGGCCAGCGTGGCCAGGCCGGGCGCCGCGCCACTGTAGAGCACCGCGCGCACGGCCTCGATGAAGGGCGCGACGGGGTTGCCCCAGCGCAGCAGCGCCTCGGCCGTGTCGTGGCCCGCGAGGCCGGGGAGATCCTGCACGCGGAAGAAGATCGGCGTGAGGAAAAACCACGGCAGCAGTGCCGCGCCGAGGACCGGCTGGACGTCCCGGAAGTAGGCGTGGGCGACGCTGACGATCAGCGCCAGGCCGAGCGCGAAGGCGTACAGGCAGGCCACGATCGGCAGCAGGAGCAGCAGCGCGGGGTCGAGCGTCCCGCGCACGATCACGGCGATCGGCGCGACGATCGCCAGCAGCACCGCGAACGGCACGAGCTGCACGCTGACGACGGCCGCCGGCACCGTCTCGCGGGGAAAGCGCACCTTGGAGACCAGGGACGCCTGCTCGACCAGCGACGTCGCCGACGAGAGCAGCGACTGGGAGAAAAACGTCCACACGATCAGCCCGACGAACAGAAACAGCGGGTAGTCCGGGATGTGCACGGCCTTCAGCAGCGACCGGAACATCACGGCGTAGACGGCCATCAGCACGAGCGGGTTGACGAGGTACCACAGCACCCCGAGCGCAGAGCCCTTGTACTTCGAGCGCAGCTCCCGGCGGACCATCTGCTCGAAGAGGTAGCGGTACCGCAGCATCAACCGTGCGCGCGGCGGTCGCGCGCCTCGGCCATCACCCGGGAGAGAAACACCGGGTTGCCGAGCAGGTAGCGCCGCCACATCCGCTGCGGCTCCACGCCGAGGCGGAAGATCCACTCGAGCCCGTTGTCGGCCAGCCAGCCCGGAGCGCGTGGGATGCGCCCCGAGACGTAGTCGAACAGCGCGCCGACGGTCCAGAAGACGTCGACGTCGAGCCGGTCGAAGTGCTCCTGGACCCAGTGCTCCTGCTTGGGCGTGCCCATGCCGACCAGCAGGATGTCCGGTTGGCGCGCGTTGATGTCCTCCACCACGCGCTCGGCGTGGGGGGAGCCGATGGAGAAGAAGCCGTGGTGCGAGCCGGCGACCTGAAGCCGGGGATACCAGCGCTTGAGCCGCTCGGCGGCCTCGTGCGCGATCCCGGGCTCGGACCCGAGCAGGTAGACCGACTTCTCGCTCTCCTCGCACAAGGCGGCGAGCGTCCAGACCCAGTCGGCGCCCGTCATGCGGTGCGGCGTGGGCAGCTCGAGCGCCTTGGCGGCGATCCGCACGCCGTAGCCGTCGCAGTAGACGAGGTCTGCGTCCTGCAGCGCGGCGCGCAGCTCGGGCCGCTCCTGGGACTGGTTGAGCACGTGCGCGTTGACGTACATCACCCGCCGGGGTCTTCCCGAGCCGACCCAGCCCGTCACCATGCGCAGCAGCTCCTCGGGACGGCCGAGATCGATCGGGATCTCGAAGATCCGCGACTTGGGACGGCTCCCGTTGCTATCGGTCCCGGCGTCGGCTGTGGGGGCGGGGCTCGGCAGCACAGGCAGGGTGGCATGGTACGCCGTCGTGCTGCGGATCGCGATGGATGCCAGGGACGCGCGGGGGCCCCAGCCGCGGGGCTGGGGGCGCTATGCCCGCGACCTGGGGGCGGCCCTGCGAGCCCGCACGGACCTCGAGCTGCGCGAGCTCACGGGGCAGCGGTGGCGCGGGCCGGAGGTGCTGTGGGAGCAGATCGGGCTGCCGCTGGCGCTGCGCGTCGCGCGGCCGGACGTCGTGCACGCTCCCAACGTCTTCCTGCCGCTGCGGCGCCCGTGCGCGGGCGTCGTGACCATCCACGACCTGGCCTTCGAGGCGTTCCCGGAGGACTTCGCGCCGCGCACCCGGGCCAAGTTCAAGCTCCTCGCCCCGCGCGCGGCGCGGTCGGCGGAGCGGGTCGTGTGCGTCAGCGCCTTCACCCGCGACGACGTCTGCAGCCGCTACGGCGTCGATCCCGGAAAGGTGCACGTGGTGCCAAACGCCCCCTCCGTGGCGATCGGCGACGCGCCGCCCCCCGCCGGCGCGCCCTACCTGCTCGGCGTGGGGGACCTGCGTGCCAAGAAGAACTGGGGCCGGCTCGTGACCGCCTGGCGGGGGCTGCGCGCCGAGGGGCTCGAGCACCGGCTCGTGGTCGCAGGCGCCGACTGCGGGGAGGGCGGCGCGCTGCGCGCGCTCGCGGGCGGCGAGCCGCTCGAGCTGCCCGGCTACGTCGACGACGCCGCGCTCGACGCGCTCATGCGCGGGGCCTCCGCGCTCGTCCATCCCAGCCTGTACGAGGGCTTCGGCATCGTGGTGGTCGAGGCGATGGCCCGCGGGACGCCCGTGGCCGCCGCGCGCACGACGGCGCTGCCCGAGGCCGGCGGTGACGCGGCGGTCTACTTCGACCCGCTCGACCCCGACGCGATCGCCGACGGCGTGCGCGAGGCCCTGAAGCGCGCCGGCGCGCTGGGAGCCCTCGGCCGGGTACGCGCCGCGCAGCTCAGCTGGGAGCGCTCGGCGGCCGCGACCGCCGCGGTCTACGCCGAGGCAGTGCAGGCGGGCCGGTGACCGCCACGACGATCCTCATGCTCTCCGTCGACGAGGCGCCCATGCTCGCCTACTCGCTGCCCGCCGCCGTGCTGCAGGCGGGCGCCGACGTGGTCGTGATCGACAACGGCTGCACCGACGGGACGGGCGTGCTCGCCGCGCAGCACGGGGCGCGGCTGGTGCGCATCCGCCGGCGCGTCTCCTACGCCGCCGCGATGAACGTCGGGCTTGCGGAGATCGACACGCCCGCGGTCCTGATCCTCAACGCCGACTGCTTTCTGGACCCCGGCTTCCTGGCGGCCGCCCGTCCGCACGTCGACGCGCCCGGCGTCGGTAGCGTCGCGGGCAAGCTGTTGCGCACGGCCGGCCCGCTCGACGAGGGCCCCGCGCTGGGGATCGACGCGGCCGGGATGTCCGTGGACCGCCGGCGCAAGAACGGCCTCGTCGGCCACGGCGCGCCGGCCGGCGCCTACGCGCGGCGGGCTGACTGCTTCGGCGCCGACGGCGCGGCCGCCCTGTATCGCCGCGAGGTGCTCGCGGCCTGCGCCCTCCCATCCGCCGCGGGCGGGGCGCCGGAGGTCTTCGACGAGGACATGGCCCTGTGGGCGACCGACGCCGACCTGGCCTGGCGCGCGCGGCTGCTTGGCTATCGCTGCATGTACGAGCCGCGCGCGACCGCGCGCCACGTCCGCACCTACTCGCCCTCGACGCGCGGCGCGGTCTCCGAGGCCCACCGCCGCCTGCAGTTTCGCAACCGCTACCTGATGTGGGTCAAGAACGAGACGCCGCGCGGCCTGCTGGGCGACCTGCCGGTCGTGCTCGCCTACGAGCTCGCCGCCTTCGCCTATGTCCTGCTGCGCGAGCGCCATCTGCTCGCGGGCTACCGCGAGGTGCTCGCGGCGCTCCCGGGCGCCCGCCGCCGGCGCGCGCAGGTGCAGGCGCGCCGCGCCGTGCGGCGCCCGCCGTTCGGGCTCACCCCGCCGCGGTGACGGCGGAATCTTGGGTCACGACTGCCACACCTCATAGTCGCCGGGCGAGAACGATGACGCGCCATGCAGACGCTCGGCGAACACTGCGAGCACGTCGCCCGTGCCAGTTGCACTCGGGGCCAGAATCCCGGTCCTGCCTGCGGCAAACCCGGCTTCGCCGACGGCCTGGCAACTCGCAGGGTCGTCCGAGGTCAGCAAGTCGTTGGTGAGCCCGACAGCCGCAAGGCTTCCCGCGGATCGGAGGTCCAGCAGGGTTTCAAGTGAGATCGCGTACTCATAGATCGCACGGGGAAGCAGGTCGGACGCTCCGAATGACTGTCGGCTGACCAGGCGGTCGAACTCGGCCATCACCGTTTCGCGACTCGTTGCGAGGTAGAGCACCGCGAAGCTGTTCGGCGGGTTCCAGCGGGCGCCCTGGATGCGGGCACCCGCGCCGGACAGCGGGTCGCGGCCGAGCCGTAGATGTCGCCAGCCTGCACCGCTCCAATGTGTCCCATCAACCTGGTCGATTGCGGCGACCAGCTCAGCTTGACGGGTCAGACGAAGACGCCTTCCTCGATCGCATCGATCAGTCCCAGCACCCGCCGCCACTGCCCTTGCGTCAACAGGTCGATGGGCTTCTCATGCTCGAGCAGTGGGTTCGGTGAGAAGAGCCAGTCGTGCGCGGCGCTCGGCTGCATGACGCCGGAGAGCTGCTCAAGCACGGCGAGCACCTCGAGCAGACGCCTGCGCACCTCGGTTCTCGGCTCGGACTCCTCTACGAGCCATCGGGTCACAGTGCGAGCGTTGGTTCCGAGGATGCGAGCGAAGTCGGCTCGGTCGAGATCCGTTCTCTCGGCCGCTCCTTGGAGTCGGCGAATCAATGTCGTCTGAGATGCCATACGGTTTGTCACGTACTATGTCATGGTGCCCCGACCGCGCGCTCGTAGACGTCCCAGGTCGCGCGCGCCGCGTCCTCCCAGGTCCACGGCGGGGGCGGGGGAGCCGGGCGCGAGGCCGCCGTGGCGGCGGCGACCAGGCCCGCGAGGTCGTCCGCGCCGACGAAGGTCGCGCGCTCGCCGAGCACCTCGCGCAGGGCGGGGACGTCGCAGGCCACGACGGGCGTGCCGCACGCGAGCGCCTCGACCGTCGGCAGCCCGAAGCCCTCGTCGTCGGAGGGGAAGACGAGCGAGCGCGCCCCCGTGTAGATGGCCGCGAGGTCGTCGTCGTCCACGGCGCCGGTCAGCGTCACGTCGCGCAGCTCGAGCGCCCACTGCCCGGGATCGCCGACGAGCACGAGCCCCGTGCCGTCGCGCGGCGTGCCGGCGAGCGCCGCGACGCGCTTGCGCGGATCGGGATGGCGCAGGCCGCCGACCCAGACCAGGTAGTTCTCGGGCAGCGCGTAGCGGGCGCGCACGCGGGCGACCTCGGATGCGTCGCGCGGGAAGAAGGTCGCGTCCGGCGCCTCCGGGATCACGTCGACGCGGCCGGCCTGCACCTTCAGCAGCGCGACGGCCTCCTGCGCGACGGCGGTGCTGGGGACGATGATGCGGCTGGCGCGCTCCACGGCGAGGTAGCGCATGCGGAAGCGCAAGCCGGAGCGCAGGTACTCGCCCGGGCGCTTGCGCGGGACGAGGTCGTGCAGCGTGACGACCATCGGCAGGCGCGGGCGCAGCAGGGCACCGTCGATCCAGGGGGAATGGTAGACGTCGACGCCGCGCGGGCGGTGGGCCTCGACGATCTCGCCCCCGCGCCGGGCCGCCTCGCCTTGAAGCGCGGCGAGCAGCGAGCGCGTGTAGCGCCCGATGCCGCGCGGGTCGACGGCCGGGCGCGCGTCGTAGGCGATCCTCATCCGATCAGGCCCATCACGCGCTCGGCGTAGGCGTCGACGTGCCAACGCCTGGCGCGCTCGCGGCCGGCCGCACCCATCGCTTCGCGGCGGGCCAGGACGTCGAGGACGGCCTCGGCCAGCGCGGCCGGATCGCCCGGGGCGACGAGGCGGCCGGTGACGCCGTCGTCAACCACCTCGGCGAGGCCGCCGACGCGCGTCGCGACGACGGGCGTCCCGGCGTTCATGGCCTCGGCCAGCACCGTGCCGAACGGCTCCTGGTGGGAGGGCAGCACGAGCACGTCGAGCGCCCGCATCAATCCGGCGGCGCCGTCCACCCAGCCGTAGTGCTCGACGCCGGTGCTCGAGCGCACCTGGCTGAAGTACTCGGGGTCCGAGGCGTACGGGTCGTCGCCGACCAGAACGACGCGGGCGCCGGCGGCGGTGAGGCGGTGGGCAGCGCTGACGAGGTCGAGGACGCCCTTGCGACGCTCGATGCGCCCGACGTAGCCGACGACGGGGCGGTCGCCGGGGGGCCAGGGCGGGGTGATCAGGCGCGGCTCGGGCTCGATCGGGCAGCCGACGACGTGGGGGCGGGCCCGCAGCGACCCGAGCCGCTCGGCGACGGCGGTGGAGTCCGCGAGCACGACGTCGGCGCGCCTCCACAGCGCGGGGACGTGGTCGACGAGGTCGTGGACGTGCAGGACCGCCCGCTTGCCGTGCGGGATCGCGGGCAGCAGGCGGCCGCAGACCGAGCCGTTGAGGTAGGTGATGTCGTGGCGGCGGGCGAGCCTGCGCGCGGCGGGCCAGGCGCCCACGGCGCGCGCCCCCTCGCCGCGCCCGAGGCCGCCGAGGCCCAGGTGCTCGCAGCGCAGCCCGCGCTGCTCGCCGGCGCGGAGCACGGGGCCGTCGCCGGGGGTGGTGAGCGTGACGTCCCAGCCGGCGTGACGCAGGCGGGGCAGGAGGCGGAGCAGGCCGATCTCGGCGCCGCCCGGGTGGTCCACCGGGGCGACGGCGAGGACAGAGGGCATCGCTGCCCGAGGCTAACGGTCGACGGGGCGCGGACGCCCCAGTCGCTCAGGACCTCCGGCGGTAGATCAGGTACCCGAGGGCGAGAACGATCACGGCGGCGCCGATGGCGGCGGTCGGGACCGGATTGCGCTTGGCGGCGCTCTGCACGCTCTGAGCGGCGTCACCGGGCGAGTCCGGCGTGACGTCCGCGACCTTCTCCTTGACGTCGCTCTTGATCTCCTGGACCCGGTCCTGCGCGCGGCCCTTGACGTCGGCCTTCAGCGCGAGGGCGGCGGCCGTGTCGGCCAGCTCCTCGCGGGTGCCTTCGATCTCGGCGCGGATCTCCTCCGGCGAACGCTCGGCGCTCATGAGCGTGCCCTCCTGACCCGGGCCCCGGTGACCTGGAGGTCTTCCCTGGTGCTCTCCATCGCCTGCTCGGGCACCGGCGGCGACGCCGCCTGCACCCGGTTCTTACCGAGCAGCGCGGCCACGCCGGCGACGGCGAGGAGCACGACGGCGACGATCAGGGCCGCCAGCCAGGTGTCGACGGCGGTCGCCAGGCCGGCGACGGCGGCGGCCACGAGGGCGCCCACGCCGTAGAGGCCGAACACGCCGGCCCCGCCGAACATCCCGGCGCCGATGCCGGCTTGCCTGCCCTTCTGGGTGAGCTCGGCCTTGGCGAGCTCCACCTCGGCGCGCAGCAGCTGTGTCGCCTGCTCGGAGAGCTGCTTGACGAGCTCGGCGGTCGGCTGGTCTTCGAGCTTGGTTCGCCCGTTGGGTTCGGGCATGAGGATCCTCCTGGGGGTGGACGGGCGGTCGGGTTCGCGCTACCCCGGCCATGAGCAAGCGAATCCCGACGGATAGCGTCTGCGAGCGCATGCGCGCCAGCGTCGTCATCCGGGTCCGCGACGAGGCGGCGGCGCTCGCGACGCTGCTGGGCCTGCTGGCCGCGCAGACCGAACCCCACGAGGTGATCGTGGTCGACTCGGGCTCGGCCGACGGCAGCGCGGACGTGGCGCGTCGCTGCGGCGCCCGCGTCCTGGAGCTCCCCGCGGCCGCGTTCACCTTCGGTGGCGCGCTGAACCTGGGCGCCGCGGCGGCCGCGGCGCCCATCGTCGTCGCCCTCTCCGCCCACGCCTTCCCGCGCGACGCCGGCTGGCTCACGCGCATGGTCGAGCCGTTCGGCGACTCCGCGGTGGCCTGCGCCTTCGGGCCGTCGCACGACTGGGAGTCGCGGCCGCTGACCGGCGTGGTCCGCCAGGACGCCGGGCTGGCCCGCGTCCATCCCGAGTGGGGGTACTCCAACGGCGCCGGCGCCTTCCGCGCGTCGCTGTGGCGCGAGCGGGGCTTCCGGGAGGATCTGCCCGGCACCGAGGACCGCGAGTGGGCGCTGTGGGCGCTCGAGCGCCGTGGCGCCGTGTGCGTGCTGGACCCGGCGCTGGCCGTCGAGCACGACCACGCGCACGACTCGCTGCGCGCGAGCTTCGCCCGCTACGCCCGCGAGGCGCGCGGCTACGCGATGTACCTCGAGCTCCCGCCCTACGGGCTGAAGGAGGTCTTCCGGGAGTGGTGGGGCGACCAGGGCTGGCACCGCTCGTGGGCGCGCGCCCGCCTCGATCCGCGGCGGGCCGCGCGGCTGGCGGGCAAGTGGTGGGGCCGGCGCGGGTGAAGCGGATCTACGAGGACTTCTGGCGCGACCGGCCGCGCGATCCCGAGCCGTGGCGCCATGGCTGGCGTAGCGGCCTGCTGGTGGCCGAGCTGCGCGCCGGCGAGGAGTGGCTCGACCTCGGCTGCGGCGCTGGGCGCTTCCTGGGGCTCGCGCCCCGCGGCGTCGGCGTCGACGCCGCGCAGGAGGCGGTCGAGCGGGCGCGCGAGCACGGCGACGCGCGGATGCTCGCCGACGACGGGACCCTCCCGCTCGCACACGGCTCCGTGGACGTCGTGTGGTGCAGCGAGACGCTCGAGCACGTCGCGGACGCTCTCGGCCTGCTGCAGGAGGCGCGCCGCGTGCTGCGCCCCGGCGGCCGGCTGCTCGTCACGACGCCCGCCCACCCCTGGCCGCGGCGCGTGGCGCTCGCGGCCCTGCGCTTCGATGCGCACTTCGATCCCTGCGGCCAGCACCTGCGCTTCTTTACGCGACGGTCGCTGGCGGGGATGCTCGCGGCGGCGGGGTTCGAGGTCGACCGCATCCGCACGCAGCACGCGACGCTGGTGGCGCGGGCGGTGCGGGCGCGATGAAGATCCTGATCGACGTGAGCTTCGCCCGCCGCGGGCCGAGCGGCACGCAGGTCTACGTCGAGAACCTCGTGACCGCCCTGCGGGCGCTCGGCGTCGAGGTCGCCGAGGCGGACGGCCGCCGCGGGCGCCATCTCGATCCGGTCGCCGAGGCGCGTTGGCAGCTCCGGCTCGCCCGCGCCGCCCGCGGGGCCGACGTCCTGCACCACCCGCTGCCCGCGCGCGCCCTTGGGCGCACGCCGCAGGTGGTGACGGTCCACGACCTCGCCTTCCTGCGCGTGCCGGAGTGCTTCAACGCGCGCTTTCAGCTCGCGGCCGTGTGGCAGCACCGCGCGGCGGCCCGTGCGGCGGCGGCCGTGGTGGCGCCGAGCGCGGCGACGGCCGCCGACGTGCGCGAGCTGTGGGGCGTCGCGGACGTCGTCGTCGCCCCGCACGGGCCGGGCCAGGCGCCGGCCCCCGACCGGGGCGAGCCGCGCCACTTCCTCTACATCGGCGACGCCGAGCCGCGTAAGAACCTCGGGCGCCTGCTCGCCGCCTACGCGCGCTACCGCGGGGGCGCCGAGGCGCCCCTGGACCTCGTCCTCGCCGGGCGCGCCGCGGTTGCGCCCGCCCCCGGCGTCCGGCTCGAGGGCGCTCCGGACCTGCCGGAGCTGCACCGCCACGCGGCGGCGCTCGTGCTGCCCTCTCTGCACGAGGGTTTCGGGCTGCCGGCGCTGGAGGCCATGCACGCCGGCACACCGGTCCTCGCCGCCGCCATCCCCGCACTGCGCGAGGTGTGCAGGGACGCCGCGCGCTTCGTGGACCCGTACGACGTCGCGGCGCTGGCAGCCGGTCTGACCGAGCTGGCGACGATCGGGCCGCTGCGGGAGGACCTGCGGCGCCGCGGCATTACGCGCGCTGCCGCGTTCTCGTGGGAGCGCTCCGCCCGCGCCCACGTCACCGCGTACGAGCGGGCGATCCTCGCCGGAGGACGCCGGCGGTGATGTAACACCCCGCGTACGCACCGGTACTGCGGGCGCGACGTGCTCGCTTCGCGCCTCGCCTCCCGCCCGCTCGCATGACCGTCGGGCTCGTCCTGGCGGGCGGCGGCGCGCGCGGTGCCTACGAGATCGGGGTGCTGGCCGAGCTGCTGCCGGCGCTGCATGAGCGGGGCGAGCGCGTGAGCGTGATCACCGGGGCCAGCAGCGGCGCGATCAACGGCGTCGCGCTGGCCGGGCTGGTCCAGCTTGAAGACGAGGAGATCTTCGCCCGCGCCTGCGCGCGCTGGGGCGAGGTGACGCTCGCGCAGGTGTTCGGTTCGATGGCGGGGCGGCAGCTGCCCTGGTTTTTGGCGCACTGCCTCGGCTCGTTCGCCGGCGTGCCGGGCGTGCGCCTGCCCGCCCTCTTCAACCCAGTCGGGCTGCGGCGCCACCTTCCGCGCCTGCTCGACATCGAGCAGGGCCGGCGCAACCTCGAGGCCGGCCTCGTGGACCAGGTGGCCACGATGGCCACCGACGCGCGGACCGGCCGCGCGACGGCGTTCGTGGCCGGTCGGCCGCTGGAGGACCGGCTCCCCGGCGGCATCGCGTTTCACCACGTTCAGCTGGCGGTCGACCAGGTGCGCGCGTCGGCGGCCATCCCGGGGCTGTTTCCGCCCGTGCGGCTCAGCGGCGGCCCGGCTCCGGGCTGGTACGTCGACGGCAGCGCGCGCCTGCGCTCGCCGCTGGCCCCCGCCCTGGTGCTGGGCGCGCAGAAGCTGGTCGTCATCTCCACCGACGCGGGCACGGCCGGCGGTGCCGAGGCGGAGGCGGGGAAGGGATCGGCCCGGCCCGGCATGGCCGACGGACTGGTTCACGTGCTGCAGGCGATGCTCGTGGACACCCTCCGCGACGACGTGCGCCGTCTGGCGCGGCTCAACGCGCTCGTCGAGGAGGCCGACGCCGGTGCGCTTGAGCGCTGGCGCGCAGCCACCGGCGCCTCGCCCCTGCGCCGCGTGCCGTACATCTTCGTCGCGCCCACACGGCCCGGAGAGCTCGCCCTGCTCGCGGGCGAGGTGCTGCGCCGGCGCCGCGGCTGGCGGGCCGGCCTGCGCCACAGCGACCTGAACATCCTCGACCGGATGCTGGATCGCGGCTCGCCGCTGCACGGCACGCTGGTCAGCTACCTGATGTTCGATCGCGACTTCATCGACGGCGCCATCGCGCTCGGACGCGGCGACGGCCGCCGATGGCTCGCCGAGCAGCCCGACCTCTGGCGGTACGGGCCCTAGCTACCCTCGACCGCCGATGAAGATCGCGATCCTGGGCACCCGCGGCATCCCGGCGTCCTACTCGGGCTTCGAGACGGCGGCCGAGCAGCTCGCCGAGCGATTCACCGAGCGCGGCCACGAGGTCGTCGTCTACTGCCGCCCGCACGTGGTCGACCGGCGCATCCGCACGTACAAGGGCGCGCGCCTGGTCCATCTCCCGACGGTCCGCAACAAGTACCTCGACACCTTCGCGCACACGCTCATGAGCGCGCTGCACTCCGCCCGTCGCGAGAAGCCCGACGTCGCCCTGTTCTTCATCGCCGGCAACGCGCCGCTGTGCCTCGTCACGCGGCTGGCGGGCATCCCGACCGTCATCAACGTCGACGGCCTGGACTCCGACCGGCGCAAGTGGCCGGCGCCGGCGAAGCGCTACCTGCGCTTCGCCGAGCGCAACTCGCCGCGCTGGGCCGACCGCGCGATCACCGATTCCCACGCCGTCGCCGACATCTACGAGCACCGCTACGGGCGCCGCATCGACGTCGTCCCCTACGGCGTCGAGGACCCGGGCTTCAGCGGCCAGGGGACGCTCGAGGCGCTCGGCCTGAAGTCGCGCGAGTACGTGCTCTTCGTCGGCCGGCTCGAGCCCGAGAACAACCCCCACGTGCTCGTCGAGGCGTGGGCGCGGCTGCCGACCGCGCAGACGCGCGGGATGAAGCTCGTCGTCGTCGGAGGCGCGCCGTACGCGGACGACTACATCCGCACGGTCATGCGCGAGGGGGACCCGCGCGTGCTGTTCCCGGGCTACGTCTTCGGCCGCGGCTACTGGGAGCTGCAGCGCCACGCCTACGTCTTCGTCGCGCCGACCGAGGTGGGCGGCACCCACCCGGTGATCCTCGAGGCGCTCTCGGCCGGCAACTGCGTGCTGGTCAACGACCACCCGCCCAACGTGGAGACCGTCGGGGACGCCGGCCTGTACTACTCCGGCGCCGACGGGGTCACGTCGCTCGCGACGCAGCTCGGGCGCCTGCTCGACGAGCCCGAGACCGTGGAGGGGTATCGGTCGCGCGCCCACGAACGCGCCCGCCGTTACTCCTGGGAGGCCGTGACCGACGAGTACGAGCAGCTGCTCGAGTCTGTCCGCGCTGCCCACCGCCCGGGGCGTCTGCCGCCGGAGCTCGTCGACGCGGCTTGAGGCGGGCGCTCGCCTCGTCGGGCGTGGCGGGCCTGGTCGCCGCCGCGATCGCCGCCCGGCTCGCGAGCGGGATGGTGCCGCTCGTGCTCGTGCTCTTCGTCCGCGACGAGACGGGCTCCTTCGCGCATGCGGGAATCGTCACCGCCGCCTTCGCGGCCGCGCCTGATGGTCGCTACAGCGACTATCACGTGCAGCCGCCCCGGCTGGCGACGCGTCTAAGCCGGCGGGCGTCTGATCCGTTTGCGGGTGTCGGGGACGGGGGTCTCCTGCTCGGGGGCGACGACCCAGCCGGGCAGGGACTCGACCAGGTCGCGCAGCGGCTGCTCGTCGGACTCGACGAGCACGATGCGCGACGAGGACGCGTCGAGCACGATCGCCTCGGGAAGGCGGCGGATTCGCTCCAGGTCCGCTGCCGGCTTGCCGCGGTCTCCTGCGAAGCGCACGACGAAGCGTCCTCTCGCCACTACTCCGGCGGCTCGGGAAGGCCGTTGCCCTCCATGACCGGGGCGAAGCCGAGATCGCGGGCCGAGGCGGCGACGGCCTTGACGATGGCCGCGGAGCGAGCGGCGTCGCGCTTTTCGCTCAGGGAGGGCATCGATGCCACGATCCGGGCGGCTGACCCCGTCGCGGCCGGGCACGCCATCGAGGTCCCACTGATCTCGGCGTAGCCGCCGGGGACGGTGGAGATGATGCCGACTCCCGGGCCGATCAGGTCGAGTTCGGGGCCGGTGTTGGAGAACGAGGCGACGAAATCGTCCTCGTCCGTGCCGAAGGGCGGCGTGATGTCGTCGATCTCGGAGCTGTCGCGGGGGAACGTGCCCTTACGGCCCAGCGCGCCGACGGCCAGCGCCATGTCGTCGGAGGCCGGGAAGCTCACCTTCGGCTGCCCGTCGTTGCCGGCGGCGACGACGCAGACGCTGCCGGCGGCACGCGCGTCGGCCACCGCCGTCTGCAGGACCGGATCGGCGGGTCCCCCACCCAGGCTCATGTTGATCAGGTCGCAGCCGTCCGCGACCGCTCGGTCCATCGCCTTGGCGATGGCGAAATTGGATGCCCCCGAGGCGCCCTTGGCGAACACGCGATAGGCGCGGAGGGTGACCCCCGGCGCAACACCCCTGATGCCGGAGGGCGGGGTGCCGCGGGCGGCGATGATGCCGGCCACATGGGTGCCGTGGGGCACCCCGTTGCTGCCGAAGTCCTTGGGGTCCTCCCCGGTCACGGTGTTTTCGCCGCCGTCGATGACCAGGTCGGGGTGCGGGTCGACACCCGTGTCGACCACGGCGACCTTGACCCCGGCCCCGGCCCCGTCCGGACCGTTGCCGTAGTAGTGGCGCAGCCCGTCCGTGTAGTCGAGCTCGATCGGGTGCAGCTCGACCTCGCCGCCATTCGAGACGGTCACGTCGGTCTCGAGCAGGCTCCACATGGCCGTGTTGGGGTAGACGTACAGCCGCTCGAGCCTGACGCTCGGCGCCCCCAGGGCAAGGCTGATCTGGCCTTGAGCGTCGGTCACGCCCTCGGCGCCCTCGTTCGCCGCGAAGTCGGTGAACGCCACGACGACAGCGCCGGCCACCGGCTCGCCGCCCGTGTCGGAGACCACGCGCAGGCGGATGCCCGGCGCGACCGCGGCAAGCGGGGCGACCGTGACCACCTGCGCCCGGGGTCTCGCAGCCGGTGCGTAGTACACGACGGGCACCAGCCGCAGCCCGGGCTGGAGCGCCCGGACCGCGGCGACGGCGTCCGGCGGCAGGGCCACGAGCTTGGCCCCGTCGACGCCGATCGAGTCGAGCACGTCCACCTGCACGCTCGAGCCGCCGGGGATCGCCACCTCCCTGCGTCCCTCGCTCATGGACTGCAGGAACTCGCGGCCCTCCGGTGGCAGGGTCTGCTCCGTCGCCCGCATGCCCCGCATCGGCAGCAGGACGTACTGGTCTGCCGTAGGCGCCTCAGTCACGCGCGTGCCTCACTCGGCGCCCAGTCGTGTACGGAGCCCCGAGGCCGCCGTCGCCCCGGGCCGCCGCACGCACGGCTGGTTGGCCAGGCCGAAGTCGTTCGCCTCCCACTGGTTGGCGTCGCAGGCAGGGTTGGTGTTGCCGTCGTAGCCGTCATACTCGCCGTTGGTGTGAGCGCTGTTACCAGCGATTCGGTTGTCCGTGGCGCCCTCGTCGACGGAGATGCCGGCGGTGGCGTTGCCGTTGGCGATGTTGTTGATGATCGTGGTCCTGGTGGGCGCCACCGGATTGGGCACATTGAACAGCTTGATGCCGTCGCCCCGACCGCTCGTGCCGTTGTGGTTGACGGTGTTGCCGGCCACCTCGTTGCCCTCGTTGGGCGGTGTCTCGGCACACGCGTCGAGGTTCACGCAAGTGGGCAGGACGACGATCCCGCTGCTCCCACTCCCCGTGACGGTGTTGCCGACCACCTTGTTGTCGTTGGCGGCCGGCCCCTCCAGGCGAATGCCCATGTCCTGGCGGCCCGCGCTCGCCTGGCCCGCGTGCAGCATGTTGTTATCCGTCACCACGTTGTCGCGGATCTCGTTGCCATGGCACCCCTGCACGAGGGAGATCCCGCTGAACGGCCCGTTGCGCCGCACGGTGTTGCCGGCGATGCGACTGTCCGTCGAGCCGTCGAGGACGATCCCGTCGCCAAAGTCGCCGTCGGCCGGCCCGATGTTGTCCTGGACGGTCAGGCTCTCGACCACGTTCCGATCGCCGCCCGCGATGACCACCCCGGCCTGGAAGTGCTCGACGGTGCCATTGCGTACGGTGCACCCGCTGACCGACCGCAGCAGGATGCCCGGCCCGCTGTTCGGCGCCTGGGCGTCGCCGGACACGGTGTGGCCGCCGAGGTCGAGGGTGACGTTGTCTGCGGCAACGACCAGCGCCGGGCCGCTCGCACACGCGAGATCGCTGTCGAGCGTCGTGTCCTCGGTGATCTCGACGCCGCAATCCAGTGTGGCCATCTCGCCTGCCCCCATTTCTCCAGTATGCGCACGTGAGCATAGCCGACCCCGGGACCGAGGCCGCTGCGCCTCGTGGTCCTATCGCGACCACTTCACCGCTGCGACCCCCGCGGCGCTAGTGCACCGTCGCGCTGCGCGAGTGGATCCGCCCGTAGACGATGCGCACCACCCCGGAGCCGGGCGTGTGCACGATCGCGGAGACCACGTTGTGCGCTCCGCTTGACCTCACCTGCTTGATCGTCCGGAACCGCTTGCCCGAGCGGGGGCGGAACTGGATCTGGGCGGTCCCGCGCACCTTTGCGGCCGCCGGGCGCAGGACCGACCAGACGCGCTTGCGCGATCCCTTGCCGCTCACCCACAACGGCAGCCGGTAGGCCTGGAAGGCGGGCTTCTTCTTGCCCGTGAGCCCGACCAGGCCGCTCTGGAACGTCGTGCCGATCGGGGGCCCGTCGTCGACGAGCTGGAACTGGGAGAGCGTGCGCACGCGCGGGTTGCGCGCGGCGAGGTACTCCGCCTGGTTGATGAAGCGGGCCTGGACGGAGAGGGGCACCCCGGCCGGGTCAGGCGGCGTCTGGTAGCCGTACTCGGTCAGGTAGAGGGGGAACTTCCGGTGCGAGCCGTAGCGGCGCACCATCGTGTCGAGCGCATGGGTCAGGCGGGGCAGGACCGCCATCGTCACGAAGTCCTTGTCGCGCGGCTTGAGGTCGGGCGCCGTGAGCAGCTGGTAGGGGTGGTGGCCGAAGCCCGTGGCCGTGAACAGGGCGGGGTGCTGGGTGCGGAAGGCCAGGCCCGTCGAGGGGCATTTCAGCCGCTTGGCGGCCGTCCCCTTGAGCCGGTGCAGCTTGCGGTCCACGCAGTACAGCGCGCGCAGGAACACGAGCGGCTTCATGAAGCGCTTGACGTTCATGGAGTTGTTGCCGGCGGGCGCGGTCTCGCCGATCAGGATCGTGTCGGAGCCGTGGCCGGTGGCGCCCAGCGCGGCGTAGCCGGCGTCGAGCAGCTCTCGGTACAGCGAGGCGGAGCGCTCGAAGAACGTCCTGCCGGAGCGCTGCCACGTCGGGGTCAGCCAGCCCGAGTGGTTCGGCTCGTTCCAGATCGACCAGTAGTCCACGCGCGGGATCATGCCGCCGCTGCCGTCGGGCCAGGTGCCGGAGTAGCGCCGGCCGACGGCCGTGACGAACTTGGAGTACTCGGCCGGGGACGGCTCGTAGGTGTAGGCGATGTCGGGGCGCGGGGCCTTCCCGTTGGCCCACAGCGGGGCCGGGCCGGTGACGTCGAAGTTGACCCGCATGCCGCGCGCGTACGCCTCCTTGACCAGGGCGTCGTAGCTGCGCCAGGCGCCGGAGCCGTAGGCCTCGGGGTCCGTGGCATCGAAGTTCGGACGGGTGGTCGAGTCTGCCGCCGGCGCGAGCGCCTTCCACAGGACGGTCACGCGGATGCGGTCCACGCCGAGGCCCTTGAGGGTGTCCAGGTGCGTCTTCTGCGCGGCCGGGGTCGTATAGATGAGCTGGTTGTCGTCCTGAAACGTCGCCTCCTGGTCGCGCGCGGCGTGCGCCGCGGGCGCGGCGGCGGCGAGCACCAGGATCGGGAGGAGCAGGAGGGTCAGGCGTTTCATGGCGTCACCGTGGCACGTGAGGCCTCGAGCACGTCGGACTGGCTGCCCGGAGCTTGAGGGTCGAGGTAGTAAGCGGCTTGGAAGGCGGCCAGCGCGGTGGCCGGGTCGTGCAGTGTGGAGAGCTCGTAGGCCCCGAGCCGCCGCCAGGCCTCGGCGTTGGCGGGCTGGGTCTGGACGGCGCGGCCGAGGGCCGCGACCGCCCCGCGCCCGTCGCCCATCGACGTGCGCGCCGCGGCGAGCCCGTACCAGGGCTCCACGGAGAGCGGGTTGCGCTTGGCGGCGATGTGCGCGATGTGCGCCGCGGCCTGGTACTGGCCGGCGTACAGGCGGTTGGTGACCGCGTCGCCGGCGTGCTCGGCGCGCAGCGGCTGCACGATGGTCCACAATCCGGTCATCGCGACCACCAACACGCCCGCGGCGAGGACGCTTCGGTAGGGGCTCGGCCGCCAGGCGATCAGGCGCGCTCGCGTCGTGTGCCGCGGGGTGCGGGGAAGGAGCCCGACGCGCTCGGCGGCGTCGATCACGCCGGTCGGGCCCTCGGTCGCGAGGCGGGTGCGCAGCGGCGGACGGCCGGCGATCCAGCCCGCGCAGATGAGCGCGGTGATCGCGTTGGCCGGGATGAACCAGGTCCAGTCGACCAGCGAGTGCACGCCGAAGACGACGACCACGGCGGCGAGCGTGGCCATGCCGACGCGCTCGGCGTCCCAGGCCAGCCCGCGGTCGCCGCGGCGCAGGCCGAGCACGCGGGCGGCGGCGAACAGCCAGCCGGTCAGCGCCGCGAGGGAGATGATCAGCCCCGCCCAGCCGAGGTCCGCGAGCGTCTGGACGACGTAGCCGTGGGCGTGCTGGACGTCGAGCGTCTGGGTGCGGAAGGGCTGGCGCGCCGTCCCGTAGGCGCCGGCCCCCGCCCCGAGCCACGGCAGCACGGCGTGGATCTTCATCGCCTCGTCCCAGTAGCGGGCCCGCACGGAGGCGGTGGCGGTCAGCCGGTCGGGGGAGTTGGAGGGCGTGCGGGCGTTGGGGTCGGTCAGCTGGTGGTAGGTCTTGGCGATCTGCCCGTCGATCCCGCCCGGGGCCGTCGCCAGGGCGATCACGCCCGCGACCAGGGCCAGGGCGATCGAGCCCAGCACCGCCTGGCCCGCGAGCCGGCGCGTCCGCGGGGACGGCACGCGCAGGGCGGAGACGAAGCCGACGGCCAGCCCGGCCGCCAGCAGAACGAGGATCTGGAGGGCCAGCAGGGCGCCGAGCGCCAAGCCCGCCTCGGTGCGCTGGGCGGCGTCGAGCCCGTCCGTGGTCAGTGCGCTCTGCGCGAACGTCCAGGCCACGACGGCGACGGTCGTGAGCGCCGGGATCAGCAGCCCCACGGCGCCGCGCAGGCGCAGCGGCACGAGCGCGAACCAGACGATCAGGCCGACGGCGAGCGCGAGCAGGGCCCCGCGCGAGTAGGACAGCATCAGGCAGACCAGCAGCACGCCGAGGCCGGGGTAGGCGAGCGCGTTGATCGCGGCGTGGCCCGACCGGCGCGAGGCCAGCCAGAGCAGCGGCGGCACCCCGAGCGCCGCCATCAGGCCGACGGCGTTCCAGTAGCCGAAGGGCGCGCGCAGGCGCGCGGCGGTCTCGTCGGCTGTGAGCTGGACCGGAAAGACCCTGGTGAGCAGGGCGTAGGCGCACACGATCACGCACGCGAGGGCGACGCCCCCCAAGACCGCCGACCAGCGGCCCGGGGCGAGCCGCACGACGGCGAGCGTCCCGGCGAAGGCGGCGAGGTAGGAGAGCGTCCGGTTGGCCTCCAGCCACGAGCTGCTCGCGTCCAGCGACCAGGCGATCGAGAGCCCGGTGAGCAGCGCCAGGATCCCGAAGAGCCCGAGCGTGCGCCCCCCGTGCAGCAGGCCGGCCGGTGCGAGGCGGTGTGGGACCGCCAGCGCCGCGGCCCCGAGCAGCCCGCCGCCGGCGACCAGGATCACCTGCATGAACGTGTTCGGGCCGAGTGCGACGCCGCCCTGGGCCACGAACGCGAGCAGGCACAGGATCATCGCCACCCCGGTGCAGACCGCGAGGTCGGCCGTCAGGACCTGCGGGAGGGCGGTGGCCAGCGGCCGGGCCCGGCGTCGCGGGCGCGAGAGGCGCCCGGTGACAGCCGAGCTCACCGGGGCCCGCGCCGGAGCCGCAGCACGCGCCGCACGGGGGGCATGCTGAGCGCGAGCCCCGCCAGCGCGAGCGCGATCAGCGCGATCACGACCGTGCTCGGCAGGCCGTTGGCCTTGTAGCCCTCGCGCAGCGCGGCCGTGCTGGGCAGCAGGCGCCGGCCGTCGACGGTGACGGGCTGGCTGCCGGACTCCAGGGCCCCGGCGAGAGCCTGGCGATCCTGGTCGGTCGTCGGCGTGAGCGGCCTGGTGGTGACGGCGCTGCTCGGGGGCGGGGTGCCGGTGCCGCCGGGCACCACGGGGGCGCCGGGCGGGGTGGTCGGCCCGGTGCCCCCGCCGGTGGCGCCGTGGTCGGGCAGCTCGGCCCGGCGCAGCACGTCGGCGCAGTCCGTGTACTCGGCGACGTCGGACGGCAGGTGCTGGCGCGCGTTGCGCAGCTCGGAGGGGGAGTAGCGGCCCTGCAGCTGGCCGTCGTCGGAGCAGTCGGCGATGATCTTGCTGCGCGTCGAGGCGACGGCCGGGGCCGCGCCCAAGAGCATGAGCACGACGGCCAGCGAGACGGTGAGAAGGCGTCGCATGGACCGGATCACGGTAGTCAGGCCGCCTTAGCCAAAGCTTCAGGACCGCGCCACGCCCACCGCGGCGAGGCCGCGCACGACGCCGGCGGCCCACGCCGACTGCGTGTAGGGCGCGATGTCCTCGCGGGCCTGGGCGCCCAGGCGGGCGCGCAGCTGCGGGTCGTCGTGCAGGCGGCGCAGGGCCGCGGCGAGGGCTCCTGCGTCGCCGGGGGCGACGACGAGGCCGTTGCGGCCGTCGCGCACGAGCCCGCCGGCGACGGCGCCGACGGCGGTCGTGGCGACAACGGGTGTGCTTTGGTGGAACGCTTCATTGACGACGAGGCCCCACGGCTCCAGGAAGGCGCGCGTGGAGACCGAGGGCACCACGACAACGTCGCTGGAGGCGTAGAAGTTGCGCACTTCGCCCGGCGGCAGGTGGCCGACTCCAAGCACCGCGCTGGTGGCGGAGAGCGGGGCTCGGAACCGCCCTCCGCCGACCAGAACCAGCGCAGCTTGGGACGCTCGGAGGCCTGACGATTGCCAGGCCGATAGGAGCGTCGCCAAACCCTTCTCCCCGGCCATGCGGCCGACAAACAAGGCCTGGTAAGCATACTGACGCCGCGGACGGTCTGCCGGATTTGTCCAGTATCCGTCGTCGACCGCCTGCGGAGCCTCGAAGACCGGCGCCCTTGCGCCCTTGGTGCGCACGTAGGCGCTCACGTGCGGCCCGTAGGTGACGATCGCGTCGGCGTCGCGGTACAGGTGTCGCAGCGGCAGGTAGGAGAGCGCGTGCGCCGCCGTCCGCGGGTGCGCCCACAACGTCGCCCACAGGACGAACGGCACGCGCGCGCGGCGGGCGCCGAGGTGCGCGGCGGGCAGCGCGACGCGGCCGGAGATGCCGGCCACGACCGCCCGGTAGTCCCCGCAGGCGGCGAGCGCGAGCACGTCGCGCTGCGCGACGTGGCGAACCGGGAAGGGCAGCTCGCCGGGCGCGGTCCCGCCGCCGCCGTGCCGGGCCTCGCCGCCGACCAGGGCGAAGACGACGTCCTCGCGCTTGTGCAGCGCCGCGAAGGCGCCGACGCGGTAGCCCGGGGCGTGGTTGGTGACGAACAGGACCGGCCGCCGGTCGCCGGTCACGACAGCGCGTCCGCGTAGGCCTGCACGGTCGCGCGGCCGCAGGCGGCCCAGGTGAAGTGCTCGGTGACCGCGCGGCGGGCGGCGGCCCCGAGCCGGCGGCGCTGGCGCTCGTCGTCGAGCAGCGCGGCGATCGTGCGCGCCAGGCCCTCGGGCTCGCCCGGGGCGACGAGGCACATCCCCTCGGTCAACTCGCGGATCTCCTCCGGGCCCGGCTCGGCGCGGCTGGCGATGGCGGGCACGCCGCCGGCCATCGCCTCGACGTAGCTCACGCCGAAGGCCTCGTCGACGCTGGGCAGCACGAAGACGGCGGCCGACTGCGCCTCGCGCACCGCCTCGGCGTGCGGGAGCGCGCCGCGCAGCTCGACGCGCTCGGAGAGCCCGAGCTCGGCGGCGAGGCGCGCCAGCGCCGTGCGCTCCGGGCCGTCGCCGATGACCACGTAGCGCGCGCCGGGATGGCTGTCGCGCAGCAGCCACAGAGCCCGCAGCACGTCCGCATGGCGCTTGCGGGCGATCAGGTGGCCGACGGTGACCAGGCGCTCGGCGTGGTGGACCGGGACCGTCGCCGGCACGTCGGTGCCCAGGTGCACCACGCGCACGTCTGTGGCTCCGTGGCGGCGGGCCAGCTCGGCCATGCCACCCGAGTTGGCGAGCGTCAGCGCCGCGCCCTGAAGGCCGCGCCGCACTGCGCGGGCGCCGGCGGGGGAGGCGTGCGCGACGGCGAGCAGGTCGCCGCCGTGGACGGAGGCCACGTACGGCGTGCCGGGGCGCGCGCGCCGGACCGCGTCGGCGCCGGGCGCGGCGTAGTGGGCGTGGACGATGTCGTAGGCGAAGCTGCGGCGCAGCGCCCGCAGGGCGAGCGCGAGCGGCGCCGCCGCGTAGGCGCCCCAGGAGCCGTAGCTGCGCGCGCGTGGCGGGGCGAGGAACGGGACGTAGGTGATCGGGAGGCCGTCGAGCTCTGCGCGCAGCGGCTGGCGCAGCGGCTCGAGCAGCCGGCGCGGCTCGCGCGAGCCCAGTGCGGCGCGCGAGGGCACGGGCCGGTGCAGGACCAGGACGCGCACGTCGGCGCCGGCGCCGCGCGCCGCGAGCGCCTGCCGGTGCACCCACACGCCCAGCACCGGGTCCGCGGCCCGCGGGTAGTACTCGGCGACGACCGCGACCCTCACCAGCGGGTGAAGGCGCGGACCGTCTGCTGTGCGCGGTCGCGGCCGACGTAGGGCCGGTCGGCCAGAAAGGCCTGCGCCTCGGCCAGCGCCAACTCGCGGTCGTAGCCGGCGGCCACCGGGCGGGTGTGGCGGATGGGCGTCGCGTCGATGACGCCGAGCGCCCAGCCGCGCTCGGCGGCCACAGCGGCCCAGTGCGCGTCCAGGCCCCACCCCATCTGCAGGTCGGGGAACGGCAGCAGGGTGCTGAAAGCGCGCTCGTGTAGGGCGGTCACCGGCCCGATCTCCACGAAGCGCGTGCGCCGCGCGATGCTGCGCGCCTGGCGGCGCGTGACCCGCCACGCGGCGTGCGACCAGTGCTTGTGCGCGGGCTGGGCGAGCGTCAGCCTGAAGCGCTCGCACAGAAACAGAAACGAGTCCAAAAAGCGCCGCGGCAGCACGACGTCGTCGTCGAAGAGCAGCAGCCAGTCATAGCCCGTGGGCGGGTTGGCGGCGAGCAGGGCGTTGAGGTTCTCCCACTTGCCCGCGCCCGGCCGGGGGGCGGCGAGGCGCACCTGGACCTCGTGCAGGCGCGAGCGCTCGAGCTCGTAGGCGGCCGCGGCGGCTGATCCGGCGCGCTCGGGCCGCGCGATCGAGATCGCGAGCACCCGCTGGGGCTCCGCCGAGAGCGCGGCGCGATGCAGCGCGAGGCGCCGCGGCGCGGTGGTCGCGTCGATGGCGAGGTCGCGCAGGATCCCGGTGGCGCTCGTGCGCCGCCCGAGCGTGCCCGATTCTCCCGAGGCGAAGTCAACGGCCATGGCCGACCTACCCTACGGCGACTCGTGATCCTGCTCCTGCACAACCGCTACCGCGTGCCCGGCGGGGAGGAGCGGGCGGTCGAGGATCTGGCGTGGCTGATCCCCCGCGAGCTGGGGGAGGACGTGGAGGTGCTCGAGCGCAGCTCGCAGGAGCTCTCCGGCGCCGACGCGGCACGGGGGCTCTTACGCGGCGGCCTGGAGCCGCAGGAGGTCGCCGCGGCCGTGCGGCGGACGGGCGCGCGCGTGGTGCACGCCCACAACCTCAACCCGGCCTTCGGCTGGCGCGCGCTGGCCGCGGCCCGCGCGGCCGGCGCCCGGACGGTGCTGCACCTGCACAACTACCGGCTGGTCTGCGCGGTCGGCACCTGCACGGACCCGGACGGCCGGGACTGCGTGCGCTGCCACGGCACCGACACGCGGCCGGGGCTGCGGCACAACTGCCGCGGGTCGCGCGCCGAGGGCCTGCCCTACGCGCTGGGCATCGCCCGCAACCAGGCGCGGATCCTGGCCCATGTCGACGCCGTGTGCGCCCCGAGCCCCTTCGCCCTGGGACGCCTGCACGAGCTGGGCGTCGACTTCGGCGACATCCCCACCCACGTCCTGCCGGGCCCGATCGACCACTTCGCCGAGCGCTCGACCGCCGGCCGCGGCACCTACGCGATGGTCGCCGCCCGGCTGTCGCGGGAGAAGGGGGTGGACCTGGCCATCGACGCCTGCCGCTTGGCCGGTGTCCCCCTGGTGATCGCCGGCGACGGCCCGCTGGCCGAGGAGCTGCGGGCGCGGGCGGCCGGCGGCGACGTGCGCTTCGTGGGCCGGGTCGACCGGCCGCGGCTCAACGCGCT
>JBBQBV010000035.1:0-28251 GCA_038318085.1 Solirubrobacterales bacterium
GGCTTGGGGGCGCCGAGATGGCTCGCACCGAGAGCTACTCCGATGGACGCGTTCCCCTGCACACCCTGCGTGCCGACATCGACTACGGCTTTCACGAAGCGCGTACCACCTTCGGCCGGATTGGCGTCAAGTGCTGGATCAACAAGGGCGAGGTGATGCCCGAGGGCTTCCGCACCGACGGGCAGCAGGGCGGCGACGGCTCATCGGGCAATCGGGGAGGTGGCGGCGGACGCGGCGGCGGAGGCCGTGGCGGGCGCAACGACCGGCCCGACCTCAGCGGAGGGATCAGCCGCTGATGCTGTCGCCCAAGCGCGTGAAGCACCGCAAGCAGCACCGCGGCCGGATGGGCGGGCTGACCCGTGCCCAGCCGACGGTGCAGTTCGGCGAGTACGGGCTCAAGACCCTCGAGTGCGGGTGGCTGACCAACCGCCAGATCGAGGCCGCCCGCATCGCGATGACCCGCAAGATCAAGCGCGGCGGGAAGGTGTGGATCAACATCTACCCGGACAAGCCCGTGACCAAGAAGCCCGCCGAGACCCGCATGGGCTCCGGCAAGGGCAACCCCGAGGGCTGGGTCGCCGTCGTGAAGCCCGGGCGCGTGATGTTCGAGCTCTCCGGCGTCGACGAGACCCTCGCTCGCGAGGCGATGCGCCTCGCCGGGCGCAAGCTTCCCGTCAAGACCAAGTTCGTCATGCGCGAGGACGGCCAGTAGACCCATGACCGCCAAGGAGCTTCGAGACCTCGCCGACGACAAGCTGATCGAGCACATCGCCACCGCGCGGCGGGACCTCTTCGGCCTGCGCATGCAGCACGCGACCGGCGAGCTCGAGAACACCGCCCGACTGAGCAGCGTCAAGCGCGACCTCGCTCGCGCGCTGACGATTGCCCGCCAGCGCGGCATCGCGCTCCACGAACGTACGACTTCCTAGGACCCCATGGCTGACGAGACCCAGAACACCGAGACCCCCGCGCCCGCGCCCCCGCCCGCACCCGATACCCACAGCCCTGCGGACTCGGGCACAGGCGAGGTGCTGGCTCCCAAGGAGCGCCGTGCGCGCCGTCGCCAGGTGGCGCTGTCCAAGCGCGGCCCGCGCCGGCCCGCGACGCAGTCCGAGCGCGACGCCGAGCGCAGGCGCAAGGCCGCGCAGCGCCGCGCCTACCGCGCCCGCCAGAAGGCCAAGAAGGCCGCGCAGCCCAAGGGCGAGGCGCCCGAGCCCAAGCCGCAGAAGACCGGGCATCAAAAGGAGCGCCAGGGCATCGTGCTCTCCGACAAGGCCGACAAGACGATCACGGTGCGCATCGACGTGGCTCGTCGCCATCGCCGCTACAAGAAGACGATCCGCTCCTCGAGCACCCTGCACGTTCACGACGAGGCCAACGCGGCCAACGCGGGCGACACCGTCCGCGTCGTCGAGGCCCGTCCGCTGTCGCGCCTGAAGCGCTGGCGCCTGGTGGAAGTCCTGGAGCGCGCGAAGTGAGCAGGCGATGATCCAGAACGAGTCGCGTCTGCGCGTCGCCGACAACACCGGGGCCCGCGAGCTCTTGTGCATCCGCGTGATGGGCGGCTCGCGCCGCCGCTACGCCGGCGTGGGCGACGTCATCGTGGCCGCCGTCAAGACCGCGACGCCCCAGGGCACCGTCAAGAAGGGCGAGGTCGTCAAGGCGGTCGTCGTGCGCACGCGCAAGGAGTTCGGGCGCGACGACGGCACATACATCGCCTTCGACGAGAACGCCGCGGTCATCATCGACGCGACCGGCAATCCGCGTGGGACGCGCATCTTCGGCCCGGTGGCGCGCGAGCTGCGCGACGGCGGCTACATGAAGATCGTCTCGCTCGCCCCGGAGGTGCTCTGACATGGCCCATCCCATCCGCATCAAGGCCGACGACACCGTGATCGTGATCTCGGGCAAGGACAAGGGCAAGACCGGCAAGGTCCTGCGCGTCGAGAGCAAGCGCTCGAAGGTCTTCGTCGAGGGCATCAACATGGTCAAGCGCCACCAGGCGCCGACACCCGGCCGGCCCAACCAGGCCGTCGGCGTGATCGAGAAGGAGGGCGGTGTCCACGTCTCCAACGTGGCCATCTACGATCCCAAGGACCACAAGGCGACCCGCGTGCGCGTCGAGCGCCGCGACGATGGCCGCCGCATGCGCGTGACCAAGCTCTCCTCAACGGAGCTCGACTGATGGCCAACGCCCGACTCAAGACGCTCTACAACGACACCCTGCGCGGCCGCCTGAAGGAGCACTTCGGCTACTCGTCGGTCATGCAGACGCCCAGGATCACCAAGATCACGCTCAACATGGGCGTGGGGGAGGCCAAGCAGGACCGCGGCATGTTCGAGAAGGCCGAGCAGCAGCTCGCGACGATCGCCGGGCAGAAGCCCAACACGCGCCGCGCGCGCAAGTCCGTCGCGCAGTTCAAGGTCCGCGAGGGCATGCCCGTCGGCCTGTCGGTGACCCTGCGCGACGAGCGTGCCTACGAGTTCCTGGACCGCCTGACGACGATCGCGATCCCGCGGATCCGGGACTTCCGGGGCCTGAACCCCCGCTCGTTCGACGGCCGCGGCAACTACTCCATGGGCATCAGGGAGCAGATCATCTTCCCGGAGATCGACTACGACGAGATCGACATGGTGCGCGGGCTCGACGTCACGATCACCACTTCCGCTCAGACCGACGCCGAGGCGTTCACCCTGCTGCAGGCGTTCGGCATGCCGTTCGCCCGCGAGGGCCGCCCGGGCGGTTTCGAGACCCTTGACACCGACTCCGTCGCTGCGTGACGAGGAGCTGACCCCATGGCGAAGACCTCCCAGTGGGTGCGCCAGCAGCGCCCCGCCAAGTACAAGACCCGTGAGTACACGCGCTGCCGCCGCTGTGGCCGGCCCCGCGCCGTGTACCGCAAGTTCGGCCTCTGCCGCATCTGTCTGCGCGAGCTCGCGCACGACGGCATGGTGCCGGGCATGACCAAATCCAGTTGGTGAACGATGTCGATGACCGATCCCATAGCTGACTTCCTGACGCGCATCCGCAACGGGATCACCGCCGCTCACGAGACGGTCGAGATCCCCTCGTCCAAGCTCAAGGTCGAGCTCGCGCGCATCCTCTTGGAGCAGGGATACATCCGCTCCTACGAGACCAAGCCGTCCCTGCGCGGCGCGAGCGAGACGCTCGTCGTCCAGCTGAAGTACACGGAGGCCCGCGTCTCGGTGATCTCCGGGCTGCGGCGCGTCTCGCGTCCCGGCCGCCGCTCCTACGTGGACTCCAAGCACGTCCCGAAGGTGCTCGGCGGCATGGGCACGACGATCCTGACCACATCCTCTGGGGTGATGACCGGCCACGACGCTCGCAAAGAGGGCGTCGGGGGCGAGATCGTCGCCATGGTCTGGTAACCCGATGTCCCGCATCGGCAGGAAGCCCATCCCCGTCCCGGCGGGCGTCAACATCAGCGTCGAGCCGGAGGTCGTCCGCGTGGCCGGTCCCCGTGGCGACCTCCAGGAGCGCAAGTCGCGCGCCATCGAGATCGTCGTCGAGGGCGAGGAGTGCCTCGTCACGCGCCCGACCGACCGCGCCGAGCACCGTGCCCTGCACGGGCTCACGCGCTCGCTGGTCGCGAACATGGTCACCGGGGTCACCGCCGGGTTCTCGAAGACCCTCGAGATCCAGGGCGTCGGCTACCGCGCTGCGCTGAAGGGCTCAGACCTCGAGCTCGCGCTCGGCTACTCGCACCCCGTCAAGATCCCCGCGCCCAAGGGGATCG
Organism: Solirubrobacterales bacterium; assembly: GCA_038318085.1. GTDB lineage: Bacteria > Actinomycetota > Thermoleophilia > Solirubrobacterales > Solirubrobacteraceae > DATLGB01. The sequence continues at coordinate 3,759 of JBBQBV010000035.1, forward strand.
AGTTCGAGGTGCCGGTGCCCACGCGCGTGATCGTCAAGGGCAACTCCAAGCAGCAGGTCGGCGAGACCGCCGCCATAATCCGCAAGCAGCGGCCGCCGGAGCCCTACAAGGGCAAGGGCATCCGCTACGAGGGCGAGTACGTGGCCCGGAAGGTCGGTAAGCGCGCATGACGGTTCAGACCAGGCAGGCCGTGCGGCTCAAGCGCCGCCGGCGCGTACGGGCGAAGGTCGTCGGCAGCGCCGAGCGGCCCCGCATCGCGGTGTTCCGCTCCAATCGCGGCGTGTCGGCGCAGCTCATCGACGACTCCAGCGGGCGCACGCTCGCGGCGGTGTCGTGGATCGAGAGCGATCTCAGGGCCCTTCCCAAGATGGACCAGGCGCGCCGCGCCGGCGAGCTGCTCGCCGAGCGCGCCAAGGCCGCCGGCCTCGACGCCGCCGTGTTCGATCGCGCCGGCTACCAGTACCACGGTCGCGTGAAGGCCCTCGCCGAGGGCGCGCGCGAAGGTGGGCTGGCCTTCTAGGCTCTGATCGCTGATGGCTGCTCCCGATAGATCCGTCTCCTCCGCCGGCCTGGACCTCCAAGAACGCGTCGTCGAGATCAACCGCGTCGCCAAGGTCGTCAAGGGCGGCCGGCGCTTCTCCTTCACCGCTCTGGTGGTGGTCGGCGACGAGTCCGGCACCGTCGGCATCGGCTACGGCAAGGCCAACGAGGTCCCCCTGGCGATCCAGAAGGGCGTCGAGCGGGCGAAGAAGAACCTCTTCAAGGTGCCCCGGCACGGCTCCACGATCACCCATCAGGTGACCGGGGTGTTCGGCGCCGGCCGCGTGCTGCTCAAGCCCGCCTCGCCCGGTACCGGCGTGATCGCCGGCGGCGGCGTGCGCGCGGTGCTCGAGCTCGCCGGCATCCACGACATCCTCTCCAAGTCCCTCGGGACGCAGAACCCGATCAACCTGGTCCGCGCGACCGAAGCCGGGCTTCGCGACCTGCGCAAGCCGGAGGAGATCGCCGCGCTGCGCGGACTCTCGATCGACGCCGTCCTCGGCCTGCACAAGGAGGCCGGCGCCAGCGCGACGCTCACCGACGGCGCCGCCGAGGCCGCTCCCGCCGAAGGGGAGGCCGAGGCCGAGGGTCCTGCCGCGGCAGCCGTGGAAACGGTCGCCGAGGCCGCGCCGGATGCCGTCGTCGAAGCCGTCCCGGACGCCGTCAAGGACGCCGTGGGCGCCATCGCCGGCGTGATGGATTCGGCGGTCGAGACCGTGACCGGCGACGACGACAAGCAGGACGCGAAGAACGACGAGGACGCGAAGTGAGCGCGCTGGTGATCACCCAGGTCAAGTCGGCCAACGGCACGAACGCCCCGCAGCGCGACACCCTGCGCTCGCTCGGCCTGCGCGGCATCGGCAAGTCCGTCGAGCGCGCCGATTCCCCGCAGCTGCGCGGCATGGTCCACCGCGTCCGCCACCTGATCACCGTCGAGGAGAAGCCCTGATGGCCGCTGATACCCAAAGGCCTTCGGCCTCGGGCACAGGGGGCGACAAGCCGACAGAGCTCGACGCCGCTGACATCAGCCTGCACAACCTCAAGCCGGCGCCGGGGTCCCGCAAGGAGCGCAAGCGCGTCGGTCGCGGCCACGGCTCCGGCCACGGCAAGACCTCTGGCCGCGGGCACAAGGGCTACGGCTCGCGCTCGGGCGCCAAGGACCGCGCGCGCTTCGAGGGCGGCCAGACCCCGATCCACATGCGGATGCGCAAGCTGCGCGGCCCGAACAAGAAGATGTCGATGCCGTTCGAGCCCTTCCGGACGCACACGCAGCCCGTGAACCTCGAGGATCTCGAGGCGCGCTTCGACGCCGGCGCCGAGATCACCCCCGAGACCATGAAGGCCGCCGGCCTGGCGACCCGTCGCGGAATCGCGGTCAAGGTGCTCGGCCGCGGTGAGCTGACCAAGCGGCTCTCCGTGTCCGCGCACGGCTTCTCGAAGGCCGCGCGCGCGGCGATCGAGGGCGCCGGCGGCACCTGCACGATCGTTCCGTAGCGCGCTACCGTAGGTCGCCCCGTGGTCTCCACGATCCTCAACGCCTTCAAGGTCCCGGAGATCCGGAAGAAGCTGCTCTTCACGGCGGGGCTTCTGGCCCTGTACCGGCTGGGCGCGTTCATCCCGGTCCCGGGCGTCGATGTGGCCGCGATCAAGGCCAACTCGGGCAGCTTCGCCGGCAGCGGCATCCTCAACCTGCTCAACACCTTCACCGGCGGCGGGCTCTCGCGGGTGGCGCTGTTCGCGCTGGGCATCATGCCCTACATCACCGCCTCGATCATCCTGCAGCTGCTGACGGTGGTCTCGCCGGCCCTGGAGAAGCTGCAGAAGGAGGGCGAGGTCGGCCAGGCGCGCATCACGCAGTACACGCGCTATCTGACCGTCGGCCTCTCGGCGGCCCAGTCGGTCGGCTACGTCTTTCTCTTCAAGACCCAGAGCGCCGGCGCCGGGTCGCCGATCATCCCGAACTTCACCGCCGGCAACGTGCTGTTGATCGTCCTCTGCCTCACGACGGGCTGCGTCCTGTTGATGTGGATGGGCGAGCTGATCACCCAGCGCGGCATCGGCAACGGCATCTCGCTGATGATCTTCGCCTCGATCGCCAGCCGCATCCCGAGCGGCGTGCACGCCTGGTACACGAACTCCGACAAGGTCTTCGTGGTCATCATGCCCTTCCTGGCGCTCGGCATCATCGCCGCGATCGTGTTCATCCAGGAGGGCCAGCGGCGCATCCCGGTGCAGTACGCCAAGCGCGTCATCGGCCGCCGTATGACCGGCGGCGGGCAGACCTACCTGCCGCTGCGCGTGAACATGGCGGGCGTCATCCCGGTGATCTTCGCGGCCTCGATCATGGCCTTCCCGCCCACGGTCGGCCAGCTGGTCCCCGCGCTGAGCGGCCTCGCGACGTTCTTCAACCCCAGCGGCTGGGCCTACATCGCGGGCGAGACGGTCTTCATCGTCCTGTTCACCTACTTCTACACCGCGGTGACGTTCAACCCGGTCGACCAGGCGGACAACCTCAGGAAGTACAGCGGGTTCATCCCCGGGGTGAGACCCGGCCGGCCGACGGCCGAGTTCCTCGATCGCATCCTGGCGCGCCTGACGTTCCCCGGCGCGCTGTACCTGGCGGTGGTCGCGGCCTTCCCGACGATCCTGATCAACCAGACCTCGGCGAACTTCTTCTTCGGCGGCACCTCGATCCTGATCGTCGTGGGCGTCGCCCTGGACACGATGAAGCAGCTCGAGGCGCAGCTGATGATGCGCAACTACGAGGGCTTCCTGAAGTAACGCACGCTGCGACGGTATATTCCGCCGCCCGTGGGCGAGCTCAATCTCATCCTCCTCGGCCCGCCCGGCGCCGGCAAGGGCACCCAGGCCGAGCACCTGCGGCGGGACTTCGACCTCCCGTACCTGGCGACCGGGGACATGATGCGCGCCAAGCGCAAGGAGGACTCCGAGCTCGGGCGCAAGATCGCCCGGATCATCTCCGAGGGCGGACTCGTCGACGACGACATCGTCTGCAAGGTGCTGATCGAGCGCATCGCCAACGAGGGCGACGACGGCTTCCTGCTCGACGGCTTCCCGCGCACGCAGGGTCAGGCCGACAAGCTCGACGAGGCGCTGTCGGCCCGCGGGCGCTCGCTCACCGCCGCCCTGCTCATCGAGGCGGCCGACGACGTGATCATCGGCCGCCTCGCCGGCCGCCGGCAGTGCGAGGACAACCACGTCTACCACGTCGACTCCAATCCGCCGAAGCAGGCCGACGTCTGCGACGTCGACGGCAAGCCGCTCTTCCAGCGCGACGACGACAAGCCCGAGACGGTCGCCAAGCGCCTGGCGACCTACCACGCGCAGACCGAGCCGCTCGTCGAGCGCTACGAGGACGAGGGCCTGCTGCGGCGCTTCGACGGCACGGCCGCGCCGGACGAGGTCCACGGGCACGTCCAGTCCACGCTGGCCACGCTGGAGCTCGAAGACTCGGTCTGACGCGCCGGGGCGCCGGGAATAGACTGGGCGCGGTGATCGTCAAGAAGTCCTCCGCCGAGATCGACGCGATGGCCGCGGCCGGCGCGATCCACACGAAGGTCCTCGACCTGCTGGCGCGCAAGATCCGCCCAGGGGTCACGACGCTCGAGCTCGACCAGGCGGCGGAGCGGTTCATCCGCAGCCAGGGCGCCCAGCCGTCGTTCAAGGGCTACCGCGGGTTCGCCGGCTCGATCTGCGCCTCGCCCAACCACATGGTCGTGCACGGGATCCCGGGGCCCTTCAAGCTCCAGCGCGGGGACGTGCTGTCGGTCGACGTCGGCGTCACCAAGAATGGCTGGGTCGCCGACGGCGCGATCACCTTCGCGGTCGGCGACGTCAGCCCCGTCGCCGCCAAGCTGCTGGACACCACGCGCGAGGCCCTCTTCAAGGCCGTCGAGCAGTGCGTCCCTGAAAACCACCTCGGCGACATCGGCCATGCCGTCCAGCAGCACGTCGAGAGCGGCGGCTTCTCCATCGTCCGGTCGCTGGTCGGCCACGGGATCGGCCGCTCGATGCACGAGGAGCCGCAGATCCCCAACTACGGCACCCCCGGCAAGGGCGTCCTGCTGGAGGAGGGGATGGTCCTGGCGATCGAGCCGATGACCACCGCCGGCCGCCACGCCGTCCGGATGGGCGACGACGGCTGGGCGATCTACTCCCAGGACGGCTCCCTGGCCGCCCACTTCGAGTTCACGGTCGCGATCACCGGGGACGGCCCGCGCATCCTCACGCCGTGGCACGAGACCGTCCTCGCCGCCGTGGCCTGAGCGACCCGCGTGGTCCGCGTCGCCGGCGCCGCGGGGGTGCGAGGCGTCTCCGGCCGAGGGTGAGAGAGCAGTTTCCGCGCCACAACGCACGAAGGGTTCGTGCGGGCCCTAAGGGCGGGCGCCACCGGCCCCGCCCAGAACCCCCGGTCCGGGTTGCTATGCTTCCTGGTCGCGTTCGCAGCGGGCATCCCTGCGTGCGTGCGCAGAGCTTTGCTTCATCCGCGTCTTGGTAGCGGTGGCCGAACCGGCCTCCAGAGCCAGTTCGTTGGATCAGCCCGAAAGGACACATGAAGGTCAGACCGTCGGTCAAGCCGATGTGCGAGAAGTGCAAGATCATCCGCCGTCGCGGCGTGGTGCTCGTGATCTGCCAGAACAAGCGCCACAAGCAACGTCAGGGGTAGGTCCGGCATGGCTCGTATCTCCGGGGTCAACATCCCCCTCAACAAGCGCGTCGAGATCGGCTTGACGTACATCTTCGGCGTCGGCCGGTCCACCTCGCAGGACCTGCTCGAGCACACCGGCATCGACCGGGACACCTTCGTGCGCGATCTCACCGAGGACGAGATCTCCAAGCTGCGCGACTCCGTCGAGGATCTCACGGTCGAGGGCGACCTGCGCCGCGAGCAGTCCCAGAACATCAAGCGGCTGATGGAGATCGGCTGCTACCGCGGCATGCGCCACCGGCGCGGCCTGCCCGTCCGCGGACAGAAGACCAAGACCAACGCGCGCACCCGCAAGGGCCCGAAGCGCATGCAGGTCGCCGGAAAGAAGAAGGCGGGCAAGAAGTGAGCGCAGCGAACGGTCTCCCTAGCCCCTTGTGCAGTCCGAGCGCAGCGGGGACGCAGTAGTGCCCGCCCCTCGCCGCCCGCGCTCCGGTCGCCGCCGGGTCAAGAAGAACATCCCGATCGGCCAGGCGCACATCAAGACGTCGTTCAACAACACCATCGTCTCGCTGACCGACCGCGAGGGCAACGTCATCGCCTGGGAATCGGCCGGCGGAGCCGGCTTCAAGGGGTCGCGCAAGTCGACGCCGTTCGCCGCGCAGGTCACGGCCGACGCCGCGGCCCGCAAGGGCATCGAGCAGGGCCTGGAGAAGGTCGAGGTCTTCGTGAAGGGCCCGGGCTCGGGCCGCGAGACCGCGATCCGCTCGCTGCAGGCCGCCGGGCTCGAGATCTCCGGCGTCAAGGACGTGACGCCGCAGGCACACAACGGCTGCCGTCCGCGCAAGCGGCGCAGGGTCTAGGTAACGCATATGGCCAGAGACGCATCCCCACAGTGCAAGCAGTGCCGCCGCGAAGGGCAGAAGCTCTTTCTCAAGGGGGAGCGCTGCCTCACCGACAAGTGCGGCGTCGAGCGGCGCTCCTACCCGCCGGGCCAGCATGGCCGCGGGCGCCAGAAGCAGTCCGAGTACCGGGTGCAGCTGCGCGAGAAGCAGAAGGCCCGTCGCTACTACGGCGTGCTCGAGAAGCAGTTCCGCACGTACTACGTCAAGGCCTCGCGCCAGCCCGGCATCACCGGCGAGAACCTGCTGCGCATCCTCGAGAGCCGCTTTGACAACGTGCTCGTGCGCCTCGGCTTCGCCGCGTCGCGCCGCCAGGCGCGCCAGATGGTCCGCCACGGTCACTGGACGGTCAACGGCAAGCGCGTCGACATCCCGTCCTACCAGGTGCGCGAGGGCGACGTGATCACGTTCAAGCCGGGTGCCGACGGGGCCGAGACGGTCATCCGCGACGCGACCGAGCTGACGGCGCAGGTGCCGGCATGGCTGCAGGCCGACCACGACTCCCTGACCGCGAAGGTGCTGCGCAAGCCCGACCGCAAGGAGATCGCGGCGCCGGTCCAGGAGCAGCTCATCGTCGAGCTGTACTCCAAGTAGTCCCCGGTTTCATCTTTCACCGGCCCCGAGCCTTCCCCGCCCTCCCCGGCGGCGCTCCCCCACCGAACAACCCAGGAAATTGATGCTTGACTTCCAGATCCCGCGAATCACCGCCGAATCGGTCGAGGAGAACCGCGGCACGTTCGTCGTCGAGCCGCTTGACCGCGGCTTCGGCTACACGTTCGGCAATTCTCTGCGCCGCGTCCTGCTGGCGTCCCTAGGCGGAGCGGCGGTGACGTCTGTGCGGATCGAGGGCGTCGCGCACGAGTTCTCCACCATCCAGGGGATCAAGGAGGACGTCACCGACGTCATCCTCAACCTCAAGGGCATCGTGTGCAAGATGCACTCAGACGCCACAGAGATCGAGGCGCCGCTGGTGGTCACCGGCCCAGGAGAGATCACCGCCAAGGACATCGACCTGCCCTCGGGCGTCGAGATCCTCACGCCCGACGCGCCGATCGCCACGCTGGAGAAGAAGACCAAGCTCGAGATGTACCTGACGATCGGCCGCGGCCGCGGCTACCGTCCGGCCGAGGACAACAAGACGCCGGACCAGCCGATCGGCGTCATCCCGATCGACTCGATCTTCTCGCCGGTGCGGCGCGTCGCGTACTCGGTGGAGCCCGCGCGCGTCGGCCAGCGCACCGACTTCGACAAGCTCACGCTCGACATCGAGACCGACGGGTCGATCGATCCGCAGGCTGCGCTGCGCGAGGCCTCGGAGATCCTCATCTCGTCCCTGTCGATCTTCACCGACGAGGACCGCATCGAAGAGCTCCGCCAGGGCCCGGCCGCGCTGTCGGGCCTCGACAACGGCGGCGGCAGCGCGGCGCTCTCGGGCGGGCGCCCGGGGGCCGCCTCCCCGATGGACGACATCCTCATCGAGGAGCTCGAGCTCGGCGTGCGCTCGTACAACTGCCTCAAGCGGGCGGGCATCCAGACCGTGGGCGACCTCATCGCCAAGTCCGAGGGAGAGCTCAACGCGATCCCCAACTTCGGCAAGAAGTCGATCGACGAGGTCGTGGAGACCCTCACGCAGCGTGGCCTGACCCTGCGAAACGACTGATCCCCTATGCGCCACCAGAAGTCCAAAGGCAAGCTGTCGCGCGACTCGGCGCACCGCAAGGCCCTGCTGGCCAACCTGTGCATCGAGGTCATCGACCACGAGCGGATCAAGACGACCGAGGCGAAGGCCAAGGCGCTCAAGCCGGAGATCGAGAAGCTGATCACGCTCGCCAAGCGCGGTGACCTGCACGCGCGCCGGCAGGCGATGTCGACGCTGCAGCACCCCGACAAGGGCATCATCTACAAGCTGTTCGACGAGGTGGCGCCGCGCTACGTCGACCGGCCCGGCGGCTACACCCGGATCCTCAAGCTCGGGCCGCGTCGCAGCGACTCGACCGAGATGGTCTACCTCGAGCTCGTCTAGCACGAAGCTCACCCTCGAGTACGACGGAACCGCGTTCGCCGGCTGGTCGATCCAGCCGGGGGCGCGCACGGTGCAAGGCGAGCTCTCGGCGGCGCTGGCGACCCTCGCCCGCAGCGACGTCCCGCTCGTCGTGGCCGGCCGCACCGACCGCGGCGTGCACGCCCTCGGACAGGTCGTCTCCCATCCCGGCGAGCCCGTCTCGCTGAAGTCGCTCAACGCGATCCTCCCGCCCGACGTGTCGGCACTGCGCGCCGAGGAGGTGCCGGGCGGCTTCTCCGCCCGCCGCGACGCCGTCTCGCGCACCTACGTCTACCGCGTGCACACGCGCCGTTGGGGCCCCTCGCCGTTCGAGGTCGGCCGCGCCCTGTGGTGGCGGCACCGCTGCGACCTCGACCTGCTGCAGGCCTGCGCCGCGGCGCTCGTCGGCCACCACGACTTCACGGCCTTCACGCCGTCGCGGACCTACCATCAGCGCTTCGACCGCACGATCGACGGCGCCGGTTGGACGCGGGCCTCGGGCGAGCTGCTCGAGTTCCGCATCGAGGGACGGGCCTTCATGCGCGCGATGAACCGCATCCTCGTGGGCACGATGCTCGAGGTGGCGGGTGGCCGGCGCTCGCTGGAGGACTTCGTCTCTCTGCTGGGCGGAGCGCCGCGCGCGGCCGCGGGGCCGACGGCGGTGGCGCACGGGCTCTACCTGGCCTCCGTGCAGTACTGAGCCGCCCGGGGGCGACGGTAGATTGAGACCCGCGTGCGGGTCCTGCTCACCAACGACGACGGCCTGGAGGCGGAGGGGCTGCAGGCCCTGCGGCGCGAGCTGCTGGAGGTCGACGGGCTCGAGCTCGCCGTCATCGCGCCGGACTCCAACCGCTCGGCGACCGCGCGCTCGATCACGATCCGGCGCCCGCTGTGGGTCGAGGAGGTGGACTTCGGCGACGGCACCGTGGGCTACGCGACAGACGGCACGCCGGTCGACTGCGTGCGCTTCGCGACCCTGGGCCTGATCGAGGGCTTCCAGGCGGACCTGATCGTGTCCGGCATCAACCACGGCTCAAACCTCGGCGACGACATCACCTACTCGGGGACGGTGGCCGCGGCCCTGGAGGGCATCGTGCTCGGCCTGCCGGCCGTGGCCGTCTCCCAGCAGTCCGACGCGCGCGAGCTGGACTTCCGCCTCGGCAGCGCCTTCGACTTCTCGGCGGCCGCGCGCTTCGTCGCGCGCATCGTGCAGGAGATCGCGGGCGCCCCCGGGGGAGCCGGTGGGCGGATGCCGTTGCCCGCCGGCACGCTGCTCAACGTCAACGTCCCCGCGGGCGAGATCGCGGGCGTGGAGGTCTCGCGGCTGGGCAAGCGCGTCTACCGCGACGAGCTGTCGCTGCTCGAGAGCGAGGGGGCACGGCGCCGCTACCGCATCTACGGCGAGGCGCCGGGCCACGACGACGAGGACGGCACCGACATCGCCGCCGTCGCCGCAGGCCGCATCTCGGTGACGCCGATCCACTTCGACCTCGTCGACACGCCGGGCATCGAGACGCTGCAGGGCTACGATCTCGCGCGCCTGCTCGGCCCGGCCGCCGAGGAGATGCGGTGACGGCCACGGACCCGGTCGAGCGCGCGCGCGAGCTGCACGCAGAGCTCGAGCGCTACAACCGGGCCTACTACGTCGACGACGACCCGCTCGTCGGCGACGACGTCTACGACGCGCTGCTGGATGAGCTGCGCGGCCTCGAAGCCACCCACCCCGAGCTGGTCACGCCGGACTCCCCGACGCAGAAGGTCGGGGCCGGGGTGGGTGGGCTCGTATCCCGCCTGGAGAAGGTCACGCACCTGCAGCAGATGCTCTCGCTCGCCAACGCGCGCTCGGAGTCCGAGCTGCGCGCCTGGATTGATCGCATGCGCAACCACCTGGCGCGCGAGGGCATCGAGGATGCTGAATTTCGCTACGTCGCCGAGCCGAAGATCGACGGGCTCGCCGTGTCGCTCGTGTACCGCGACGGGGTGCTCGAGCGCGGCGCCACGCGCGGCAACGGCCTGATCGGCGAGGACGTCACCCACAACCTGCGCACGATCGCGACGATCCCCCAGCGCCTCGAGCAGGCACCGCCGCTGGTCGAGGTCCGCGGCGAGGTCTACATGTCGCTGCCGGACTTCGCCGCGCTCAACGAGCGCCGCGCCCAGGCGGGGCTGTCGACCTTCATGAACCCGCGCAACTCGGCGGCGGGCACCATCCGACAGCTCGATCCCAAGCTGACCGCGGCGCGGCCGCTGAGCTTCTGGGCCTATCAGGTCGGGGTCACGGAGGGCCTGCGCTTCGAGCGCCACTCCGAGGCGCTGGACTGGATGCGCGGCCACGGCTTCCCGGTCAACCCCGACGTCGCCGTGCTCGACACCGACGAGGAGGTCGTCGCCCGCTGCAGGGACTGGGAGCGGCGGCGGGGGGAGCTGGACTTCGAGATCGACGGCGTCGTGGTCAAGGTCGACCGGACCGAGCTCCAGCGCCGCCTCGGCGTCGTGGGCCGCGACCCGCGCTGGGCGATCGCCTGGAAGTTCCCGCCGACGACCGCCAACACGCGGCTGCTGGGCATCGACTGGAGCGTCGGGAAGTTCGGCGACCTGCACCCGTTTGCGCGTCTGGAGCCCGTGCAGGTGGGCGGCGTGACCGTGTCCCAGGCCACGCTGCACAACGAGGAGGATCTCGCGCGCAAGGACGTGCGCCCCGGCGACGAGGTGATCGTCCTGCGCGCCGGCGACGTCATCCCGCAGGTGCTCTCTCCCGCGCCGCACGCCGTCGAGAACCCCGACCGCGAGCCGGTCCCGCGCCCGCCCGAGCGCTGCCCGGTCTGCGACACCCCGACGGTCAAGCCCGAGGGCGTCTTCACCAAGTGCCCGAACCGCGACTGCCCGGGCCGGCGCTGGCAGCTGATGACCCACTTCGTCTCGCGCGGGGCGATGGACATCGACGGGCTGGGGGAGAAGCAGGTCTCCACGCTGCTCGAGCTCGAGCTGGTGCGCACCCCGGCCGACTTCTACCGGCTGCACCTCGAGGACCTGATGGAGCTGCGCGGCTACGGCGAGGTGTCGGCCGGCAAGCTGCTCGAGGCCATCGAGCGCTCCAAGCAGCAGCCCTTCGCGCGCGTGCTCTTCGCCCTGGGCATCGAGGGCGTGGGGGAGATCACCGGGCGCAACCTTGCCCAGCACTTCCGCGGCGTCGACCCCCTGCTCGGGGCGACGGCCGAGGACATCGCCGGCGTGGCGGGCATCGGCCCGATCGTGGCGCGGCTCATCCACGACCAACTCGCCGACGAGCGCATGCGGGCGCTGATCGACGACCTGCGCGCCCAGGGCCTCCAGCTCGAGCAGGAGGGGCCACCTCCGGGCGAGGGGAAGCTGTCGGGCCGCACGATCGTGCTCACCGGCACCCTGCCGGACATGACCCGCGAGCAGGCGATGCAGGCGATCACGGCCGAGGGCGGCAAGGTGACCACCTCGGTCTCCAAGAAGACCGACTACGTCGTCGCCGGCGAGTCCCCGGGAGCCAAACTCGAAAAGGCCGAGCGCCTCGGCGTCGCGGTCCTGGACGAGCCGAGCCTGCTCACCCTGCTACGGGATGGGCCTGCACCGCCGTGAAGCGGCCGTTGAGGCACACTGGGCAGGTGCCGCGCAGCTCTCCGGCGAGGGCCCGCGTGACCAGGACGTGCGCGCCACAGCGGGCGCAGGCGCCTCGGATCTGCTCGTCGAGGCTCGCACCGGGTACGGCCGCGAGGTGCCCCAGCCATCCGCTCTTCGGGCCGGCCCGGCGTGCGTCGTGCTCATGGATGCGTCTCACGCTGACCGTGGCCTCTCTGCAGATTCCTGCCGGCTGCCAGTATCCTCCTGCGGACCCGACAACAGTCTCGAGCGTCAACGCAACGAGACGTAGCGGGCGATCGCGCCGACCATGCGATCCTGCAGCCCGTGCGCCGAATACGGCGAGACGCCGTTCATCAGGATGGCGAAGGCGAGCGTGTCCCCGCTCGGGGTCAGGCAGTAGCCGGAGAGGCTCGAGACATCCGAGAGCGTGCCGGTCTTGCCCTGGCAGCGCCCGCGCGTGGAGGCCGCGCGCAGGCGGTGGCGCAGGGTGCCCGACACGCCGGCCACGGCCAGGGAGCTGACGAAGGCCTCGTCGTCGTGCATCTCGGTCAGCAGCTCGACGACCTCGCGTGGCGTCGTGCGGTCGCTGCGCGAGAGGCCCGAGCCGTCGGCGACGGAGGGATGGACGCCGAGCTGCACGCGGGCGACGCGGCGCACGACCGCGGCGCCGCGGGCCGTGGTGCCGGCTCTCGAGACGCCGATGCCGAGCGCCTTGATCAAGGTCTCGGCGATGTAGTTGTCCGACGGCGCGTTCTGCAGGCGGATCAGGGTTGCCGTGCTCGGCGAGCGGTGGTCGGCCAGGGCCAGGGCGTCCACCGGGGTCGTGCCCGCGCGCCCGGCCTTGGCCACCTTGACCCCCTGGTCGCGAAGGGCGGTGGCCAGCGCGGTGGCGGCGAACGCGGCGGGATCGGCCTGGTAGTAGGGGCTGGTGCGGCCCGTGCGTCCGCGGTTGAGCATCAGGGCGCCGAGCGGCGCGACGTCGACGGAGACCCGGTAGCCCGCCGAGGGCGGACCGCGACGGCTGTCGAACGCGGACTCGTCGCCGACGATCCGGCCGGTGACCTCCGACAGGCCGGCCTTGACCAGGTCGTGGGCGAGGGCCTGGATCCCGGCGGTGGAGAGCTCGGGGTCGCCGCCGCCGCGCAGATAGAGGTCGCCCTCGAGCGTCCCGTCGAGCGCCAGCGCCTTGTTCGCCAGCGCCGTCGTGCGCAGCGTGCCCGCGCTGCCGAGCTGCGCCAGCGTCGCGACCGTCGTGTAGAGCTTCTGAACCGAGGCGGGGATCCGCCGCGTGTCCGCCCGCTCGGAATAGATCCGCTGGCCGCTGTCGAGGTCGGTCACGAAGGCCCCGCTGCGCGAGCCGGCGTGCGCCATCTCCCGCGCCAGCACGCGCGAGACCTGGCCGCTCGTGAGCGCCGGCGCGGGCGCCGCGGGGACGAGCAGCGCCGGGACGAGGATGACAAGCAGGAGGGGGACGCGGCGCACGCTGGCGGGCAGGCTACCTCGATGGGTGATTCCACGACCCCGCGGCCGCGCCCGGAACCGCGACTCTCGTGGGATCACCCATCTAGACTCCGGCTGCCATGGACAACGTCGTCAACCTAAAGACGGCCGCCAAGCGTCCGAGCCGGCGCCGGAAGGCCACCTCGAAGACCGCCCTGGTGCTGGGCGGCGGCGGATACACCGGCGGTGTCTACGAGATCGGCGCCCTGCGGGCCATCGACCTGCTGGCGGTCAACAAGACGGTCAACGACTTCGACGTCTACGTCGGCACGAGCGCCGGCTCGCTGGTCGCCTCCTTCGCGGCCAACGGGATCACGCCCGAGCAGATGATGCGCGTCGTCAACGGCCAGGTGCCCACGCCGTTCGGAGACATGGACCACGGCATGCTTCTGCGCCCCAACCTACGCGAGTTCCTGGCCAAGGGCCTGCAGCTGCCGGGGCGCCTCGCCCGCATCGCCCGCGAGATCCCGCGGTCGATCCTGACCCTGTCGCCGATGGAGCTCGCGATCGCCCTCGCGGACATCCTACCCTCGGGCATCTACAGCGGCTCGGGCGTCGAGGAGTACGTGCGCTCAGTGCTCTCCGAGGGCGGGCGCACCGACGACTTCCGCGAGCTTGACCGCGAGCTGTACATCGCGGCCACCGACCTCGACACCTGCGAGCGCATCGTGCTCGGGGCCGAGGGGTGGAACGACGTGCCGATCTCCGCCGCCGTGCGCGCCTCCTCGGCGCTGCCGATGCTCTACAAGCCGCACGTGGTCAAGGAACGGGAGCTGATCGACGGCGGCATCGTCTCGACGACGAACCTCGACATCGCGGTCGAGGCCGGCGCGAGGTTCGTCCTCGTGGTCAACCCGCTGGTGCCGTTCGTCAACGACTTCCGGTCAGAGGTCGGCTCGCTGCTCGGCGGGTCCCGTCCCAAGCACGTCTCCGACCTCGGCTTCACCAAGATCGGCTACCAGACCTTCAAGCTCCTCGCCTACCAGCGCCTGCACGAGATGGCACGGACCTGGGAGGAGCGCTACCCGGGCGTCGACATCGTGCTGATCGAGCCCCAGCCCGACGACCGCCTGATGTTCGAGACGGACATCATGGACTACTCCGCGCGCATCGAGGTCGCCCGCCACGGCTTTCAGTCGGTCACGGTGCACCTGGCCGCGGACTACGAGCGCCTGCACGAGATCGCCGGTCGCCACGGCCTCGAGATCTCTGCCACGCGCGTCCGCAAGGTCGTCCAGCACTTCAGCGTCGAGCGCGAAAAGACCCGCGCCTGGCGGCGCATCCTCGAGCAGACCACCGGCGCCCTGCTGCGCCAGAGCGCCAGCGAACGCTGAGGCGGGCGCCGCCGCTAGGCCGCGGCGGCCCGGTTGTCCGACGTGGCCGGCTCCGACTCGCTCAGGCTGGCCATGAAGAGGGTCTTGTCGATCCGGCCCTGGAAGATCGGCACGCCGAGCTCCATGCACTTCTCGATCACGTCCCGTCGCTCGAGCCCCGATTCGCGGGCGAGCTCCGTGGGCGTCAGGTGGTTAGCCATGTCTGCGATTCCCCTCTGTGAGGTTTGCCACTATGCAGCACGGTACAGCAGCCTCAGGACGGCCTCAACGTCAACTCCTAAAGGGCGGCGAAAACCCGATGCACTCACACCGGGTTCGGCACGTCGATCCACACGTGCTCGACGCCGAAGCGCTCCTCGAGCAGCGCGCCGAGGCGGCGCACGCCGAACGTCTCCGTCGCGTAGTGGCCCGCGGTGAAGACGTGCACGCCCAGCTCGCTGGCGTCTGCCATGACGTGCTCGCGCGGCTCGCCCGTGAGCAGTGCGTCGAGGCCCGCCTGCACGGCCTCGGTGAGAAGGCCCGCCCCGGCGCCCGAGACGATCGCGAGCCCCCGGACGCGGTCGCGCCCGGCGCCCTGGTGCAGCGGCTCGCCTCCGGTCACGCGCGCGATGCGCTCCCGCAGCTCGTCGATCTCGACGCCGTCGTCGCCGAAGAAGCCCGCCCGCCCGATCGCCGCCCCGCGGTACTCCCCGAAGGGCTCGTGGTGCTCGCAGCCCAGCGCCTGAGCCAGCAGCGCGTTGTTGCCGTGCGACGGGTGGGCGTCGAGCGGGAGGTGGTAGGCGGCCAGGCCGACGTCGTGGCGAAACAGCAGGCGCAGCCGCTCGGCGACGACCGGGCTCAGGCCGGTCGGGTGGAAGTCCCAGAACAGGCCATGATGGACGAGCACGAGCTGCGCCCGCGCCGCGATCGCCCGCTCGATGAGCTCGCGCGTGGCCGACACGCCGGTCGCGATCCGCGTCACCTCCGCCGCGCCCGGCACCTGGAGGCCGTTCGGCCCGAGGTCTGAGAACGCGGTGGGGTCGAGCAGATCGTCGAGCGCGGCGACGAGGTCAGAACATCGCGCCATCAGGCCAAGAAGCTTTACACAATCATGCTTGAACGCTACGGTTCATGCTTTGGAGAGCGGGTGGACGGAGTCTGCCCAGGTGTTCGGGAGACCGGGAGACAAGATGGCTCTAACAGGGATGGCGGTCGAGTCGGCAACCGGCTCCGATAAACAGCTCGTGGCAGCCGTGCGACGCGGAGACGATCGCGCGTTCGAAGAGCTCTACGCGCGCTACCAGCGACGGATCGCGGCCTACGTGTACGGCATGGTCAACGACCACGGCCGCGCCGAGGATCTCACGCAGGAGATCTTCATGTCCGCCCTGCGGCGCATGCGCCAGACGGATCGGCCGATCGCCTTCAGGCCGTGGGTCTACGAGATCGCCAAGAACGCCTGCATCGACCAGTTCCGCCGGGCGTGCCGCACGGAGGAGATCTCCTTCGACGCAGACGAGGGCGCCGGCGGCATCGAGGCGGCGCGCTTCGGTCACGCGGCCCCCGGCCCGGATGCCGCGGTCGACGCCAAGCAGCAGCTCGCCGACCTCTGCAGAGCCTTCGGCGGCCTGTCGGCCTCCCACCACCGGATCCTCGTCCTGCGGGAGCTGGAGGGCCTTTCCTACCGAGAGATCGGGTCCCGCCTCGGCCTCACCCGCGCGTCGGTCGAGTCCACGCTGTTTCGCGCCCGCCGCCGTCTGACCGAGGAGTACGACGAGCTCGTCTCCGGCGAGCGCTGCCGCCGCGTGCAGGCCATGCTGGTCAGCGGCGCGTCCGCGCGCGGCGCCCGCGACCAGCGCCGGCTCGCCCGGCACATCGCCCATTGCCAGCCGTGTCGCCTCCAGGCGCGGCTCGCCACGGCCGACCGGGCGCTGCCCCCCGCTCGCCGCGCCGCGCTCGCCGGCCGCGTGGCCGCCCTGGTGCCGGTCCCGGTGTTCCTGCGGCTGCGCCGACCCCCCGCGGTGCTCACCGACAGCCACAGCGCGCTCGCGCAGTGGTCGGGCTCCGTCTCGACCATCGGTGAGCCCGCGGTCAGCTGGGGGAAGGCCCTGGCCGCCGCGGTGGCCATGCTCGTCGCCGGAGGCACCGGGGTCGTCGTGCACGACACGCCCGCGCCGCCCGCGCGAGTCGCTCCCCAGCGCGTGGCCGCGGTACATCGCGCGGTGGGGGCGCCGAGGACCCCACCTCCAGCCCCGGTCGGGGCCCCCCGGCCCGCGCCGCGTCACGCGCACGTGCCCCCCGCCCCGCCGGCCCGAGCGCATCGCGCCCGGCACAAGAGGGCGGTCCGCCGCGCGGCGCCGTCCGGCGCGCCCCCGCGATCCGGCTCCAGCCTTCCGATCACCGCGGCTCCGGCACCGGCTCCGAGCACCGGGCCGCCGCCCCCGCCACACCCCCGCGGCACCGGCGGCACGACCTCGGGCCTGGTGAGGACGCCGGATCCCCCCGCCGTCAACAACCTGCGCCTCCCGCCGATCAACCAGTTCGAGAAGCTGGCGACCACGGCCAACGGCCAGGTTGGCCGGGGGCTCGGCGACGCACAGGCCCTGGTCGGCTCGCTCACCGCCGACGGGTAGGGTCAGCGGCGTGCCGGAGGACGCCGCCTTCCTCGAGACGCTCATGGACACGAGCCTGTACTCGCTCGGCGCCGCCTTCCAGGACGACCACCCCGGCCTCGTCGACGGCGTCATCGCCGAGGCCGAGGCGATCGAGGGCACCGGGCTGGAGGCGTGGGCGAGCGCCGAGGGCGTCCCGCTGCAGACGGCGTTTCAGACCCTGGTCACCGGGCTCGCGCTGCGGTACTACCGCGCGGTCGGCGCCTGAGTTTCTCCGCCTATACTCCTCGCCGCATCCGGGGCGTGGCGCAGCCTGGTAGCGCGCGCCGTTCGGGTCGGCGAGGTCCCCGGTTCGAATCCGGGCGCCCCGATGCCAGTCTGAGGTGGGTACCCGACCACCATGTCCGTCCGCACGCCGATCCAGACCGCGACGCGCCGAGCCGTGCGCCGCGATCTACGCGCGCCGCACGTGGAGTCCGGGACCGCGTCGTTCGAGGTCACGGCGCCGGACGCGGCCGAGATGGCGCGGCGGATCGAGGCCGCGGCTCGCAGCCACGCCTGGCTTGTCCACGAGGTCGGCGGAGCCGTCGGCGGCTTCGCCGGCGCCGGGCCCCACCGGACGCGCGGGGCGTACCGCTGGGCCGCCGACGTCGCGGTCTACGTCGGCGCGGCGCACGTGGGCCAGGGCCTGGGCAGCGCGCTCTACGGCGCGCTGCTGCCGCTGCAAGCCCCCCGCCGAGCCGCTTGGCCCGCAGAGGCTTCGGCTCTAGGTCTGAGCTCCCGCGCGCCCGGATGTCGGCCGAGCGTCGCCATCTGACCGGCCGGGTTTCGCCCGCCGGACATACCCGCTCCCTCGCGGCGCACTCAAGATTGGTCGCCAGTGTCCTTGAACGTAGAGGAGCAAGAGATGGCCGTCGAGCCCAAAGTCGACATGAGCGACGCCGAGATGGCGAGCCTCATGGAGATCCCGCACCCGACCAAGGAGATCGGCAGCTCGATATACGGGTCGACTAAGGTCTTCCCGGACTACCAGGCCGAGGAGGGCGAGACCTACTTCGGGATGGTGCACGGCATCGCGAACGAGAGCTCGGTCAGCTTCGTGGCCGTGCTGATGGCGCTGCGCGCGCTGCGCAAGGGCTTTGACACCGGCCTGTACTTCTTCGGCATCGGTGCGCTGAACTGCATCCACACGCGCGGCATGCCGACGGTTGGAGACGAGGTCTTCCCCGGCATGCGCAACGAGAACAGCCAGATCGCGAAGTACATCGAGGAGGGCGGCAAGGTCTACGCCTGCCGGCTCGGCCTCTCGCTGCACGGCGCGCGCGAGGAGGATCTCATGGAGGGCGTCATCCCCTGCCACCCGCTGGACATGCAGGACGCCCTGATTCATTACGCTCGCAAGGGCGCCATCATCAACACGACCTGGATGTTCTGAGCCGTCGTGCTCGACGGCACACTGAGAAGCGAGCTGGCCGTCCGAGGCCTGCGCTCCCGGCCGCCGGTGGGTCGGCGAGGAGGGGCAGGGCCGAGCGACGACGGGCACCTCCGCTTCGAGGGCCAGGCGGTTGCACTGCCGGTGCGCGAGGACTCGCTCTTCGATCTGCGCGACGGCGTGCTCACCCGCAACGGCGTGGTGATCGAGGACGTGTCGCTCGAGCCGGTACGGCGGCCGCGCTTTTATGACCTGACCACGGCTGACGGCGTCCCGTACGACATGCTCGCGCGCCTGCACGGCTTCAACGTGCTGGCGACCACCGTCGTGCAGACGTGCATCCGCTACACGGAGGAGTCCACCCGCTGCCGCTTCTGCACGATCGAGCAGTCGCTGCGCGCCGGCGCCACGACACAGGTCAAGACGCCGGAGCAGCTGGCCGAGGTCGCGACTGCGGCGGTCGAGCTCGACGGTGTCACGCAGATGGTCATGACGACGGGTACCTCCAACGGCGCCGATCGCGGGGCGCGCCACCTGGTCCGCTGCGTCGCGGCGGTGCGCCTGGCCGTGCCGGACCTCGCGATCCAGGTGCAGTGCGAGCCGCCGTGCGACCTGATCTGGATAGACCGCCTGCACGAGGCGGGCGCCAGCGCCGTCGGCATCCACGTCGAGGCGCTCGACGAGGACGTGCGCGCGCGCTGGACGCCCGGCAAGGCGACGGTGAGCGTCTCCACGTACGAGCACGCGTGGAAGCACGCGGTCCGGGTCTTCGGCCGCAACCGCGTGTCCACGTACCTGATCGTCGGGCTCGGCGAGGATCCGGACGAGCTGGCGGTGGACGCCGAGCGGCTGATCGCGATGGGCGTCTACCCCTTCGTCGTCCCGTACCGCCCGCTGGACGGCAGCCTCGCGCACCGCGACGGCGTCCCGGCTCCGGACGCCCAGGTTCTGCAGCAGGTGACCGAGCGGGTGGCGGGGGCCCTGGCCGCGGCGGGTATGCGCGGCGCCGACCAGGAGGCCGGATGCGCCGCCTGCGGCGCGTGCAGCGCGCTCCGGAGCTGCGGTGGCTGAGGTGCTGGACGACCTCCTGGTCCGGCTCGGGGGCCCGCCGCCGTGCCCGCCGCTCGCACCGGCGTTCATCCTCGAGCGGGCGGAGCGCGAGGCCGACCTGCGCGCATATCGGGCGCTCCGGCGCCGCGCCTTCGTCTCCGAGCAGGGGCTGTTCGCTCGTGACGACGCCGACGAGCACGATGCCGACGACCAGACCGTCGTGCTCATCGGGCGGCGCCGGGACGGCGAGGTCGCCGGCGGCGTGCGCCTGTTCCCCTGCGGCGACGACGAGACGCTCGGCTGGTGGCAGGGCAGCCGGCTCGTGTGCTCGCCGGGTCCCGACCGCCGTGCGCTCGGCACGGCGCTCGTGCGCGCGGCCTGCGCCACCGCGGAGGCCTACGGCGCGCTGCGCTTCGACGCCACGGTCCAGCCGCCCCGCGAGCGCTTCTTCGCCGGCCTCGGCTGGGAGCGGGTCCGCGAGGTCGCCGTAGCCGGCGCCGCCCATGTGCTCATGCGCGGTCCGGTCCGTCCGATCGCCGTGCTGGCGGCCGCCACGAAGGGCCTGCTGGCGCCGCTGCTGGGCGGGTTGGCCCCGGGCGGGCGCGGCTGGGTCGGCGACGACGGGGTCCCGCTCGGCGCGGGGGATGTGATCGCGGCCTGCGACGCGATCCTGCCCGGCATGGTCGCGCGCGACCCGGAGTGGGCGGGCTGGTGCGGGATGCTCGTGTGCGCCAACGACCTCGGCGCGATGGGCGCCGCCCCCATCGGGGCGCTGGACATGCTCGCCGCCCCCGACCAGGCGCTCGCCGCGCGCGTGCTCGAGGGCCTGAAAGCGGGCAGCGCGGCGTTCGGCCTGCCGATCCTCGGCGGCCACACCCAGCTCGGCGCGCCGGCGGCGCTGGGCGTCACCGCCTTCGGGCGGACGGCGCACCCCGTGCCCGGCGGGGGCGGCCGCCCGGGCGACACGCTCACCCTCACCGCCGACCTCGGCGGGGGCTGGCGGCCGGGCTACAACGGCAGCCAGTGGGACTCAACCTCCGCTCGCACGACCCCGGAGCGCCGCGCGATGCTCGACGCCGTCGCCGGCGCCCGCCCGCACGCGGCCAAGGACGTCAGCATGGCGGGCGTGGTCGGGACGCTCGGCATGCTGGCCGAGGCGAGCGGATGTGCGGCGGAAATCGACGTCGCGGCCGTCCCGCGCCCGGCCGGCGTCGGCGCCGCGGACTGGCTCACCTGCTTCCCGGGCTTTGCGATGCTGACCGCCGACTCGCCCGGTGCGCCACCGCCGCCCGCAGGCCCCGCGACCAGCGCCGCGTGCGGCCGCCTGTGCGCGGGTGCGGGGGTAACCCTGCTGTGGCCGGACGGGGAGCGGACTGTCGCGCTCACCGGCGGCGTCACCGGATTGGGGCGCGCACGACCATGAAGGTCGCGCTGCTCACGTACTCCACGCGCCCGCGGGGCGGCGTCGTCCACACGCTCGCCCTCGCGGAGGCGCTGGCCGAGGCCGGCGCGGACGTCACGGTCCACGCGGTCGGCAGGGCGTTCTTTCGCCCGGTGGATCCGCGCGTGACGGTCCGCCTCGCCGAGCCCGCGCCGACGGACATCGCGGACGTCGAGGCGCGCATCCTCACCTCGATCGCCGCGCTCGCCGCCACGGTCGACCCAGACGAGTACGACGTCGTGCACGCACAGGATTGCATCTCGGCCAACGCCGTCCCAGGGAGCCTGCGCACCGTCCACCACCTCGACGCGTTCACGAGCCCCGTGCTCGCCGAGTGCCACGAGCGCGCGATCGTCCAGCCGTCCGCCCACGTCTGTGTGTCGAACGGGGTCGCGACAGAATTGCTTTCCGGCTGGGGGATCGACGCCACGGTGATCCCCAACGGCGTGGATGCCGAGCGCTTCGCCACGACGACGCCGACGGCGCGGCGGGACTGGCGCGGGCTGCTCGGCGGTGATCCGCTGATTCTCACCGTCGGCGGCATCGAGCCCCGCAAGGGCAGCCTTGACCTGGTCGAGGCTACGGCGGCGCTGACCTGGCGCCGGCCCGGGACACGGCTGGTGATCGCCGGCGGCGAGACCCTCTTCGACTACCGCGACTACCGCGCCCAGTTCGACGCCCGCTGTGCGCGGCTGGGCGTGCAGCCCGTGATCCTGGGCTCCGTGCCCGACGCGGACCTGCCGGCGCTCGTCGCCGCCTGCGACGCCTTCGTGCTGCCGTCCAAGAAGGAGGGATTCGGGCTCGCCGCCATGGAGGCGCTCGCGGCGCGGCGACCGGTCGTGCTGAGTGCCCTACCGGTGTTCCGCGAGGTTTTCGGTACGGCCGTCCGCTACGGGTCGGGCCCGCTGGGCCTGGCTGCGGCCCTGGACGCTTCGATCGGCACCCCGCTGGATCCCGAGCCGGGCGCGGCCCTCGCCGCGACCCACACGTGGGAGCGGTCGGCGCGCGCGCACCTCGAGTTCTACGAGCACGTGCGGGGGCGCCTCGGGCGCGCCCGTGAAATCCCCTTGGAGACCCTGACCGTATGAGTGAGCTGACGATCGCGGCCGCGGCCGCCCCCTTCGGACGTGACATGGACGCCTGCCTGGCGACGATCGAGCAGACCATCGATGCCGCGCGCGGCCACGACGTCGGGCTGCTCGTGCTTCCCGAGGCCGCGCTGGGCGGCTACGTCGAGACGCTGCACGGCGACGCCCAGCCGCCACCCGTCTGAGCGCGGACGGACCGGAGCTCGCCCGCGTCGCGCAGCTGGCCGGCGACATGGTCGTGTGCGTCGGCTTCTGCGAGGGCGGCGAGGGCGGGATCGCTTCAACGCCGCCGCCTGCGTCGACGGCGACGGGCTGCTCGGCCTGCACCGCAAGGTCCACCTGCCGCTCGACGAGCACCGCTTCACCAGCGCGGCCGCCGAGCTCGGCGCCTTCGACACCCCGGTCGGCCGGATCGGGATGCTGATCTGCTACGACACCGCCTTCGCCGAGGCCGCGCGCACACTGGCGCTCGACGACGCGGAGGTCCTCTGCTTTTTGAGCGCCTGGCCGACCAGCGCGACGAATGCCACCGAGCGGCTGCAGGACGACCGCCAGTGGCGGCGTCACGAGCTCTACGACCGCGCCCGGGCCGCTGACAACTCGCTGATCGTCGCGTCCGCGAACCAGTCGGGGACCTTCGGCCGGCTGCGGTTCCTCGGGGGCGCGCGTGTGATCGGGCCGAGCGGGGACGTGCTCGATGAGACCGGCACGGAGCCGGGACTCGCCGTGACGACGCTCGACGTCGGGGAGACGGTGGCGCACGCGCGGCGGGCGCTCTCGCCGATCACCGACCTGCGCCCCGACGCCTACGTCACCGCCGAGCCGCTGGTGGCCGGCTGATGCCCGAGGTCGCGTTCACCGTCCGCTGGCCCGGCGGCCGGCGCCAGGACTGCTCCTCCCCGTCGCGGGCGATCGAGCAGGAGCTCTGCCCGGGCGCCGCGTACCCGCTCGAGGAGTTCATGCGCCGGGCCACGACCGGGCTGCTCGAGGCGAGCGAGCGCGTCCGGGCCTCGTTCGGGTTCGCCTGCACGGCCGCGGCGCAGCAGCTCTGCGAGATCGAGGAGGCGGCGCGCGCGTGCCCCACGGGCTGTGTGCGCGTGGAGACGATGGCGATCCGCGAACCGCATCCCGCGGCCGACCCGGTCGTGAACGGCCACCACGAGGTGATCGTCGTGGGCGGCGGCCAGGCCGGCCTGTCGGTCAGCGCTCTGCTCGCCGGCCAGGGCGTCGAGCATCTGATCCTCGAGCGCCGCCGCATCGCGCAGAGCTGGCGGGCGGAGCGCTGGGACTCCTTCTGCCTCGTGACCCCCAACTGGCAGTGCCGGCTGCCGGGGCATCCGTACGACGGGCCGGACCCGGACGGGTTCATGGTCAAGGACGAGATCATCGCGTACGTCGAGGGCTTTGCCGCGTCCTTCGATCCGCCGGTTCTCGAGAACGTCCGGGTCACCGCGGTGAGCCCCGAGGACGGCGGGGAGTTCCGCGTCGAGACGCCGTGCGGGACCGCAACTGCCGACCAGGTGGTGCTCGCCGTCGGCGGCTACCACGTGCCGAAGCTGCCGCGGCTGGCGGACAAGCTGTCCGACTCGATCACGCAGCTGCACTCCTCGCGCTACCGCAACCCTGCCGCGATGCCGGACGGCGCCGTGCTCGTCGTCGGCAGCGGCCAGTCCGGCGCGCAGATCGCCGAGGATCTGCACCTGGCCGGCCGCGAGGTGCATCTGTGCGTCGGCAGCGCACCGCGCGTCGCGCGCTCTTACCGCGGACGCGACGTGGTCGCGTGGCTGGACGACATGGGCCACTACGACCTGCCGATCGATCGCCACCCGATGGGGCTGCGGGCCCGGCGCGAGCCGAACCATTATGTCACCGGGCGCGATGGGGGCCACGACATCGATCTGCGCGCGTTCGGGCGTGACGGAATGCATCTGCACGGCCGAATGACCGGGGTTTCCGGCGGCCGGCTCGAGCTCGCGGACGACCTTCGGGAGAACCTCGACGGCGCCGATGGCACCTGCGATCGGATCAAGGACGCGATCGACGAGTGGATCGGCGAGCACGGGGTCCAGGCGCCGACCGAGGCGCGCTACGAGGCGGTCTGGGCACCGCGGCCGGACGGTGCGACGGAGCTCGACCTCGAGGCCGCGGGCATCAGCACCGTCGTCTGGGCGACGGGCTACGTCGCGGACTGGTCCTGGGTTCGGCTGCCCGCCTTCGACGGCACGGGCTACCCGACGCACCGTCAAGGCGTGACGAGCGTGCCCGGCCTGTACGTGCTGGGCCTCCCCTGGCTCTA
>JBBQBV010000036.1:0-27159 GCA_038318085.1 Solirubrobacterales bacterium
CGTCAGCGCGTGGCTTGAGACCCGGAAGCGGTTGCGGGCCTGGTATTTGCCGTTGAGGATCAGGTGCGTGCCGGGCCGGTAGCGGCCGGTGAGCCAGGGTTGGTTGAAAAACGTCGCCTCCATCACGCCGGACGCGTCGGCGACCACGGCGCTCACGAGCGGCTTCATCCCGCGCCGGCGCACCGGTCGTGACGTGATCGTGCGCACCTCGACGATCACCGTCGCCATCTCCTCCGGGGTGAGCTCGGCGATCGTCTGGGCCTCGCGGCGATCGCGCGGCAGGTGCTCGAGCAGGGCCCCCACCGTGTGCAGCCCGAGCGTCTGCGCCCCCTTCTGCGCCTTCTCGGGCTTGACCGCGAGCGCCTCGTCCAGCGCGGACGGCCGCGGCCACGGATTCGGCGCGAGGCTCGCGAGAGGGGCGGAGGAGGCGAAGCCGGTGGGGCCCACGCGTTCATTGTGCCCGGGCGATCGGCGGGGCCCGGCTGCCACGCGAAGGGGGCGCCTCGCCGGCGCCCCCTCGCTGTCCCAACAGGGACCGAATATCTCCGGATCGCGCTACGC
Source organism: Solirubrobacterales bacterium (assembly GCA_038318085.1). Taxonomy (GTDB): domain Bacteria; phylum Actinomycetota; class Thermoleophilia; order Solirubrobacterales; family Solirubrobacteraceae; genus DATLGB01. The sequence goes on from JBBQBV010000036.1 coordinate 562, forward strand.
GCAGTTCGAGACGCCCGCCTGGGCCGAGCCGATGATCACCTCGGTGCCGAGGAGGCTGCGCACATGGATCGCATTGACCGTGATCGAGTTCCCCGTTTTGGTCTGCTCGTTGAGCGTGACCGTGCCGAGCGGGACGATGAGGCCGAGCGGGATCACGGTGTTCGGCGGCGAGGCGATCGGGAAGGTCTTGCCGTTCACGGTGATCGACCCGCCCACGCTGCTGCCGAGCGTCGTGCCGTGGTTGCGGCACGTCGCCGAGGCCGTCGTGGTGATCACGTCGGCGTTGATCGTGGGCAGGCCTGGGATGAACGTCTTCGCCCCAACGATCTGGGCGGACGACGTGGCGCCCTCGTTGATCGTGTCGACGGTCGCCGAGAGGACGCGCGCGGTCGCGACCGACGTGCTCGCGCTCGCGGCGCTCTGGGTGTTGTGCGTGGTGGTGTTGCTCGAGATCGGACCGACGACTGGACCGGCGGTGATAAGCGTGCTCAGCACACTGCTCTTGACCGCCAGGTCGAATGCCTTACCCGTCGAGATGTTGGTTGGGTTCGCCGACGCCCCCGCCGGAAGCGCTAGCAGCGCCATGGCGCTCCCGAGCAGCGCGAGCTTCCGTACGCGTCGATGTGCAGTGCTGGTCATTCCTACCATCAGATACCCCCGCGTTTCGATGCGGCCGCTCCCACGGCCCCGAGTCCTGCGCACTTCGTATAACGCTTCAGGACATCCCTACCCGGACGCCGATGCCTTCTCATGGCGCTCGCTTCGAGCCCGTGCGCAACGTAGAGCACTATTAATCCGGAAGTCAAGCTGTTGTGAGTGTTGTGACCGACGTCACGGCATTGCAACCACGGAGCTCACCGCCGACTCGAGGCCCGCGCGAGGCTCACTCGGCCGAGAGCAGCCACCAGTAGCTCGGCTGACCGCCGTCGGAGAGCTCGAACTCGACGCCGTCCGGGATCAGGCCGGCGATCAGCTCGGCCCCGAACGGCGCGGACGGCCCGGCGATCAGCGTCAGCAGCTCCGCGTCGGTGGACAGGGAGTCGAGCACCGCACGCAGCGTCTCCTCCGGCTGCCCCCAGGCCACGAGCTCCTCCTCGACGAAGCCGATCGCCTCACCGGCGAGGAAGCGCTGCTCGCCGTCGTCGCGAGCGGCCTCGGTGACCGCGCCGGTGCGGACCGCCTCGAGCGCCGCGACCATCGCCGCGGCGTTGACGTCGGCGTGGCGGCCGGGCTCCAGTGCGACGGCGGCCGCGAGGCCCGCCTGCTGCGAGCGCGAGGCCACGACGCGGACGGTCTTTTCGGAGAGGTCCGCGGCGCGTTCGGCGGCCATGCGGACGTTCGGCGAGTTCGGGAGGACCACGACCTCCTCGGCGGCCACGGAGTGGATTCCGGCGAGCAGCTCGTAGGTCGACGGGTTCAGCGTCGGGCCGCCGTCCAGCGGCGTCGCTCCGAGGGAGCGGAACATCTCGGCCATGCCGTCCCCCGACACGACGCTCAGCACGCCGCAGACGTCCGGCGCGGCGGCCGCGAGGCGCTCGGCGCGCTCGAGGACCTGCTCGCGCATGTCGGCGACGTCGAGGCGGATGACGGTCCCGTGCTCGGAGAAGATCGCCGTCGCGCGCTCGGGATCGTTCGTGTGCACGTGGACCTTGAGGGTCGCCCGGTCGCCCACAACGAGCGCGGAGTCGCCGATCTGCTCGAGCAGCGGGATGAAGTACGAGCTGTTGAGGTCGCCGCCCGTGACGGCGAAGTTCGTGCAGTAGCGGTAGGTCGAAGAGTCGTGCTGTGGGTGCGAGATGCGCGCCGGGGCGTGGTGTGCGAGCGTCGGCGGCGCCTCGCCCTGCAGCACGCCCACGCACCCGGCGAGGACGACGAGCAGGCCGTAGGCGCCCGCGTCGACCACCCCGGCCTGGCGCAGAATCGGCAGCAGCTCCGGGCCGCGCTTGAGCGACGCCTCCCCCGTCTGCAACGCGCTGGCGAGGATGGACGCGATCAGGCGGTTCTGCAGCCCGGCGTCGCCCTCGCTGCCCAGGCGCCGCTCGTCGTCGGGCATGTGGGCGAGCTCGGAGGCCATGCGGCTCGCCATCTCGCGGGCGACGGTGAGGATCGTCCCCTCCGCGGGCTCGCGCACCGACCCGTAGGCGCGCTCGGCGGCGCGGGCGAGGGCGGCGGCCACGAGCACGGGATCGACGAGCTCGCCCGGCCGGGAGATGAGCTCCTCCGCGGCCCCGCGGACGAGCTGGGAGAGGATCACGCCCGAGTTGCCGCGCGCGCCGAGCAGCGCCGCGCGCGCGACGGACTCGACGATCTGGTCGCGGCCGATCGCGTCGACCGGCCCCTGGTCCTCCAGGCGGGCGAGCTCCTCGACCACGGCGCGCAGGGTGAGCGCCATGTTGTCCCCCGTGTCGCCGTCGGCGACGGGGAAGACGTTGAGGTCGTTGATCTCCTGACGGCGGGACTCGAGCGCGCCGAGAGCGCCCTCGACCACGGAGCGAAACCGGACGAGGCTTGGGTCCGAGGGCTGCATGCCGCCGAGACTAACCGCTGGCGCGGCGGCGTTCCCTACGCTTTGGTGACCTTGCCGGCCTTCAGGCAGCGCGTACACACGTAGGCGCGCTTGCGAGCGCCGTTTTCGACGATCCGGACCTTCTGCAGGTTGGGATCGAACCGGCGCTTGGTGGCGACCATCGAATGCGACCGGGACTGCCCGAAGGCGGGACCTTTCGAGCAGCTGTGACAGACGCGAGCCATGGGCGACGAGGAAGTGTAGCGGCCGGTCTGGGGGGTAGCCGATGCGCAATGCCGCATTCCTTGGCACCCTTCGGCCTGCCCGCTCGCTACCGCCTCGAAGGCGGCATCGCCGCCGGAGGGATGGCCGCCGTGTACGCCGCCCACGACACCCTGCTCAACCGCCCGGTGGCCGTGAAGGTGCTCGCGGAGCACCTCAACGACGACCCCTCCGCGCGCCAGCGATTCCAGCGCGAGGCGCGGGCCGCCGCGGGGCTCTCGGCGCACGCAAGCGTGGTGACGATCTTCGACGTCGGCGAGCACGACGGGCGCTCGTTCATCGTCATGGAGCGCCGCGACGGCGGGACCGTCGGCGAGGAGCTCGCCCGCCGCGGGCGCATTCATGCCCCGCGGGCGCTTGCCTGGCTGCGTGACACCGCCGACGCCCTCGACGCCGCCCACGAGGCCGGGATCGTGCACCGCGACATCAAGCCGGGCAACCTGCTGCTCGACGACCGCGACAAGGTGGCCGTCGCCGACTTCGGCATCGCCAGCGTCGCGCACGAGACCGAGCGCTTCACGCAGACCGGCCAGGTGCTCGGCACCGCCGCCTACATCTCTCCCGAGCAGGCCGCCGGAGAGCCGGCCACCTCCGCCTCGGACCGCTACGCGCTGGCCGTCCTCGCCTACGAGCTGTTGTGCGGCGAGAAGCCGTTCCGCGGCTCGCACTTCGCCGCCCAGGCGCGCGCGCACATCCAGGACGCGCCGCCGCGCGCGCCCGGCCTGCCGCCGGCCGCGCAGGACGTGATCGTCCGCGGCATGGCCAAGGACCCCGGCGAGCGCTGGCCGACCGCGGGCGCGTTCGCCACGGCCCTGACCGCCGCCCTCGAGGGTGCCGGCGCCGTCACCGCCGACACCGAAGCGACGCGCGCGCTGCCGCCGGAACCCAGCGGGCGCACGCCGCGCGAGCGGCCCCGCCAGCGGCCCCGCCAGCGGCTCGGCTCCGTGCTGGCCGGCGTGGCCGCGCTGGTCGTGGTCGCCGCCGCCGTGGCGATCGCCGTGTCGGGCTCCGGTGACGGCACATCGCGGTCGCAGACCAGCGCGAAGGCGCCCACGCGCCACCATGCGCAGCGGACGCCCACGCCGGCCGCGACGGCCGAGACCACGGCCACGGCCACGGCCACCGCGACCGCGACCGTGACGACCGAGCCGGCCACCAGCTCGGCCTCCTCCCTGCAGGCCAAGGGCTTCGCGCTCATGCAAAGCGGCGACTACGCCGCTGCGATCCCGATCCTCCAAAGCGCCGTCGACGCCTGCGGGTCCTCTGGGCCCGTCGACCCGTGCGCCTACGCGACCTACAACCTCGGGGCCTCGCTCAACCGCTCGGGCCGCCCGGCCCAGGCCATCGGCGTGTTGCAGCGCGAGCTCGCCCGCTGGCCGTCCAACCAGCCGGGCACCGTCAACCGGGAGCTGCAAGACGCCTGCCACAACGCCGGGCAGAGCTGCGGTGGGGCGCCGGCGCCCAAGCCCGGCAAGGGTCACGACAAGCTCAAGGGCCAGGCCCAGGGTCACCAGGGCCGGCGGGATTAGGGTCCCGGACACCATGCGCCGCCTCCTCGACGGCGCCGGCCCGTTCTTCGTCCTCGCCGGCGCCATGCACTTCCTGACCCCGAAGACCTACGAGGCGATCATGCCGCCCTGGCTGCCCGCCCACCGCGAGCTCGTGTACGCGAGCGGGGTCGCCGAGGCGATCGGCGGCGCGGGCCTGCTGGCCTCGCACCCGAGGGTCCGCCGCTACGCCGGCCGGTTCGAGGCGCTGACGATGCTCGCCGTCTTCCCCGCCAACATCCACATGGCGCTCAACCCGCAGCGCTACAAGAAGGTCCCGGGCGGGCAGAAGGCCCTGGTCGCCCGCCTGCCGCTCCAGACCGGCTTCCTCGCCTGGGCGCTGGCGGCGGGGCGGCGCTAGGCCCCGACCGCGCCCCGGATGCGGCCGACGGCCAGCACGGCCTCGGCCGCGTGGGCGCCGGAGTCGCGCTTGCCCTCCCCCGAGCGCGCCAGGGCCTGGTCGTAGTCGTCGCAGGTGAGCACGCCGAAGCCGCACGGGATGCCGGTGTCCAGCGAGACGTCCTGGATGCCGCGCGAGGTCTCCGCGCAGACGTAGTCGTAGTGGTCGGTCTCGCCACGGATGACGGCGCCCAGGCAGACGACGCCGGCGTAGCGGCCCGACTCGGCCAGCAGCTTGGCCGCGACGGGCAGCTCGAAGGCCCCCGGCACGTCGAAGACATCGGCCTTGCCCGCAAGGACGCGCTGGGCGCCGGTGACGAGCCGGTCGGCGAGCTCTGCGTAAAAGCGCGCGACGACGATGGCGTAGCGCGGCTCACTCATTGTCGCGCCGGTGCTCCTCGGCCACCATCTCCTCGTCGAGGGGCAGGGCCTGGTGGTGGATCGAGTGGCCGAGCCGATCGCGCTTGGCGGCCAGGTAGCGCTCGTTGTGCGGGTTGGGCGCGTGCACGATCGGCACCTGCTCGGTGACCGAGAGGCCGAAGCCCTCCAGCCCGCGGATCTTCTTCGGATTGTTCGTGAGGATGCGGATGCTCGACAGGCCGAGGTCGACGAGGATCTGCGCCCCGATGCCGTAGTCGCGCAGGTCGACCGGGAGGCCGAGCTGGAGGTTGGCGTCGACGGTGTCCCAGCCCTCGTCCTGCAGGTTGTAGGCGCGCAGCTTGTTCAGCAGGCCGATCCCGCGGCCCTCCTGGGCGAGGTAGAGCAGCACGCCGGAGCCCTCCGCCTCGATCTGGGCCAGCGCCGACTCGAGCTGCTCGCCGCAGTCGCAGCGCAGGGAGTGAAAGACGTCGCCGGTGAGGCACTCGGAGTGCACGCGCACGAGCACGTCCGGGCGGTCCTTGACCACGCCCTTGACGAGTGCGACGTGGTGCTTGTCGTCGATCAGGGAGCGGTAGCCGACGGCCGTGAACTCGCCGTAGACCGTCGGCAGCCCGGTCTCCACCACGCGCTCGACGAGCTTGTCGTGCCGGCGCCGGTAGGCGATCAGGGCGGCGACCGTGATCATCCGCAGGCTGTGGCGCCGGCAGTAGGGCACGAGGTCCTCGACCCGCGCCATCGTCCCGTCCTCGTTCATGACCTCGCAGATCACGCCCGCGGGGATCAGGCCGGCGAGGCGTGCGAGGTCGACCGAGGCCTCCGTCTGGCCGGTGCGCTCGAGCACGCCGCCGGGCTTGGCCCGCAGGGGGAACACGTGGCCCGGCTGCACGAGGTCGCGCGGGCGGGCCTGCGCGTCGATCGCGACCTGGATGGTCCGCGCCCGGTCGTGGGCGGAGATGCCGGTGGTGACGCCCTCGCGCGCCTCGATCGACACGGTGAACGCGGTCTCGAAGGGCGACTCGTTCTTGGCCGCCATGAGGTCGAGGCCGAGCTCGTCGCAGCGCTCGCCGGTGAGCGTCAGGCAGATCAGCCCGCGCGCCTCCTTGGCCATGAAGTTGACCGCCTCGGGGGTCGCGAACTGCGCGGCCATGACCAGGTCGCCCTCGTTCTCGCGATCCTCGTCGTCGCAGACCACCACCATGCGGCCCGCGCGGATGTCCTCGATCGCCTCCTCGATGGGGGCGAAGATCCGCTGTTCGGCGCTCATCTCGAGATCAGCCTCTCCACGTACTTGGCCAGCACGTCGAACTCCAGGTTCACGGTCATCCCGGCGCGCAGGGTGCCGAGGGTGGTGCGCTCGAGCGTCTCGGGGATGAGCGAGACCTCGAAGGCCCCGTCGGCGAGTGCGGACACCGTGAGGGAGACGCCGTCGACCGCGATCGAGCCCTTGTCGACGACGTAGCGCAGAAGCGCCGGGTCCGCGGGCTCCAGGCGCAGGCGGCGCGCGAAGCCGTCCGGCACGGTCGAGACCACGGTGCCCACCGCGTCCACGTGGCCCTGCACCACGTGGCCGCCGAGACGGTCGGCCGGGCGCAGCGGCAGCTCGACGTTGACCTGGGCGCCCGGCCGGGCGCCGGCCAGCGAGGAACGCCGCAGCGTCTCGTGCATGACGTCGGCCGAGAAGGAGCCGTCGTCGACGGTGGTGGCGGTGAGGCAGACGCCGTTGATCGAGACGGAGTCGCCCGGCGAGACCTCGGAGGTCAGCGTGGTGCGCACGTGCAGGCGCACGCCGTCGGCCGCCTCCTCCACCGCACCGACCTCCCCCAGATCCATCACGAGCCCGGTGAACATCAGCCGGCCGCCCTCACCACTCGCGCATCCGGGCGCAGATCAGGACGTCCTCGCCGATCGTCTCGGACTCCAGCGACAGCGCGCGGGCGGCCTCGGCCATGCGCTCGACGCCTTCGCCCTCGATCGGGTCGCGCCCGCTGGAGCCGCCGAGGATCACCGGAGCAAGGAAAAAAGCGATCTGATCGACCTCGCCCGCGTCCAGGAAGGCGCCCGCCAGGTGCGGGCCGCCCTCGAGCAGGATCGAGGTGATGCCGGAGGCGCCGAGCTGGTCGAGTGCCGAGCGCACGCGCACGGGCTCGTTCTCGCCGGTCGCGACGATCACGTCGGCGCCGGCGACCTCGAGCGCGTCGGTGGCCGTGCGCGGCGCGGCGCGGCCGACGACGACGGTGAGGGGCACCTCTGCCAGGCCGCGCACGAGCTGGGAGTCCAGCGGCAGGCGGCCCTCGGAGTCAAAGACCACATGGCGCGGCTGGCGCGCGACGCCCTCCACGCGCGCCGTCAGCGCCGGGTCGTCGGCGAGCGCGGTGCCGATGCCCACGGCGACGGCGTCGGACTCCGCGCGCCAGCGGTGCGCGCGGGCGCGCGACGCCTCGCCGGAGATCCACTTGGAGTCCCCGGTGCGCGTGGCGACCTTGCCGTCGAGCGTCATCGCCGCCTTGAAGCGGATGTGCGGACGGCCCGTGCGGGCGTGCTTGCGGAAGGGCTGGTTGACCCGTCGCGCCTGGGCCGCCAGCTCGCCGTCGGCCATGGCGACCTCGATGCCCTCGTCGCGCAGGATGCCCAGCCCGCGGCCGGACGCCTTCTCCGTCGGGTCGTCGGAGGCGACGACGACGCGGGCGATAAGCGCCTCCACGATCGCGTCCGTGCAGGGCGGCGTGCGGCCGTGGTGGCAGCACGGCTCGAGCGACACGTACAGCGTGGCCCCGGCCGTGCCGGCCCCGGCGCAGGCGGCGAGCGCCTCGCGCTCGGCGTGCGGGCTGCCGAGCGCCGCGTGCCACCCCTCCCCCAGCACCTCGCCGTCGAGCACGACGACCGCGCCGACCATCGGATTGGGCGACGTGTGACCCCTCCCGCGCTCGCCGAGCTCGATCGCTCGGGCGAGGTGGACGTGATCGGTGTCGAGCAGGGTGTCCAAGGCTGATTGGAGGATACGGTCACGGACAGCGGTCGCCGTGGAGGCGGTAGATGACGATCCGCGGCCCGGGCCGCCGGTAGCCGAGCGGACGGTAGTCGTAGGAGTCGTCGAAGGAGAACGGGGGTTCGTCGGCGCCCTCGGCGAGCGGACTCGTCGTGTAGACGACGTCGCCCGCCTGCGCCAGCGCCGCGTAGTAGCGCAGGGCATAGGGCGCGCGCTTGGGCGTGACCGCGGGCCGGCCGTAGAGGATCGAGCCCGTGATCACCCAGCAGTAGCCGCCGCGCGTGTAGGAGCCGATCAGGTCCGGGCGCAGCGTGCGCTCGTAGTCCTCGAGCTTGATCGTGTCACGGATCAGCGCCTTCTTGCCCTCCGGCGTGATGCGGAAGTGCGAGCCGGCCCGCTTGCTCCAGCGGTCCCCGCTGCGGGTGAGCTTGCTCGGGTGCCCGGCGTCGTAGACGAAGGTGTCCGGCGCGATCGGCTCGAGCACGATCTTCGCGCCCTCGGGGATGTTGGCGACCATCCAGCGCCGGGCGATGACGCGGGTGTCGGTCCGCGTCAGCACGGCGTCGTCGTGGACGACGTAGACGAGCCCCTGCCCGCACAGCACGAGCGCCGCCGCGACCGCCGGCGACCAGGCGGGCAGCCGGCCGCCGCGCACGCGGGCGGCCAGCCACGCGAACGCCTGCACCCCCGCCCAGGCCGCGAGCAGGATCAAGAAGGGGTAGATCGGCATCAGCCAGCGCGCGAAGAAGCGGTCCTGCAGCCCCATGAACGCCAAGAACAGCAGCGGCGCCGGCACCAGCAGCCAGAACACCCCCCGGTCACGCGCGAACAGCCGCACCGCGCCGCCGATGGCCGCCAGGACGGGCACGACACCGAGGCCCCAGAGCAGCGTCGAGAGGTAGTACGTGACGGCGCGGGTATCGGCGAGGCCGAGCTTGCCGCCGCCGTCCGTGGACGCCGCGGACTGCTCGTGCAGGCCCACGCGGAAGGCGTGAAACGAGAACAGCGCGTACGGGTTCAGCGCAAGGAAGGCGCCGCCCGCGAGCACGAAGCACAGCAGCAGGTCGCGCCGGTGGCGGCCGCCGGGCCCCGAGCCCAGGATCGCGGCCGCGAGGATCGGCGCCAGCACGATCCCCGCGGTGTACTTCGTCGCGCACGCGAGCCCGAGGCCGAGGCCCGCGATCAGGTAGTCCCGCGTCCGGCCGGTGCGCAGAATCCCGGCCGCCCCCGCCAGCGCGAGGCAGACGGGCGCGACGAGCGCCGCGTCGTTGAGCGCGAAGTGCCCGTAGAAGGCGGGCAGGTAGGAGAACGCCAGCAGCGCCGCAGCGACGAGTGCGACCCGCCGGTCAAACAGCCGCGCCGCGGCCCAGGCCAGCAGGCCGACCGAGACCGCCGCGAGCACCGCGACCGTCCAGCGCGCCAGCTCGAACACCGCCGTTGGGTTCGCGGAGAACTGCTCGCGCACCCCGTCCCCGCCCCAGCGCAGCCAGAAGACGACGTGAAACAGGTAGGTCATCGCGGGCGGGTTGATGAAGTAGCCCGGGTCGTAGGAGTGGTCGAACATGCCGATCGCGCGCGGCACGAAGTGCGCGCCCTCGTCGACGTTGAAGACGTACGGCAGCCCGGTCCTGGAGCCCCACAGCCGCAGCACGAGGGCGGCGACCATGATCAGCGCGAGCGCGGCCCCGAAGCCGCCGACCCGCCGCCTAACAGCGCGCATAGGCCGCGTAGTCGGTGCTGCGGGCGACGAGCTTGAAGCCGGCGGGCGGCAGCTGCACCGCGGCCGGATCGAGCTCGTTGGTCCAGGCATGCTTGAAGATCGCGAAGCGCCCGAGGACGACGAGCGCCACCCCGGTGGTCTGCTCGGGCCTGCGGAACTTCGGGCTCGTGGTCTGCACGCGCGCCCAAACGCGCTCGAAGGGGAGATCGGAGACCCAGCGGGCGTCGGGCACGAGCTTGTGGTTGGGGAGCGTCAACGGCCCGCAGCGCAGCGCGGCCTCGACAGCCGGCGCGCGCAGCACGCGGGCCAGCGCGTCGTGGGCGGTGCCGCGGAAGCGCAGCTCGTTGTCGAAGCGGCGCAGGTCGAGATGAAACAGGGTCAGCACGAAGACGAACGCGACGCCGAGCCCCGCGAGGCCCGCCCAGATCCGCCGCGCGCGCGTACCGGGCTCGAGCATCGTCCAGCCCGCCACCGCCACGGCGGCGAAGATCAGCACGCCGAGCGCCGCGACCACCAGGTAGCGCTCGATCGCCGACAGCCCCGCGAGGCCGATCGCCACAAACGTCGCGACGCCGGAGGCCAGCAGCACCCCCGACCAGGCCACCCGGCGCGGGACCAGCATGACCGCCGCGAGCAGCCCGGCGCCCCCTGCGAGCATGACCGGGAGCTTGACGATGTCCGCCAGAAAGCTGGGGATGGCCCCCGGGATCTGCGCGAGCGTCTTCGCCCGGCCGAGGTCCTCGGCGGAGTCGCTCGTGTAGTGCAGCGAGAACAGCGGGTCCCCCGTGACGATGCCGTCCACCAGGCACCAGCCGAGCGGCGCCGCGGCGGCCCACAGCGCCCATCCCGCGCGCTGGCGCCACGTCGAGGCGGGCCACATCCATAAGAAGTACAGACCGAGCATCAGCCAGCCCTCCGGCCGCAGCAGGCCGGCGAGCGTCAACAGGACAAAGACCGGCGCGCCGCGGCGGCGCCTCGTGGCCTCCAGCGCGACCGCCCAGACCACGAGGGCCAGGTACGGCACGTCGACGTAGCCGCGCGCGGCCAGGAAGGCGAAGTTGAAGCGGCTGAGGACCAGCAGGGCGGCCACGACGCCCACGAGCGGCGTGAAGGCGACGCGCCCGAGCCGGTAGACGCCGGCCACCAGCGCGAGGAAGGCGGCGAAGATCACCATGATCCACAGCCGGTCGGCGGCGTGGCCGAAGACGTCGAGGACCACGCCTACGGCGATCGCGAGCGGATGCTCGGTCGGCAGCCGGAAGCCCTCGAAGTGCGGCAGCTGCCCGTGCAGCAGCTCTCGCCCCCACAGCAGGGAGTAGTAGGAGTCGTAGTTGGGATAGGTCGGATAGACCAGCGTGCCGACGGCGGTGGCGACGCACAACGCCCCGAAGGCCGCCCTGGCCCACCACTGAAGGCCCGCGCGCCGGGCGCGTGCGAGCGCGCGTCCGCCTCTCGACGGCGCGGGAAGGGCTGCCGACTCCATCCGCGCGCAGGGTAACCGTGCGCCGGCCGAGCGGTACTGTGACCAGGCTCAACCCGCCTGCCCCATGAAGCTCATCATCCAGATCCCCTGCCTAAACGAGGCCGCGACGCTCCCCGCGACGCTGAGAGATCTGCCCCGGGAGGTGGAGGGCTTCGACGCGGTCGAATGGCTCGTCATCGACGACGGCTCGACCGACGCGACCGTCGAGGTCGCCAAGGCGGGCGGCGTGCACCACATCGTGCGCCTGACCAACAACAAGGGTCTGGCCACGGGCTTTCAGGCCGGCCTCGACGCGGCGCTCAAGCTCGGCGCCGACGTGATCGTCAACACGGATGCCGACAACCAGTACGACGGCCGCGACGTCCCCAAGCTCGTCGCGCCGATCCTGGCCGGCCAGGCCGACATGGTCGTCGGCGACCGGCAGGTGATGACGATCGAGCACTTCTCGCCGCTGAAGAAGTCGCTGCAGCGGCTCGGCTCCTGGGTCGTCCGGCGCGCCTCCTCGACGACCGTCCCGGACACGACGTCCGGGTTTCGCGCCTACAACCGCGAGGCCGCCCTCAGCCTCCAGGTCGTGTCCAAGTTCACGTACACGCTCGAGACGATCATCCAGGCGGGCAAGCTCACAGTCGCCGTCGACAGCGTCCCGGTCCGCACGAACCCCAAGACGCGCGAGTCGCGGCTGTTTCCGTCGCTGTCGAGCTACGTGCGCCGCAACAGCGTCTCGCTCTTTCGCATCTACGCGATGTACGAGCCGCTGCGCGTGTTCATGACCGCCGCCGGGCTGCTCGGGCTCGTCGCCCTCGCCCTGTGGGCGCGCTTTTTGATCGCCTTCGTCGACGGCAACGGCGGCGGCCACATCCAGTCGCTGATCCTGGGCGCCGTCCTGTTCAACGCCGCCGTCGTGCTGGCCGCGCTGGGCGTCATCGGCGACCTGCTCTCCGGCCAGCGGATCATCCTGCAGCGGGTCTTTGAGCGCGTCCGCCGCGTCGAGCTCGAGCTCGGCGTCGAGCCGTCGCACTACGAGCCGGGCGCCAGCACCGACCACAAGCCGACCACCGGCGCGCACGCCGGGCCCCACCCGAGCCGCACCGAAGAGCGAGAGGCCCTGAAGCTTTGAGACCCCGCGGGTCCTCCGCAGCCGGCGCCACGGACCCTGCGAACGGCTCCTGGCGAAGTCAAGGAGTCCTCACCCGGGACGGCGAAGGCACCGTCACCGGCAACACCTACGACAAGTACGGCTCGACGAACCCCGTCGTGCGGCGCCTGATGGCCGGCTTCGAGTCGGCGCTGGACGAGCTCTTCGAGCGCGCGGACCCGCAGTCGCTGCTCGACGTGGGCTGCGGCGAGGGCGTGCTCACCCACCGCTGGGCGACCCGGCTCGCCGACCGGCGGATCGTCGGCATCGACCTCGAGGATCCCGCCATCCAGGCCGAGTGGGCCGGCCGCCAGGCTCCCAACCTCTCCTACCAGGTGATGAAGGCCGAGAACCTGCCCTTCGCCGATGGGGAATTCGCCGTCGCGGCGGCGATCGAGGTGCTCGAGCACGTCCCGGACCCGGCCCACACGGTGGCCGAGATGGCGCGCGTGGCCTCCGGGCACCTGCTCGTGTCGGTCCCGCGCGAGCCGCTGTGGCGCGTGGTGAACATGGCGCGCGGCGCGTACTGGAAGGATCTCGGCAACACCCCGGGACACGTCAACCACTGGTCCAGGCGCGCCTTCACGGCGCTGCTGGGGCGCCACGGCGAGGTCGTCGAGGTCCGCACCCCGTTTCCCTGGACCATGTTGCTCGTCCGGCCTTGACGTCGTCCTACGGGCGCGGGGCGCGCCTGCTGTCGCTTGGCATCGCCTCGACGGGCGTCGTCACGTTCGCGTACTTCTCCGTCGCGTCGCACGTCCTCGACGACGTCGACTACAAGCGCATCTCGCTGCTGTGGTCGATCCTCTTCGTGACGGTCACGGTGATCTACCGCCCGATCGAGCAGCTGCTCTCGCGCTCGATCGCGCAGCGCCGCGCCCGCGGCTTTGAGCGCGGGCACCCGCTGCGCACGCCGCTGGTGCTGCAGGCGAGCTTCGCCGCGGCCTTTCTGGTCGTGGCCTTCGCGCTGCGCGGGCCGATCCGCGACGACCTGCTCGACGGCGACGACGCGCTCTTCGGCGTCCTGGTCGCCGGCGTCCTCTTCTATGCCGCGAGCTACTTCGCGCGCGGCTGGCTTGCCGGCCACACGTGGTTCGGCCTCTACGGCGGGCTCGTGTTCCTCGAGGCCAGCTCGCGCCTGCTCTTCGCCCTGGCGGTCGCGGTCGGCCTCGCGCACGGCCAGACGGCCGTCGCGCTGGGCATGGCCGCCGCCCCGCTGGTCTCGCTCGTCGTCGTGCCGTGGGCCTTCGCGCGGACGCATCGGGCGGGCGGCGCTTCAGGGGAACAGGACGGCGAGGGGCTCGCGCTGCGCCACGGGGGGCGCTTCGCGCTCTCGGTCTTCGCCGTCATGGTCGCCGAGCAGACGCTGATCAACGCCGCCGTGCTGACCGCCGACGCCACGGCCTCCGACGCGGCCGTCGCCGGCTTCGTCTTCAACGCGCTGCTGATCGCCCGCGCGCCGCTGCAGCTCTTCCAGGCCATCCAGGGCTCGCTGCTGCCCCACCTCGCGGGCCTCAGCGCCACGGCGGAGGGCGCGGATGACTTTCGCTCGGCGATCCGCATCACGATCCTGGCCATCGCCGCCTTCGCCGGCGCCGTCGCCCTCGGGCTGCTGATCCTGGGGCCGTGGGCGATGGGCCTGCTGTTCGACGTGAACTTCACCTACGGGCGCGTCGGGCTCGCGATCGTCGCGCTCGGGATGGGCTTCCATCTGGCCGCCGGCACGCTCAACCAGGCGGCGCTCGCGCGCGACCACGCCGGCGCGGCCGCCGCCGGCTGGCTGCTCTGCGCCGCGCTGTTCGTCGCCTGGATGCTCGTCCCCTTGGTCGCATCCGAGCTCCTGCGCGCCGAGGTCGGCTACGCGGGGGCGACCGCCGCGCTGTGCGCACTGCTGACCATGGTCTACCGGCGCGGCTGAGCGGATACCCTGGCCTTGATGGCGGGAGAGGAACACCTGTCGGCCTCGCTCGCCCGGGCCGGCTCAGTGATCGTGGTGACGGCCGCCGGAGAGGTGGACGCGGCCAGCATCGCCACGCTCGACGCGGCCATCGACGAAGCGATCGGCGATCACGACGGGCACGCGGTGCTCGATGCCTGCGGGGTCACCTTCATCGACTCCACGGGCATCACCCTGCTCGTGAGCGCCATGCGGCGGCTCAACCGCACCCGCCGGCGCTTCGCGCTCGCCTGCGCCACGTCGGGCTCGCTCGGCCGCGCGCTGGAGAGCACCGGCCTCGACCACACCTTCGAGTGCCACACGACCGCCGAGGCCGCCGTCGGCGCCCTCGCGGACGCTCCGCTGCTCGGCCGCTGAGGAGTCGCTACTCCGCGTCCGGGCGCCGGCGCCGCTGCTTGCGCTCGGCCTGGCGGCGCTTGCCGGAGAGCCGGCGCTCGCGCGCACCGCGGGTCGGCCGGGTCGCGTGGCGGGCGCGGCGGACCTTCAGCGCGGCGGCGAGCCGGGCCTCGAGGCGCTCGAGCGCGAGGTCGCGATTGCGGGCCTGGCTGCGGGCGTCCTGGGCGACCGCGCGCACGACCGGGCCCCAGCGCGCGACGACCCGCCGGCGCTGCTCATCGCTGAGCGCCGCCGACTCGGCGACCGTGAAGGAGGCCTCGATCCGGGAGGCGGTGACGTTGGCGTGCTGGCCGCCGGGACCGGACGAGCGGCTGGCCCGGATCACAACCTCCGAGAGCGGAATCTCGACGCCGGGCGCCGGTTGCAGGGAGATCACCCGGGCCACCGTATCCGTGAGGCTGCGGTTAAGGCTGGATTGTCGATTGCCGCAAACCGCGCAGGCGGTGCGTAATCTGGCTGCGGATGGGGGCCGACGACCTGACGCGAGGTACACCATGAACGGGCGCATCGTCGCCCTCGTCGCACTGGTGGGCGTCGTCGTGCTGGCGATCGTGCTGCTCGTGGGCGGTGGCCCGGGCTACCAGGTCAGGCTCCTCACCGAGAACGCGAGCCAGCTCGTCAAGGGCGATCTGGTCCAGGTCGCTGGCGGTCCCGTCGGCAAGGTCGGCAAGATCACGCTCACCGACCGCGGCCTGGCGCAGATCATGGTCTCGATCGACGACGACTACGCGCCCCTGCGCGAGGGGACGCTCGCGGTCATCCGGCAGGCATCGCTGTCGGGCATCGCCAACCGCTACATCGACCTGCAGCAGGGCCCGATGGACGCGAAGGCGATCCCCGACGGGGCCACCCTGCCGGCGACGACGACGGAGTCGGCGGTCGAGCTCGACCAGCTCTTCAACACCTTTGACCCCAAGACGCGCAAGGCGGCCCAGGCGGTCATCAAGGGCTTCGCCGACGCCACGCAGGACCACACGCTGCAGGCCAACCAGGCCACGAAGTACTTCAACCCGCTGCTGTCGGCCTCCTCGCGGCTGTTCGCCGAGCTCGACCGCAACGACGACGTGCTCGAGCGCTTCATCGTGAAGACCTCCCAGCTCGTCACCGACGTCAACGCCAAGCGCGAGGATCTCGCGGGGATCGTCGACCACTTCGGCACGGTCTCCACCGCCCTGGCCAGCCAGGACTCGAACCTCGCCGAAGCGGTCGGCCGCCTGCCGACCTTTTTGCGCAAGTCCAACACGACGTTCGTAAACCTGCGCGGCACGCTGGACGACCTCGATCCGCTCGTGGCCGCCTCCCGGCCGGTGGTGCGCGACCTGCGCCCGCTGCTCGCCGACCTGCGCCCCTTCGCCCGCGACGCCCGGCCGACCTTCCGCGACCTGGCCCGCACGATCCGGCGCCCCGGAGCCGGCAACGACCTCGTCGAGCTGCTCAAGGCCCAGCCCGCCCTGGCGGGCGTGACGGTCAAGAAGGTCAAGGCCAACGGCAAGACGCGCAAGCCCGCCTTCACCGAGCTGGCCTCCGCGCTGAGCGACGGCGCGCCCGAGCTGGCCTTCTTCCGGCCCTACGCGCCGGACCTCACGGGCTGGTTCGACGACTTCTCGACCTCGGGCGCCTACGACGCCAACGGCGCCTTCTCGCGCGCCGGCCTCGCGCTCAGCGCCTTCACGGTCACCCCGCTGCTCGGCCTCGTGCCGATCCCGCCGGCCCTGCGCGACGACGTGCTCGCCGCGGGCGCCAAGCTCGGCCGCAACAACCGCTGCCCGAGCTCCGACGAGCGCGGCGCGATCTACAAGCCGACGCCGGCCTTCAACTGCGACGCCTCGATGGTCCCGGTGGGCCCGTGAGGCGCGCGCTGATCATCGCGGCGCTGGCGGTCTTCGTCGTCGGCGGCCTGGTGGCGGCGCTCGGCGCCGGCGACGGCGCCACGGGCAAGGAGTACAAGATCGTCTTCGACAACGCCTTCGGCGTGGTGCCGGGCGCGGACTTCAAGGTCGGCGGCGTGGCCGTCGGCTCGATCAAGGACCTCGACGTGGAGCGCTCGGACGCACGGGCGATCGTCAGCGTGACGGTCAGCAAGGGCGGCAAGGGCTTCGGCGGGCTGCGCAAGAGCACGAGCTGCACGATCAACCCGCAGTCGCTGATCGGCGAGTACTTCGTCGACTGCCAGCCCGGCAAGACCGGCCCGCTGTTGAAGTCCGGCGCGACCGTGCCGGTCAAGCAGACGACCTCGCCGATCCCACCCGACCTGGTCGTCAACGTGTTGCGCATGCCGGTCGCGGAGCGCTTCTCGATCATCCTCGGTGAGCTCGGCGCCGGCTTCGCCGCCCGCGGCAACGACCTCAACGAGACGGTCCGCCGCGCCCTCCCGGCGCTGCAGAGCACGGACGAGGTCTTGAAGGTCCTCGCGCGCAACCGCCGGACGCTGGCCGACCTGTCGCGCAACTCCGGCACGGTGCTCAAGGTGCTCGGCGAGCGCCACGCAGACGTCGGCCGCTTCGTCGTGCAGGCCGACAAGGCGGCCACCGCGACCGCCGCCCGTCGCCAGGCCGTGTCGGAGACGTTCCGGCGCTTCCCGGGCTTTCTGGACCAGCTGACCCCGACGATGCGCGACCTCGGCACCGCCTCGCGCCAGTTCACCCCAGCCGTCTCAGATCTGCGCGTGGCCGCGCCTTCGGTGACCGGCCTGCTCAACACGCTGCGGCCGTTCTCGCGCGCCGCGCTTCCAGCCGTCACCTCCCTCGGCGACGCGTCGAAGGCCGGGCGGACGGCGTCCCGCGAGGCCCAGTCGCTGATCCGCCGCCTCGGCATCCTCGGCGAGGCGGCCCCCGAGCCCGCGAAGAACCTCCGCTTCATCCTCGATCACCTCGACGACCGCAGGTTCGCCGTCGACCGGGACACCGACTCCCCGACCGGCGCGGGCTACACCGGCCTCGAGGCGCCGCTGCAGTACGTCTTCGATCAGTCGCTGGCGGTCAACGTCTTCGACCAGCGCGGCTACACGCTCAAGCTGGGCCTGACCACGGGCCAGTGCAGCGACTACACGACGGCGACCGACGCCAAGGCCAACCCGGCCAAGTACGCCGCCTGCAACGAGAACCTGGGGCCCAACCAGCCGGGCATCACGACGCCTGACCCGAGCCCGCCCGCGACGCGCAGCGCCCCCACGAAGGCCAAGGCCAAGGCCAAGACGCGCAAGGGCGCCGCGCCCAAGACCCCGGCCGCCGCGCCGACGCCGGGCGCCGCGCCCCCCACAAGCGCCCCGGCGCCGACTCCCACGCCCAAGCCGCTGCTGGGTCTCTCGCCCGTGCAGAAGCTGATCGATCAGCTGCCCAAGCTGATCGACCCGCTGACGGGGAAGCTCAAGCAGGGCCTCGATCAGACCAACCTGCCGCCGGGCGCCAAGGGCGCGGGCCCGGCGTCCTCCCAGGACCTCCTCGACTTCCTGCTGAGCCCATGAGGCGGCGCACGGGATCCGCCGTCTTCGCCAACCCGGTCCTCGTGGGGGCGGTGACCGTGCTCGTGGTCGTCGTGGCCGTCTTCCTCGCCTACAACGCCAACGCCGGGCTGCCCTTCGTGCCGACCTACGAGCTCAAGGCCGACGTGCCCAACGCGGCCCAGCTCGTGGCGGGCAACGAGATCCGCGAGGGCGGCCACCGCATCGGCACGATCACGAAGATCACGCCGAACCGGCGCAAGGACGGAACCACGGGCGCCGAGCTGCTGCTCAACCTCGACCAGGCCTCGGGCCCGGTCCCGGCGGACACGACCGTGAAGATCCGGCCCCGGTCGGCGCTCGGCCTCAAGTACGTCGAGCTCGAGCGCGGCACGTCGAAGGACACGCTCGCCGAGGGGTCGACGGTCACCGCGGGCGCCGACGCCCTCTCCCCCGAGCTGCAGCAGTTCTTCAACCTCTTCGACAAGAAGACGCGCGACAACGTGCAGGCCAACATCATCGAGTTCGGCAACGGCTTCGCCTACCGCGGCAACGCGATCAACCGCGCCATCGCATCGCTGCCGCGCTTTTTGCGCGCCGTGCCGCCGCTCATGCTCGTCCTCAAGGACCCGCAGACCCGGCTCGTGCCGTTTTTCAGAGAGCTCGGCGACGCCGCCCGCATCAGCGCGCCGCTCGCCCAGACGATCGCCGACGGCTTCGCGGCGGGCGCCGATACGTTCGGGGCCCTCGCGCGCGATCCCGAGGCGCTCAAGCAGACGATCACCGAATCGCCCCCGACGCTCTCGGTGGGCACCCGCGCCCTGCGCAACTCGCGGCCGTTTCTGCGCTCGCTGGCCGGCGTCTCGAACGACGTGCGCCTGGTCGCCGGGGAGCTGCGCCGCTCCGCACCGCCGATCGCCGCCGCTCTGCGCTCCGGCGTGAGCCCGCTGCGCCAGACCCCCGCGCTCAACCGCCGCCTGACGGGGACGTTCAACGCCCTCACGAGCCTCGCCCGCGCGCCCGGCGCCGACACCGGCGTCGACGGCCTGACGGAGACGATGGGCACGCTGGCCCCGTTGACGCGCTTCCTCGGCCCCTACGTGACGGTGTGCAACTACTGGAACTACTCCTGGACCTATCTGGCCGACCACATCACCGACCAGGACCAGACCGGACAGGTCCAGCGCATCCGGGTCAAGGCGCCGAGCGCCTCGGAGAACGCGGGCCTCGCCAGCTTCGGCCAGGGCTTTCCAATCCCGACCCTGCACGCCCAGCCCTACGGCGCCGCGGTCGACTCCGCGGGCAACGCCGACTGCGAGCAGGGCCAGCGCGGCTTCCCGCGCCACCTGGCCAAGGGCGTGGACCCGAACTTCCCGATCGCGGGAGAGCCCGTCACGCCGGGCAACCAGGGCACGACGTTCTCGGGCGTCAGCCGCGTGCCGGCCGGCGAGACCTTCTCCTCGCAGGCCGAGGGCTCGCCGGGCATCGACCCCGGGGTGCTGCGGCCATGAGGCGCCGCGGAGGCATCTCGCCGCTGAAGGCGGGGTTGATCGCTCTGGTCGTGATCGTCATCGGCACCTACCTCGGCTTCACCAAGAAGATCCCGTTCCGCGGCCACTTCGAGATCAAGGCCGCGTTCGCGTCGTCGAACAACATCAAGCCGAACTCCCCGGTGCGCATCGCGGGCGTCGAGGTCGGCCGCGTGGCCAGCGTCATGCCGACGTCGCCGGGCGCCTCGTCGGCGACGGTCGTCATGCGCATCAACGACGTGGGGCGCCCGATCCACGTCGACGCGACGGCTAAGATCCGCCCGCGCATCTTCCTCGAGGGCAACTTCTTCGTCGACCTCACGGCCGGGTCGCCGGTCACGCCGGTGCTCGACGACGGGGACACGATCCCCGCGACGCAGACCTCGACCCCGGTCCAGCTCGACCAGGTCCTCAAGGCCCTCAACGCCCCGTCGCGCAAGAACCTCCAGCTGACGCTCTCAGAGCTCGCGCAGGCCTTCGACGCCGGCCTGGCCAAGAGCTTTCGCAGGTCGCTCCCCGACCAGGCGCCGGCCTTTAAGTTCTCCGCGATCGTCGCCGAGGCCCTGCTGGGCCGCCGGCCGCACGACCTCTCCGGGGTCATCCGGGACGTCGGAACCACGGCGGCGGGCCTGGACCGCTCGCCGCCGCGCCTGAAGTCGCTGCTTGAGAACTTCAACGTCACCGCGAACGCGCTCGCGGTGCAAAACGACGCTCTGGCCGCGACGGTGCAGGAGCTGCCGCGCACGCTTGCGGCCGCCAACCCCGCCCTCGACAGCCTCAACGCCGCCTTCCCGGACGTGCGGCGCCTCGCCGTCACCGCCCTGCCCGGCGTGCGCTCGTCGCGGCCCGCGGTGGCCGCGCTGCGCCCACTCGTCCGCCAGCTGCACGGCCTCGTCGGCGAGCGCGAGCTGCGCGGTCTCAGCCGCGACCTGCGCGGCGCCACGCCCGGCCTCGTGCGCCTGAGCACCAGGGCGGTGCCCCTGTTCAGGCAGCTGCGCCCGCTCGCGTCCTGCCTGAACCGGGTGATCCTGCCCTGGAGCAGGGACACCGTGCCCGACAAGGCGTTCCCGGAGACCGGCCCCGTGTTTCAGTCCGCCGTCAAGTGGCTCCCGGCGCTCGCCGGCGAGAGCCGCTCCTTCGACGCCAACGGCCAGTTCTTCAAGGTGCTCGGGTCCGGCGGCGCGGAGACGCTCGAGCTCGGCAACGGGGTCTTCGGCATCCCGCTGTTCCCCGTCGAGGGGGTCAATCCGCCGAAGCCGCAGGGGCGCCCGCCGCTCAAGCCCAGGACGCCGTGTGAGACCCAGCAGCCGCCCGATCTGCGCACGGTCCCGCAGGGCGCGCCGGCGACCACCCAGGTCAACACGCGCTCCGCCGCCTATCAGGACCGCTACGGGAAGGCCAAGCAGGTCGCGACCCTCGCGCTGCGGCAGAACCTGGCCCAGATCGGGTCAAAGCTCAAGGTCTCCAACACGGAGCTCACGACGGGGATGGTCGAGCAGCTCGCGCGCCGCGCCGGCAACCTCCCCCAGCTGCGGGCGCTGCGTGACGGACTGATGCTCAACCGCTCGAACATCCGCAAGGCCGGCGGCTGATGAAGCGCGCCGTCAAGGACCACTGGAAGGACTTCGCGGCGATCATCGCGCTGCTGGTGATCTCCGCCGGCGTCGGGTCCGTGATCCTGACGCAGCAGCGCTTCCGCTTCCCGCTGATCCAACAGCAGCCGGTCCGGATGTACGCCGAGCTCGACAACGCCCAGGCGGTGACGCCGGGCCAGGGCCAGACGGTCGAGGTCGCGGGCGTCAAGATCGGGCTGATCGCCAACGTCAAGCTGCGCGACGGCCACGCGATCGTCGGCCTGGACATCTATCCGCGCTTCAAGGACGTCATCCACAAGGACGGCGTCAGCGGCCTGCTGCGCCCGCGCACCGGCCTCAAGGACATGTTCCTCGAGGTCAACCCGGGTGACCCGAAGTCGCCGGTGGCCAAGGAGGGCTTCACGATCCCCGCCCGCCGGACGCTGACCGACGTCGACCTCGACGAGTTCCTGGCCGCGCTGGACTCCGACACGCGCGACCACCTGCAGCTGCTGCTCTCCGGCGCGGCCGAGGGCCTCAAGGGCCGCGGCATGGACCTCGCGGAGCTGTTTCGGCGCTTCGGCCCGACCGCGCGCGACCTGCGCCGCGTCAGCGAGGCCGTCGCCGTCGAGCGGGTGGGGCTCAAGGACGCCGTCCACGGCCTGTCGCAGCTGACCAACGAGCTCGCCGGCAAGGACGACGACCTCGCCCACCTGGTCGACTCCTCCGCCTCGGTCTTCGAGGCCCTCGCCTCCGAGAGCCGCAACGTCTCGGCGACGGTGCAGAAGCTGCCCGGGGCGCTGCGGGTCACGACCAGCACCCTCGGCGACGTCCGGCGCCTCGCCGACCAGCTCGGCCCCGCGTCGCGGGCGCTGACGCCGACCTTCCAGGCGCTGGACCGCGCGAACAAGGTCGTCACGCCGATCGCACGGAGGGTCACGCCCATCCTCGCCAACCAGATCCGGCCCTTCGTGCGCGAGGCCCGCCCGCTCGTGAGCAACCTGCGACCCGCCGCCAACGGCCTCTCCAAGGCCCTTCCCGACCTCTCGACGAGCTTCGTGCGCATCAACCGCCTCTTCAACATGCTGGCGTTGAACCCGAACGGCCGGGAGCCGGCCTCGCAGGCCTCCCGCCAGGAGGGCTATCTGTTCTGGCTGGCCTGGCTGACGCACCAGACGGAGAACCTGATCAACGTCGACGACGCCAACGGCCCGATCCGCCCGATCTTCCTGACGGGGACCTGCCAGACGCTCACGGGCCTCGTCAACGAGGAGCCCGCGCTCGAGTTCGTCCTCGGCCTCTCCGGGGTGCTGGCGAACGCCTGCAACGACCCGTCGACGCGCTCGACCGACGTCCCGGCGATCAAGAAGTCGCTCGTGCGCCAGACCAAGGCGGCCGACCGCATCACCGCGAAGACCAAGAAGCTGCTCGGAGGAGGCGGATGAACACCCACGGCACCAAGCGCAGCCAGCTCGCCGCCATGGTGATCTTCGCCTTCTCCTGCTTCGGCCTGCTGCTCTTCCTGTGGCTGTCCTTCGGCGGGCCGATCCCACTCAAGCCGAAGGGCTACCGCTTCCAGATCGCCTTCCCGGAGGCCACGACCCTCGCCGACGAGGCCGACGTGCGCGTGTCCGGCGTCTCCGTCGGCAAGGTCAAGGATCTCCAGCCCGATCCCGCCGGCAACCGCAGCCTGGCGACAATCGAGATGCAGCGCGCGTACGCCCCGATCCACACCGACGCCCGCGCGACGCTGCGCCAGAAGACGCTGCTGGGCGAGACCTACGTGGAGCTCACGCTCGGCTCCAAGAAGGCGCCCCTGGTCCCGGAGGACGGCAAGCTCGCCAACGCGCGCGTCGTGCCGGCCGTCCAGCTCGACGAGGTCCTGCAGCTCTTCCCGCCGCAGACCCGCAAGGACTTCGCGCGCTGGATGGCCAACTCGGCCGCCTCGATCAAGGGCCGCGGGCAGGACCTCAACGCCGCCCTGGGCAACCTCGCCGGCTTCTCCGACAGCGGCGCCGACCTGCTGACGGTCCTCGACCGCAACGCCGCGACCCTGCAGGATCTCGTCAAGAACACCGGCAACGTCTTCGAGGGCCTCACGCGCGACGAGGGCCAACTGCGGGCGTTCCTCGCCGACAGCTCGGACTGGCTGCAGGCGACCGCGTCTCAGAAGGAGGCGCTCGCCACGTCGATCCAGATCCTCCCCACGTTCCTGCGCGAGTCGCGCGCCACGCTCGCGCGCCTGGAGCGCTTCTCCGTCGACACCAAGCCGCTGATCGACGACCTCGGCCCGGTCGCCCGCGACCTGCGCCCGACGCTCGCCGACCTGCGCCAGGCGTCACCCGACCTGACGACGTTCTTCACGAGCCTGCCGGCCGTCATCCGGCAGTCGCAGACCGGCCTGCCCGCGCTCTCGAGCGTGCTGCGCGGCGTGCGCCCGGTGCTCGACGCCACGGGGCCGTTCCTCGCCCAGTTCAACCCCATCCTGCAGTGGCTGCAGCTCCAGCAGGGCACGGTCTCCAACTTCCTCTCCATGCCGGGCTGGGGCCTGCGGGGCAGATCCTCGACGACGCACCCGGGCTCCAACGGCCACATCCTGCCGCAGCTGATCGTCGCCGGCTCACAGACCATGGTCGCGCCGACGCGCACGCGCGACAACCGCGGCAACACCTACCTCGCGCCGGACGCGCTGAACCTCGCCACCTACCGGCAGGGCTTCAACATCCCGCCCAACTGGGACTGCAACGCGGCCGGCGGCCAGCACAAGCCGACCCGTCAGAGCGACCCGGGCTGCGTGGTCCAGGGCCCGTACACCTTCAAGGGCCAGACCGCCGAGCTCCCGCACGTGTTGGCCAGCGACTTCAAGCGGTCAAGCGGGCAGCGATAGCGCGCAGGGCGTCCCCCGGATCGGGGCGCCCGAAGATCGCCGAGCCCGCGACGAAGAGCGTCGCGCCGGCCTCCGCGCATGCGCCCACGGTGTCCTCGTCGACGCCGCCGTCGACCTCGATGATCACCCCGTCGGGCGTAAGCTCGGCGAGGCGGCGCACCTTCTCGGGCGAGCTTGCGATGAACGGCTGTCCGCCCCAGCCAGGATTGACCGTCATGCACAGGACGAGGTCGAGATCGGCCAGGAGCGGCGAGATCGCCTCGGCCGGCGTGCCCGGGTTGAGCGCCAGGCCCGCGCGGCAGCCCGCCTCGCGCACCTGCTGCAGCGCGTAGTGGACGTGCGGCGTCGCCTCGACGTGCAGGGTGATCCCGTCCGAACCCGCCTTCACGAACGCCTCGACGTGGCGCTCGGGGCGCTCGATCATCAGGTGCACGTCGACCACCGCCCCGCGGTCGTGCACGCGCTCGGCGATGGCGTCGACGATCAGCGGCCCGATGGTGATGGGCGGCACGAAGTGGCCGTCCATGACGTCGACGTGGATCACCGTCGCGCCCGCGTCGAGCACGAGGTCGACCTGCTCGCCGAGGCGGGCGAAGTCGGAGGAGAGGATGGAGGGAGCGAGGCCGGACCAAGTCATATCGGGGCCAGCATGGAACTCTGGCAGCTGTTGCACATGTACAGGGCGGTGTTGGACATACGGACGATCGTCGAGTGCTCCCCGCAGTTGGGACAGACGGAGCACAGCTCGAAGCGCGAGAAGCAGTTCACGCACTTATACCGGCCCGGCAGGTTGCTCGGGCGCAGCCACGGCTCGTGGCAGCTCGGGCAGACCGGCCCGAGGTCGACCGGCTTGTCCATCAGCGCCGGACCAGCTTGGCGACGAAGAACCCGTCGGTGCCGTCGCGGTGCGGCAGCGTCTGCAAGAAGCAGGGCACGGACGGATGCTCCCAGACCGCCAGGTCAGACAGCCGCGCCGGCACCGCCTCGAAGGCCGGATGCTCGGCGAGGAACGCCGTCACGACATCCTCGTTCTCGACCGGCGAGATCGTGCACGTCGAGTACACGAGCGTCCCTCCGGGCGCCAGCGCGGCCGCCCCGGCGCGCAGGATCGCGCCCTGGACGGCGGCCAGGCGCCGCGGATCGCCCGGCTGCTTGCGCCAGCGTGCGTCCGGACGCAGGGCCAGCGTCCCGAGATCCGAGCACGGCGGGTCGACCAGCACCCGGTCATAGCTCCCGGCCTCGTCGATCGTGCCGGCGTCCGCGTGACGCACCTGCACGTTCGCGGCGCCCATCCGCGCGGCGGTGCTGACGAGCTGCCCGGCGCGCGTGCGGTCGCGCTCGACGGCCACGATCTCACCCTCGGCGCCCATCAGCGCCGCGAGGTGGGTCGTCTTGCCGCCAGGCGCCGCGCACAGGTCCAGGACCCGCTCCCCCGGCTGGGGGGCCAGGACGCGCGCCACGGCCTGCGCCGCGCGCGACTGCGGCATGTAGTGCCCTTCGGCGCGCAGCGGCGAGCCGTGGGCGTCGAAAGGTGCGTCGAGCACGAGCGCCTCCGGCAGGCCCGGCGCGCCGTGGCTCGGGACGCCCAGTGCGGCGGCGAGTGCGGCAGGCCGTGTCTTGAGCGTGTTGACGCGCAGGGCCGGCTCGGGCGGGAGGTTGCCGGTCGCCATCAGCGCGCGCGCAGCGTCCGGGCCCAACTCGTCGAACCACAGCCGGGCGATCCATGGCGGATGGGAGTGCTTGAGCGCCGCCTGCTCCGCGGTTCCGTCGCCGAGCTCTGCGAGCAGCGGCCCCGCCTCGCGCGTCGCGCGGCGCAGGACGGCGTTGACGAGCCCGGCGCCGCGCGTGCTGGCCGCCTTGGCCAGCTCGACGGACTCCGTCACGGCGGCGTGGTCGGGCACCCGCTCCAGGTAGGCGATCTGGTAGAGCCCGAGGCGCAGCGCGGC
The DNA here is from genome assembly GCA_038318085.1 of Solirubrobacterales bacterium. Classification (GTDB taxonomy): domain Bacteria; phylum Actinomycetota; class Thermoleophilia; order Solirubrobacterales; family Solirubrobacteraceae; genus DATLGB01. The sequence goes on from JBBQBV010000036.1 coordinate 26,732, forward strand.
GCGCACCGGCGCGTCGAGCCTCGAGGGCTTGCGACCGGCCAGCGCCTCGATCAGGTGGTCCAGCGTCGCGGCTCGTTGGACGGTCCCGAAGGCCAGCTGCGTCGCGAGCGCGCGGTCGCGCGGCTCCAGCTCGCGGCGCGCGGCCTCGCCGACGAGCGCGCGGTCGGCCCAGGCGCCGTCCTCGAAGACGCGCAGCAGCACGGCGAAGGCGGTCGCCCGTGCCGGGGAGATGGGCCGGGCGGGCATCGGGCGGTCAGGCTACGGGCGGCGGCCTGACGCCCCGTCAGGCATCGAGCAGTGCAGCGACGCCGCCCGCGTCCGGGACGACGCGGGCCATACCTGCCTCGGCGAATGCCGAGTCCGCGGAGACGAGCGCCGCAGCGTTTGCCCGGCTTGCCGTCGCGGCAAGCACGGCATCGAAGGCACCG
>JBBQBV010000037.1:0-27097 GCA_038318085.1 Solirubrobacterales bacterium
ACGCCCGCCGCACGCCGCACCCTGCCGCGACCGACCGGCGCCTCTGGCTCCCCGTTGCGCTCCCTGGTGCTCGTGTTCGTCGTGGCCGCGGCCGGGATCGGCGTGATCGCCCTCGTGGTGAGCGCCGTCAGCGGCTCCGGATCGCCGGCGACGCCCAAGCCCGCCGCGCACAAGCTGCCCCCGGCGTCGGCCAAGCCCGTCTCGACGCCCGCGCCGAAGCCGACCCCCGCGGCCCTGACCGCCGCTCAGCTTCAGGCGCAGGCGGACTTCGACGCCTTCCTGGAGGCCCAGACCACCCACCGCGACGGCGCGATCAAGGACGCGCGGGCGGCCGCCCGTGCGGCGGCGAAGGCCGCCAGGGCCCGCGCCGCGACGGCCGCCAAGGCCCGGGCCAAGCGCGCAGCGCGGCTCGCCAAGGCGCGCCGCGCGCGCGCCCGCCGGCGGGCCGCCGCCGACGGCGGGTCCGGCGTCGGCACGTCGTCGCCCGTGACGCCGGACGCGCCCGGTGCCCCGTCGCAGCCCTCGTCGGGCGCGAGCCCCGGGTCCGGCGGCGGCGGCAGCTCGGGCGGCGGCGGAGGCTCGGGGGGCGGCGGCAGCTCGGGGGGCGGCGGCAGCTCGTCCGGCTGCATCGAGTTCTGCCCGTAGTGACCGTGGACGCGCGCTTTGACAGGCTCCCGACGCGTGCGCTCGGCCCCACCCTGCGCGTGGTCGAGGCGGCGACACGCAAGTCGCGCCTGCGCGGGCTTGCCGGACTCGACGCGCTACCGGCGGAGATCGGCCTGCACATCCCGCGCTGCCGCAGCGTGCATACCTTCACGATGCGCTTCCCGCTCGATCTCGTGTGGCTGGGCAAGGACGGCAAGACGGTGCGGGTCGACCACGCCGTCGACCCTCGCCGCCTGCGGACCTGCCTACGTGCCCGCTCGGTCCTGGAGTGCAACGCCGGGCAGGCCGACGCCTTCGTCGCCGCCGGCCTGTGACCGCACGGGCGGGTCGCCCAGGCGCGGCGGGTGCCCGAGCTGGCCCAGCTCCGAGGCGTCGCGGCCGAAGAGCAGATCGACGGTCCAGTCGACGGTGATGCGCAGCCGGCGCTTGTGGCCCGGCATCTGGGAGAGGTGGTAGGAGCGGGCCAGAAACCACGCTGGAAAGCCCCGCCAGCGGATGCCGAGGGTCTCTGCCACCGCTTGGTAGCGGCCCATGTCCACGAAGACGCCGAGCGTCTTGTACGTGAACGGCTTCGCAGGCCGGCCGCCGAGGCCGCGGGCGATGTTCTGCGCGACCACCTTGCCCTGGCGCATGGCGTGCTGGGCCGTCGGCGGGCAGGGCTCGCCGGGCCGCGCGGGGTCGGGCACGGCTGCCGCGTCGCCGATCGCCCACACGCCGTCAACGCCGGGCACGCGGCAGCAGCGGTCCGTGCGGACGCGACCGCCCGGGTCCAGGGGCAGCCCGAGCTCGGCGACCACGGGCACCGGCTTGACGCCGGCCGTCCAGCAGACCGTGCGGCAGGGGATCGGCTCGGCCTCGCCTGAGAGCGTGACGCTGCCGGCCTCGACGCGCTCGAGCGTCGTGCCCGTGCGGATCTCGATGCCGCGGCGGCGCAGCTGGGCGGACGCGAACTCCGCCAGGCTCGCCGAGATCTCCCCCATCACGCGGTCGCGCGCCTCGACGAGGATGAAGCGCAGCCCTTCGAGCCGGCAGCGCGGGTAGCGCTCGACCACGTCGCGCGCGAAGTCCTGCAGCTCGGCGAGCCCCTCAAGGCCCGCGTAGCCCGCCCCCACGAAGACGTAGGTGAGCAGCGCCCGGCGGGCGGCCGGATCCTCGGAGGACTCCGCCCATTCGAGCGTCGAGATCAGCCGGTTGCGCAGTGCGATCGCCTCTGAGATCGTCTTGAAGCCGATCGCGTGCTCGGCGAGGCCGGGGATGGGCAGCGTCCGCGAGGTCGAGCCGAGCGCGACGATCAGGTCGTCGTAGGGCAGCGTCTCGCGCTCGCCCTCCCCGGCCAGGATCTCCACGGTGCGCGCCTGCGCGTCCAGCCCGCAGACGCTGCCCAGGCGGAACTCCGTCCGGCGCAGCTCCTCGCGCAGCGGGACCACCACGTGGCGCGGCTCGAGCGTCCCGCCGGCGGCGCCCGGCAGCAGCGGCGTGTAGAGCATGAAGTTCACGTCGGAGACGACCGTGACCTTCGCCGCCTGCGGCGCGAGCACCCGTTCCAGGCGGCGCGCGGCTGGGAGACCGCCGTAGCCGCCGCCGAGGATGACGACGTTCCGGGCCATGGTCTGGACGCTACCCGCCTGGCATCAGGGCTCACGACTGAGCAGGACCGCAGTCCACTCCTCGCAGTGCCGGCGCTCGCGCTCGGCGAGGCCGTGGGTCGCGAAGGCGGCGGCGACCTGGTCGGCCTCCTCGCGCAGCATCCCGGAGGCGATCAGCCGCTGTGGCGGGCGGTCCAGCAGACGCGCGACGTCGAGCAGCAGCGGGCGCAGAAGGTTCGCGCAGACCGTCGCGGCACGCGGACCGGGAATCTCGCGCAGGTCGACCCGGTCGATCTGCAGCTCCATGCCGTTGGCGGCCGCGTTGGCCGCGGCGGCGGCGAGGGCGAGCGGGTCGTGGTCGACCGCGGCGACGGGGGCATAGCCGAGCTTGGCGGCGGCGATCGCGAGCACGCCGGTCCCGCAGCCCCAGTCGGCGAACGCCCCTTCCGGCTCGAGCGTCAGCAGCAGCTCGAGGCACAACCGGGTGGTGCCGTGGGCGCCGGTTCCGAAGGCCTGCGCCGGATCGACCACGAGGTCGAGGCCGTCGTCGGCGACGGGGTCCCACGGCGGGCGCACGCGCAGGCGCCGGGCGCCGCCCGACACCTCGACCGGCTGGTGCCACGTCTTCCAGCGCTCGTCCCAGTCGTCGGGGATCTCCTCGCTGCGGACGTCGACGAGCACGTCGCCGGCGGCCGCCCGGACGTCGAGCAGCGCCGGCAGCTCCCCCGCCGCCCCGTAGATCACGTACTCCACGCCGTCGGCGAGCGCGCGCTCCTCGACCCCGGCGGGCGAGAGCGCGAGCAGCTCCGCGAGCACGAAGCCGGCGTCGTCTGAGCCGCGCACGCGCACGGCGAGCCGGATCACGCGCTGTGGCTCCTCACTACCCCGCGAGGACGCGGCGCAGCTTGGAGAGCATGCCCTCGTCCGAGCGGAAGGCATCGTCGTCGAAGGACTCGTCGAGCTCCTCCAGCAGGCGGCGCTGCTCGCGGTTGAGCTTGCGCGGGATGGCGACGTTGACGACCACCTTGAGGTCGCCGCGGCGTCCGCGGCGCAGCGGCGGCATCCCTGCCCCGCGAATCGTCATCGTGGTGCCGGGCTGGGTGCCAGCGGGGATGTCGAGCGGCCTGGCGCCGTCGAGCGTCGGCACGTCGACGCTGGTGCCCAGCGCCGCCAGCGGCGCTGGAACGTCGACCACGGTGATCAGATGGTCGCCTTCGCGCAGGAAGCGCTCGTCCTCGCGGACGCGCACGACCACGAAGAGGTCACCGGCTGGCCCGCCGAGCTCCCCTGCGTGGCCGCGCCCGCCGACGCGGATGCGCTGGCCGTCGGCGATCCCCGCCGGGATGTCGACGTTCAGGCGCCGCATGTCGGCGACCTGGCCCGAGCCCGAGCACACCGCGCACGGGGTCTCGGGGATCTTGCCCGCCCCGCCGCAGGTCGGGCAGGCGCCGGTGCGCACGACCTGGCCGAACGGGCTGCGAGCGACCTCCTGCACCTGGCCGCTGCCGCGGCAGGTCGCGCACGTCGAGATCGGGGTGCCCGGCTCGGCGCCGTTGCCGCGACAGTGCTCGCAGCGCTCGACCGCCTCGAAGACGACCTCCTGGCTCAGGCCGCTCGCGGCTTCGGCGAGGTCGATCACCACCTGCGTCCCGACGTCGGCGCCCTGGCGCGGACCCGCCTGGCGCCCGCCGCCCCCGCCGAAGAACGCGCTGAAGAGGTCGCCGAAGGACCCGAAGTCCTCGAAGTGCGGCTGGTAGCCGCTCGCGCGCGGGCCGTCGTGGCCGTACTGGTCGTAGAGCTGGCGACGATCGGCGTCCGCCAGCACCTCGTAGGCCTCGGCGAGCTCCTTGAAGCGCTCCTCGGCCTCCGGATCGTCCGGGTTGGCGTCCGGGTGCACCTCCCGGGCCAGGCCGCGGAAGGCCTTCTTGATCTCGGCGTCGTCGGCGGCGCGAGCGACGCCGAGGATCTCGTAGTAGTCGCGCTTCACGCGCTGTCCCACACGTCTTCGACGAAGCGCGACAGCTCGCCGGCCGCCGCGCGCACCGTGCCGATGATCGAGCCGTAGTCCATCCGCGTCGGACCGATGATCGAGACGCTGCCGAGGTTGCGCGCGGCCAGACCGTAGTTGGCGGCCACCATCGACATCGAGCGCAGGGCGGGAAGGTCGTTCTCGGCGCCGATGCGCACATAGACCTCGCGGCTGCTCAGCGCCCGCTGGAGGGCGCCGAGCAGCAGCGCGCGGCGTTCGAGCACCTCCATGAGCTCGTGCAGCTCGTGGACGTCGACCGGGCGATCCTCCGCGAACAGCCGGTGCGCGCCGTCGAAGTACAGGGTGGACTCCGCACTCTCCTCGAGCTGGGTGAAGACCGGAGCGAGGTTCTCGACGAAGGCGCGCTCGGTCGCCGGCAACGCGGGGTCGGTGAGCCGGCCACGGAGGGTGCGCGTGCCGAGCGGACGCCCGACGAGCTGCTCGTTGAGGTAGGAGCCGGCCCAGTCAGCAAGGCCCGCGTCGACGGCGCGCTCGAAGGTGAACACGCGCTTGGAGACGCCGCCGGTCGAGGTGATGACGACCACCATCAGCATCTGCGGCTGCAGCAACAGGACCTCGACATGGCGTACGGTCGTGGTCTGGATGGACGGGGCCGAGACGATCGCCAGCAGGTTTGTCAGCTGGGAGAGCGTCTCGGTGGCGACGCGCATGGCGTCGTCGACCTCGCGACGGACGAGGCTGAGCTCGACCGTCCGGCGCTGCACCGGGTCGGCGGGCAGGAGCTTGTCGACGAAGTAGCGGTAGCCCGAATCGGTGGGCACGCGGCCGGCCGAGGTGTGCGGGTGGGCGAGCAGGCCCTGCTCCTCGAGGACCGCGAGCTCGTTGCGGATGGTCGACGGGCCATACGTGATGTCGTCGGCGGCGGCGAGCATCTTCGATCCCACGGGTTGACCCGTCGAGGAGTACGAATCCACGACCCGGCGCAGCAGCAGCTCCTGGCGTGGGGTCAGCATCCCGGAAGTGTAGGTCGCGATCCGGCCCGCTCCGTGGGCACAAAAGGTGCAATCGGGTCGGGACCCGGTGCCCATCCGCTCCGGGACCTGACAACATAGGAGGGCGGGGCAGGGCTCGGAAGCCCTTACTGCGTTGTGTGGTCTGACCGGCGGAACAAGGCACAGGGTTTGCGTAGATGAGCTGGAGGCTCAAGATTCTTGCGGTGGCGAACATCGCCGGCTGGGCGATCGTCGTTCCCCTGCTCGTCTCCAGCCTGCTGCACCCGTTCCTGGACTTCAGCGGCTGGCCCGGTTCGAGCCTGCTCGGGCGCCCGGCGCAGGATGCTCCCCTCGCCAGGGTCCCGCCGTCGGCCCGCATCCCGCACAGCCCGTCCGGCGGTCACGGTTCGGCGTCCTCTGATCCCGGTCGGCCTGGGTCCGGGCCTGACGCCGCGGGTCCCGGCCCCGGGACCGTCACGGTGGCCCCCGGCGGCGCCGTGGTGCCGACGGGCGGCGTTCGGGTGCCGGTCCTGCGCCGCTCGGGGACGGTCGACGGCTCCCAGCCGGAGTTGGGCAACCGGGGCGGCATCGGGTTCCCCACGGGGTCCGGCGGCGTCTCGATCGGCGGCGCGGGCAACGGCGGGGCGGGTGGTGGGGGTGGTGGGGAAGCCCGCGGGCCCGGCGCGCCCCTGCCCGAGCTTCCCTCGCCCACAGCCGTCGGCGGTCCCGGGCGGCTGACCGAGCGACCCCCGCCGACCGAGCCCGTCCCGGTTCCCATGCTGTACGACCTGGTCCCGCCGCAGTCCGTGCCCGAGGTGCCCGGGCCCGTGGTCACGCCCGCGCCCACGGCGACAGAGACCGCCACGCCCGCGCCGACCACGACCGCGACGCCCGCGCCGACCACGACGGCGACGCCGGCAACGCCCACGCCGACCACGACCGCCACCCAGGCGCCGACAGCGCCCTCGACGCCGGCGCCCACCACGACCGCCACGCCCACGCCGACCGCCAAGGGCGTTGCGGGGATCCTCGCGCCCACGCGCCACACGCCCAAGCCGCCGAAGCGCGAGCCTGACGACGCGCCCGCGACGCACCCCGTCGCAGACCGCCCGCCCAAGCAGGCGGCGCCGCAGTCCGACGACCAGGGCGGCGGGCCCGGCGGTCCGGATGGCCCCGGCGGCGGCAGCCCCGTGCTCCCCGCAGAGGGCTAGTGGACGCGTCCATCAGGCCTTGGGGGCGTCGCCGAGCTCGAGCACGGCGAGGAAGGCCTCCTGGGGAACCTCGATGCGGCCGACCTGCTTCATCCGCTTCTTGCCTTCCTTCTGGCGCTCGAGCAGCTTGCGCTTGCGGCTGATGTCGCCGCCGTAGCACTTCGCCGTGACGTCCTTGCGGTAGGCCTTGACCGTCTCGCGCGCCACGATCTTCGCGCCGATCGCGGCCTGGATGGGCACGTCGAACTGCTGGCGCGGGATCTTCTGGCGCAGCTTCTCGGCCAGGGTGCGTCCGATGTCGTAGGCCTTGTCGCGGTGCACGACCATCGACAGCGCGTCGACGGTGTCGCCGCTGAGCAGCACGTCGAGCTTGACGAGGTTCGAGGGCCGCAGGCCGATCGGCTCGTAGTCCAGCGAGGCGTAGCCGCGGGTGCGCGACTTCAGCTGGTCGAAGAAGTCGAGCACGATCTCCGCGAGCGGCAGGTCGTAGGTGATCTGCACGCGGTCGGCGGAGAGGAAGTGCATGCCCTGGTGCTCGCCGCGCTTGTCCTGGCAGAGCTCCATGATCACGCCGATGTACTCCTTCGGCGTGAGGATGTTCGCCCGCACGAACGGCTCGCGCACATCGGCGATCCGCGCCGGATCGGGATAGTCGGTGGGGTTGTGGACGGCGATCACGCTGCCGTCGGTGCGCTCGACCTCGAACTCCACCGACGGCATCGTCGCCATCAGGTCGAGGTCGTACTCGCGCTCGAGGCGCTCGCGCACGATGTCCATGTGCAGCAGCCCGAGGAATCCGCAGCGGAAGCCGAACCCGAGCGCGTCGGACGTCTCGGGCTCCCACTGCAGCGCCGCGTCGTTGAGCGTCAGCTTCTCGAGCGCGTCGCGCAGTTCGGGGAACTGGTTCTGCTCGATCGGGAACAGGCCGCAGAAGACCATCGGCTTGACCTCGCGGTAGCCGGGCAGGGCCTCGGTCGCGCCGCGGACCTTGGAGGTCAGAGTGTCGCCCACGCGCAGCTGCGTGACGTCCTTGATGCCGGTGATCACGTAGCCGACCTCCCCCACCGACAGCTGGTCCACCGCGACCATCGCCGGCGTGAAGAAGCCGATGTCGTCGATGTCGGCCTCCGTGCCGCCGGCCATCGCGCGGATCGCGTCGCCCTTGCAGAAGGTCCCGTCGACGACCCGGACGTAGGCGATCACGCCGCGGTACTGGTCGAACTCGGAGTCGAAAATCAGCGCGCGCGGCGGCGCGGCGGCGTCCCCACCCGGGGGTGGCACCCGCAGGACGAGCTCCTCGAGGATGTCCGTGACGCCCTCCCCGGTCTTGGCGCTGATGCGGCGGACGGACTCGGCCGGCTCGCCGAGGAGGTCCGACACCTCGCCCGCCACGCGGTCGGGCTCGGCGCCCGGCAGGTCGACCTTGTTCAGGCAGGGGATCAGCTCGAGGTCGGCCTCCACGGCGAGGTAGGTGTTGGCCAGCGTCTGCGCCTCGACGCCCTGGGACGCGTCGACGATCAGCAGCGCGCCCTCGCACGCCGCCAGCGAGCGCGACACCTCGTAAGTGAAGTCCACGTGGCCGGGCGTGTCGATCAGGTGCAGCTGGTAGGTCTCACCGTCGCGGGCGGTGTAGTGGACGCGGACGGCCTGCGCCTTGATCGTGATGCCGCGCTCGCGCTCGAGGTCCATCGAGTCCAGCAGCTGGGCCCGCATCACGCGGCGGTCGACGGTCTGGGTCATCTCGAGGATGCGGTCGGCCAGCGTCGACTTCCCGTGGTCGATGTGGGCGATGATCGAGAAGTTCCGGATGTGGCTCTGGTCGGTCATCGGCGACTGCTCACGGTAGGGGCGCTCGGCGCATCATCCTCCCCATCAGCCGTTCGGCCTCCGGGACGCGCGCGAGGAGCACGAGGCCGCCGTAGACCAGGAAGCCGGCGGTCAGCGCGCCGCCCACCGACACGATCTGCGCGACGAGGCCGCGCCCGAGCGCCTGATCGAGCAGCCACCAGCCCGCGTAGGCGGCGAGCCCGAAGCCGATGGCCGCCGCGACCATCTTCGCGAGCGACGTCACCGTCCGCACGATCTCGAAGCCCTGCAGCTCACGCCGCAGGTAGTAGATCTGCTGGACCGCCATCACGGCGTTGGACACGGCCGTGCCGATCACGATCCCCGCGATCCCGAGCGGCTTGTACAGCGCGAGGGAGACCGCGGCGTTGACCACGAGCGACGCGAGCGCGAGCTTCGTCGGCCGCCACGGCTGCTGGAGGCTGAAGAACGTCCGCGTCAGCAGCAGGTTCGCGCCGTTGAAGGGCAGGCTGAAGGCGAACCAGAACAGGGCGACCGACGTGGCGTCCGTGCTCTGGGGGTCAAAGGCTCCGCGCTGAAAGACGAGCCGGGTCACCGGCGTCGAGAGGACCACGAGCGCCGCGGCGCACGGGATCAGCACGAGCGCGATCAGCCGCATCCCGTCCCCGCTCCAGCGCCGCAGGCCGGGCAGGTCGCGCCGGGCGGCCAGGCGGGCGAGCGTCGGGAACAGGACCGTGGCGACGGCGACGGAGAAGATGCCCTGCGGCAGCATGTAGATGCGGAAGGCGGCGTCGATGGCGCGGGGGGCGCCCGCGTCGACGCGGAAGCCGAGGGTCGAGTTGATGATCAGGTCGAGGTTGATCACGCCGAGCGCGAGCGTCACGGGCAGCATGAGCCTGAAGACCCGCTGCACGCGCGGGTTGCGCCAGTCCAGCCTGGGACGCAGCGAGACCCCGATCCGCCGCAGCGGCGGGATCACCATCGCGAACTGGACGGCCGTGCCGGCCAGGACGCCGATGGCGTACGCGTAGATCTCGTGCCGCGAGTCGAACAGCCCCCGCAGGCCGACCAGCCCGGCGATGATCACCACGTTCCAGACCAGCGGCGCGATCGCGGGGATCGAGAAGTGGTCGTGGGCGTTGAGGATGCCGACCACCAGGCCGGTCAGCGCCAGCAGGACGACGATCGGGAACATCACCTGCGTCAGCCCGACCGCGAGCAGGTCCTGGCTGTGGGTGAACTTGTCGGTGAACAGCGGGATCGCAAACGGCGCGATCGCCATGAACAGCACCGTGACAGCGCCGAGGCCGACGAGGATCAGGCCGAACAGCGCGCCGGCCAGCTCCCGCGCCTCCCGGTTGCGGCCCTGCTCCATCAGCCGCGTGAACTCCGGGACGAAGGCCGAGGTCAGCGCCGCGTCGGCCACCAGCGCACGGATCAGGTTCGGGACCTGGAAGGCGAACGTGAACGCCGCGGCCGCCGCGCCGGTACCGAAGTAGGCCGCGGCGACGATCTCGCGGATCAGTCCGGCGACCCGGCTGAGCCCTGTCGCGACCGAGAAGATGGCCGTGTTGCGGTACACCCGCGGCGGACGGCGGGTGGCTTCGGCGAGACCCACGACGGGCGCTATAGTACGCCCCGCCGCGGCCATACCCGCGGCACCGCTTTTCTCATGGCCAACATTCACTCACAGAAGAAGCGCATCCTGCGCGCCGAGCGTGAGCGCCTCGAGAACCGCCGCTACACGTCAGCCGTCAAAACGTACTTCCGCCGCCTCGAGGCCGCCGTCGAGACCAAGGATGCCGAGACCGCCGACACCGAGCACCTGCAGCTCGTGCGGACGATCGACAAGGCCGTCAAGACGGGCGCGCTGCACCGCAACACCGGTGCGCGCAAGAAGTCCCGGGCCGCTCGCCTGCGTGCCTCCGCGACCGCCTGACGCGGCCTAGCGGACGCTTCCGCTGGAGCCCGCGTCCACCAGAACTAGAGCCCGGCGGGATGCCGGACCTCGTAGCCGCCCCCGGACCGGATCTCGTTCTGCCAGCGTGAGCCGGTCGCCCGCTGGCCCGACGTGTCGAAGCGGATGCCGGCGACCTGCATCCACACGTGGCCGGGGTTGGCGTAGATGGTGATCCACCTGCCCTTGCCCGGCTTGCCGTAGGCCATCAGGTCGCCCGAGGTGTGCGGGCCGTCAATCAGGCCGGCGTAATACAGCGCGTAGGTGACCGACCCCGAGCAGTCGTAGCCGTTGTCCTTGAAGCGCCCGTGGCCGCCGCCCCACTTGTACGGACTGCGGGCAATGATGTTGCCGGCGCGGATCACGTTGAGCACCGTCTCCGGCGCCTCCAGCGGCGGGAGCGCGACGCCGTTCTCCAGCGCGGTCGCCTTGCTGGCGCTCAGGTTGCTGACCCCGACCGAGCCGACCTTGCCGCGCGGCGAGACCGTCGCCGGCCCGGTCACCTTCGGCGTCGAGGTGTCGTCGGAGGCTGCGATGCCCGCGTCGGCGGGGAGCGATTCGGCGGCCGACTCGGAGCTCTGTCCCGCCACCGGCTGCACGAGCTTGGGGCGCGGCGTGGGCAGCGGGGCCATGGCGCCCGAGCTCCGGCCGGCCCCGGCGCCGGCCTGCTGAACGGCCCCGGAGGACCGGGCTCGGCCGCTGCCACCGCCGAGCGCGCCAGTCGCGGCGATCACGGCGGCGACGAGCAGCGCCGCGAGCGCACCGAGCACGACGCGCGGGGGATGGCTGCGACGGGGCGCCGGCAGGAGGGGGTGGTCTGCGAACATGGTCTCGGGTGCAGCGTCGGCGGCGTTGGGGTCGGGCTTGAGCGTCATGGCGCGCTGATCGCCGCCACGACCCGGATGGCGGCGGTGTCCTCGCCCAGCGCTGCACCTGGCCCGCCGCGCGATTGCACCTCGAGGTCGGCCAGCTGCTCGAGCGCGCGCCGGAAGCTGTCGACGTCGCGCCGGCGCACATCGGCGATCAGGCGGTCGGCCGCGAACGGCGGCATCCGCAGGCGGCTCTTGATCCGCGCGGGGCTCTCTCCCGCGGCGAGGCTCATGGCGACCTCGTGCGCGTCGCGCACCCGCCGCACGATCGCGTACATCAGCGCGGACACGCGCTCGCCCTGGCCCCGCAGCTCGACGAGGGCCCGCATCGCCGCAGACCGGTCTCCTGCGACGATCGCGTCGGCGAGCGTCCACGCCCGGCGCTCCGACGATCCGGCGCACAGCTCGTCGAGCTCCTCGGCGGTCGGCTCGGCTCCCGGTCCCAGCTCGAGGGCGATCTTCTCGAGCTCGCGCACGAGCCGCTGCTGGCGCTCGCCGACCCGGGCCACGAGGGCGCGCGCCGCGCTGTTGTCCAGTCGCAGGCCCAGCTCGAGTCCACGCGCTGACACCCAGCGGGGGAGGTCACGGGCATTGACGGCCATCTCGGCCGCCACGACCCCGCCCGCGCCTTGCACGGCCTTCGTGAGCGCCGCGGGCACCTTGCTCCGACCGTCCTCGCGCCCGAAGAAGGCCACGGTCAGCGTCTCCGGGTCGGCGCCGTGCAACGCGGCGGCGACCGCTGCGACATCGGCGTCCTTCCAGCGCTCCACCCCATCGGCGATCACGAAGCGCCTCCCGACGGCGAACGTCATCGCGTTCAGCGCGCCAGCGACGATCTCCGGCGTGCACGTCTCCCCCTCGAACACCTCGACCCCGGCCGAGCCGCTCTGGGCCTCCGCGAGCGCCCGCAGCCGCGAGCGGCGCTCGGCGATCCGTCCGTGGTCGTCGCCGTGGATCAGATACGTGGCCTTGAACGATGGCACGGCCGCGGACATTAGCGCCGTCAGTGCCGTCCCAGCCGTTCGATCCACATCCGCCCGGCGGTGGCGTGCAGCTGGACCGTGCCGTCCCGGTCGGTGCGGTAGACGTGGGTCACGACGCGCAGGGCGGCAAGCGTCGACGCCGTGGGGTGTCCGTAGGTGTTGTGGCGGCCCACCTCGATCGCGGCCACCGCCGGACGCAGCCGCCGCAGCTCCTCCGGCAGGCCGGCGTCCTCGCTGCCGTGGTGAGCGACCTTGAGGGCCTCCACCTGCGGCAGCGCGAGCGGCCCGGTCACGTCGGACTCCGCGTCTGACGTGAGGAGGAGGTCGAAGCTGCCGCTGCGCAGGTGGGCCACGATGGCGCGGTTGTTCGGGTCCCCGGCGGGCGGCAGCCGCTGCACCTGCTCCGTCGGGGAGAGGACGGCGATCGTCATCGGGCCGAGGCGCAGCAGGTCGCCCGCGGCGGCGGTGACCACCCGGGCGCCGGCGGCCGCGGCGATGCCCGGCAGCGCACGCTGCACCGGCGTCGGCCAGCCCGCTCCGCCGTCTACGACGAGCTTCGGTCGGAAGCGCTCGAGCACCGGCACCGCCCCGCCCTCGTGATCGGCCTGCGCGTGGGTCAGCACGAGCGCGTCGAGGCGGCGCAGGCCGACCTGTTGCAGGCGCGCGACGATCGGGCCCGCGGGAGGCCCGGAGTCAAAGAGCACCGACCGGCCGGCACGCTCGATCAGCGTCGCGTCGCCCTGACCGACGTCGAGGAACGACACCACGGTCTCCCCCGGCCCGGGCGTTCTCGCGCCGCTTGCGCCGGCGAACGCCATGCCGGCCAGCACCACCGTCAGCGCGCCCGCCACGGCAAGCCGCGGCCCCCGCGGGGTCCTGCGCGCGAGCGCGCGCACGGCGAACCACGCGCCGGCCATGGCGGCGTAGCCGCCGAGGGCGCCGAGCACCCCGGGCAGGCGCACGTCGAGGACCGCGTGCGGGACGCCCGCGGCGAGCCTGGCGACGGCATCCACGAACCCGACCAGGGGCGCGTTGATCGCGTTCAGCGGCGCCGCCAGCAGCGGGCTGACCTGCGCCAGCACGGCGGCGATCATCCCGAGCCACATCACGGGCGCGACGACGGGCGCCACCAGCAGGTTCGCCGGCAGCGACACGAGCGACAGGCGCTCGAAGTGCACGGCGAGCAGCGGAGCGGTCGCGACGGTGGCGGCCAGCGTCATGGCGGCCGCCTCGGCCACCAGCCCGGGCACACTGCGACGGACCAGCCACCCTCGCAGCGGTGCGGCGAACGCCACGAGCCCGACAACGGCGGCGAAGGAGAGCTGCCAGCCGGCGTCGCCCGCGGCGTAGGGGTTGAGCGCGAGCGTCGCGGCGGCCGCCAGGCCGAGGGCGTAGAGCCGTGAGGCCGGGCGCCCGGCGAGCGCCGCCACGAGCCCGGCGGCGCCCATGACCCCGGCACGCTGGATCGACGGCCCCGCGCCGGTCAAGGGGACGTAGAGGGCCACGAGCGCCAGGGCTGCGAGCAACCGGGCCCGCAACGGCACCCCGACGAGCCCGGCGACCCACAGCACGAGGGTCGCGAGCAGGAGCACGTTCGTCCCGCTGACGGCGAGGATGTGCGCCAGTCCCGAAGCCTGGAACGCGTCGCGGGTCGGCTGGTCGATCTCGTCGTCGCGGCCAAGCACCATGCCGGCCAGCAGCGCCGCCTCGGCGTGCGGCAGACCCGTGCCCAGCCCGGCCTCGGCCCGCCGGCGCACGCTGTCGAGCGCGCCGCTCACGCCGCCGCGGCGTGTCCCCGTCGGCCACATCCGCACGACCAGGACGCCGGCCAGCGCCCCGCGGCGACGCTGGATGCGGTCGAAGCGGCGCAGCGTGACCAGGCGGCCCGCCACGTCCATGACGTCGCCGGCCTCGGCCCGCCGGGGAGCGTAGCTGTGGTCGGGCAGCCGCAGCAGCAGCGTCTCGCCGTCGGCGCGTCCCCCGACCATTCGCGCGCGGCCCGCCAGCTCGCCCGAGGGCCGCTCGTGCAGCGGCTCGAGCAGCGTCATGCGGGCGTTCAGCGGCTGTCCGAGCGCGCCGGGCAACGGGCCCGTGTCGATCGCCAGTCGCCGCGCCTGCGCGAACGCCGCGCCCCCGAGCACCGCGACGACGGCCAGCAGCGCGACCGCCGGCCGCCCCGCGACGAGCATCGCCACGAGCGCCAGGGCACCGGCCAGCACCGGGACCCAGCCGCCGCAGAGCAGGCCTCCGACCAGCGCGAACAGCACCAGATGGCGTGGATGCTCGCGCACGGTCGCGAGCACTTCCCCCGCCTTCATGCCGTGACGGCGTCCCGCAGTTGCGCCATGCGCGTCTCGCCGATGCCCGGCACCTGGTCGAGTTGCTCGACGCTCGAGAAGCCGCCGTTCTTCGCCCGGAAGTCCAGGATCTTCTGGGCGGTCGCCGGCCCCACCCCGTCGAGCGTGTCCAGCTGCTCGAGCGTCGCCGTATTGAGGTTGATCGGCCCGGCGGGAGCGGTGGTCGCGCCGCCCGGGCCGGCCGTGGCCGGCGCCGCCGCGGGCGGCGGCGTGCGGACGGGGACCACGATCTGGCGACCGTCCTCGAGCTTCTGCGCGAGGTTGACCTGCGTGAGCTCGGCCTGGGGCTGCGCGCCCCCGGCGCGCCGCACCGCGTCGTTGGCCCGCGCGCCGGTGCGAAGCCGATAGACGCCCGGATGGCGCACGGCGCCTGCCACGTGGACGGTCACGTGGGCCCCGACCGCGCCGCCCTTGTCGACGGCGATGGGGGACCTCCCCGCCGGCGCGGCCGCCGACGCCGCCTTTCGGTCCGACGCGCGCGCCAGCGCGACCTGGCGCACCCCGAAGGCCAGCACCGCCAGGGCGGCGAGCGCGTACACGGCGAGGTGGCTGCGAGGGACGTCGGACATCGACGTCGACGCTACGGAGAACGCTGTGACGGCTCTACGCGCAGCCGCGACAACGCTGCGCCGCAACTGCGACAAATGTGTGTCGCAGCCCTACCGGACGACGAAGTTGACGAGCTTGTCCGGCACGACGACGACCTTGACCACGTCCTTGCCGTCGATGTGCGCGCGCGCGTTGGGCAGCGCGCGCGCCGTCGCCTCGAGCTCCTCGCGGGCCGCGCCGGTCGGCGCGTCGAAGCGGTCGCGGACCTTGCCGTTGACCTGGACGACGACCCGCACGGTGTCGCGCTCGAGGTAGGCCGGGTCGGCGGCGGGCCAGGGCTGCTCCCAGACGCGATCGCCGGTGAGCTGGTCGTAGACCTCCGATGCGGCGTGGGGGGCGAAGGGGAAGATCAGCGAGGCGGCGGTCGCGCAGGCGAAGTGCAGCACGTCGTGGGCGACGTGCTGGCGCCGCTTGTAGCACTCGTTGACGAGCTCCATCACCGCCGCGATCGCGGTGTTGAAGGCGAAGCGCCCGGACATGTCGGAGGTGACCTTGTCGATCGCCCAATGGGCCTTGCGCACGAGCTCGAGATCGTCCCCGGTCGGCTCGCCGCGGACCTGCGGGCGGCGCGTCCCGGCCTCGGCGAGGTCCACACCGAGCCGCCAGAGCCGGCTCAGGAAGCGGTGCACGCCCTCGATGTCGTCGTCGCGCCAGTCGGCATCGTGGTCGGGCGGGCCGATGAACAGGATGTAGCAGCGCGCGGTGTCGGCGCCGTAGCGCTCGACGTAGGGCTTGGGGGCGATCACGTTGCCCCGCGACTTGGACATCTTCGCGCCCTCGCGCGTGATCATGCCCTGGGTGAACAGCTTGGCGAACGGCTCCTGGATGTCCACCAGGCCGAGGTCGAACAGGGCCTTCGTGAAAAAGCGCGCGTACATCAGGTGCAGGATCGCGTGCTCGACGCCGCCGATGTACTGGTCGACGGGCATCCACCGGCGCAGGACGGCGGGGTCCCAGGGCGCCTGGTCGTTGTCGGCGTCGCAGTAGCGCAGGAAGTACCAGGAGGAGTCGACGAAGGTGTCCATCGTGTCCGTCTCGCGGCGGGCGGGACCGCCGCAGCGCGGGCAGGTGGTGTTGACCCACTGCTCGGCCGCCGCGAGCGGCGACCTGCCCCGCGGAGCGAAGTCATCGACGTCGGGCAGCTCGACGGGGAGCTGGTCCTCGGGTACGGCGACGATGCCGTCGGCCTCGCAGTGGACGACCGGGATCGGGCAGCCCCAGTAGCGCTGGCGTGAGAGCAGCCAGTCGCGCAGGCGGTAGTTGATCGAGCGGTGGCCGTTGCCCTGCCGGTCGAGCCAGTCGACGATCGCCTCGAGCGCCTCGCGGTTGTGCATGCCGTCGAACTGCGGGTCGCTGTCGATCAGCGGCCCGTCGCCCGTATAGGGCATCTCGCCGTCGCCCCCCTCGATGACGCGGCGGATCGGCAGGCCGAACTGCGTCGCGAACTCGTGGTCGCGCTGGTCGTGGGCCGGCACGGCCATGATGGCGCCCGTGCCGTACTCCATCAGCACGTAGTCCGCGACGTACATCGGGATCAGCTCGCCGTTGACCGGATTGACCACGGAGCGCCCCAGCGGCACGCCGGTCTTCTCGCGCTCGGCGTCGCCGCGCTCCTCGGGGGTCTCCCGGGCGACGAAGTCGACGTACTCGCGGACCTCGAGCTCGTGCTCGGTGCCCGCCACGAGCTTGAGGACGTCGGGGTGCTCGGGCGCCATCACGAAGAACGTCGCGCCGAAGAGCGTGTCCGGGCGGGTCGTGAAGACGGGGTAGTCGATCCCCAGGTCGGGGCATTCGAAGGCGACCTCCGCCCCTTCGGAACGGCCGATCCAGTTGCGCTGCATCGTCTTGACGTGCTCGGGCCACTCGATCGTCGCGAGGTCGTCCAGCAGGCGGTCGGCGTAGTCGGTGATGCGGAAGAACCACTGCTCGAGATGGCGGATCTCCACCTGGGTGCCGCAGCGCTCACAGCGGCCGTCGAGGACCTGCTCGTTGGCGAGCACCGTGGCGTCCTTGGGACACCAGTTGACGGCGGCCTGGTCGCGGTAGGCCAGGCCCCGCTCGAGGAGCTTCAAGAAGATCCACTGCGTCCAGCGGTAGTAGCGCGGCTCGTGCGTGCCGAGCTCCCGCGTCCAGTCGACCGAGATGCCCCACCGGCGGAACTCCGTCTGAAACTGGGCGATCGACTCGGCGGTCGACTGGCGCGGGTGCACGCCGGTCTTGATGGCGTGGTTCTCCGCCGGCAGGCCGAAGGCGTCGTAGCCCATGGGGTTCAGCACCCGGCTGCCCGTGCGGCGGCGGAAGTGGGCGATCGCATCCCCGACGGAGTAGACCTTGAGATGGCCCATGTGGGGCTCGCCGGACGGATAGGGCAGCATCACCAGGACGTAGGCGTTGTCGCCCCCCGGGTCCGCGTCGTTGCTGACGGTCCAGGTCTGCTCGCGCTCCCAGATCTCCTGCCAGCGGGGCTCGATCGCCTTCGGGTCATAGCGGCGCTCGTCGCTCATGGGCGGCGCACGATAGCCGCGTCCGACCGCCTGCCCTCGTAGATTGCGGGCATGAGCGAGGAGCCTGAGCGCGTTCGTCCCCACCTGCAGGCGAGCCGGCGTGTGGCGCAGATCATGCGCGCCGCCGAGGAGGCCGCGACCACCCTGCGCGATGAGGCCGAGCGGCGCGCGGACGCCCGCATCGCCGAGGCGTCGAGAGCCGCGAAGCTGCGCGTCGACGCCGCCGAGGAGGAGGCCGCCGAGATCCTCGGCGAGGCGCAGGGGCGGGCCGCCGTCATGCACGAGACGGCGGCGGCGGAAGCGGGCCGGATGCGTGACGAGGCCCGCAGTGAGGTCGACCGCCTCCTCGCCGAGGCCCGCAAGGAGGCCGAGGACGTCCAGCGCATCGCCGAGGTCTTCGCCGCGCAGACGCGCGAGGCCGCCGAGACATCCACCAGAAAGCAGCTCGCCCGCGCCCGCGAGCTCGCCGGCGAGGTCCTGTCCGAGGGCAGGGAGATGAGCCACAACCTGCGTGAGCTCGCCGACTCGCTGCGCAACAATGCCGAGATCCTGCTGCGCGACGTCACGCTCGCCCACCGCGTGCTGGCGTCCCGGCTCGACGAGGCCGGAGTCGACCTCGGCGAGAACGCCGCGAGCCGCGGAGCCGCGCGCGATCCCGCCTTCGGGGACGTCCCGGAGTTCGTCCCGCGCACGCCCAGAAGCGACCGCTGAATGCGGCGGCGTTCTGTCCGCGACACGAACAAGTGTTCGTGTTGTGCTGACCACGAACGACAAGGGGGCGATCGCCGAGACCTCGATCACCGCTCAGGCCGTCCGCCTGGGATCCGGGTCCTGAGGCCGGTGGGTCGATGGCGGACGGTATGACCTCGTCTTCGACTGGGACGAGCACCTCCTGCGCGTGCAGTGCAAATGGGCGACGCTGCATGACGGCGTCGTGGCGATCCGGACCTACACGAGCCGGCGCGGACCGCAGGGTCAGGTCCGCTCCTTCTACTCGGAAACCGAGATCGATCTGCTGGTCGCGTACTCCGCGGAACTGGACAAGTGCTACGCGCTGCCGAGCGCGATGGTGGCAGGGCGCCGCGGCTTTCACCTCCGCCTGCAACCCGCCCGAAACAGCCAGCAGGCCGCTATTCTCTGGGCCGCCAAGTACGAACTCGGGGCTGTAGCTCAGCTGGGAGAGCGTTCGGCTGGCAGCCGAAAGGTCAGGGGTTCGAGCCCCCTCAGCTCCATCGCCTGAAGGCCGCCCACCGGGCGGCTTTCTGCGTCCTAGAGTTCTCGCGCGTGCTGCGCAAGACGATGACCCGCAACCGGGAGATCCTGCTCCCGACGCTGCGGGGCATCGCCAAGGGCGTCGTGATGCGCCGGCCGGAGCTCCGCCACCACGTCGTCCGCGACGCGTGGACCGTGGCGAAGCGCTTCGGCGCCGACACAGTGGTCAACATCGAAAAGCGCGAGATCCCGTGCGTCGAACAGGCCGTCGTCGAGGGCTACCTCGACGATCACCAGCGGCTGATGCTGGCCGCGCTGGCCAAGGGCCTCGGCGCCCGCACGTTCTTTGAGATCGGCACCAACCGCGGGCGCACCACGTGGACGGTCGCGCGCAACAGCCCGGACCTCCTCAGCTACACGCTCGACGTGCCGCTCACGAGCTCGCCGGAGGCGGCGACGCTCCCGCTGGGCTCGGACGACCACCACTTCTTCCGCCCCGGCGACGCGTGCGGCGAGGCGTTCCGGGGCACGTCCGAGGCCGAGCGCATCACGCAGCTGTGGGGCGACTCGGCGACCTTCGACTTCTCCCCCTATGAGGGCCGGATCGACCTCGTCTACATCGACGGCGCCCACACCTACGACTATGTGAGAAGCGACACCCGCAACGCGTTCGAGCTGCTCAGCGCGCGCGGGACGATCGTCTGGGACGACTACGGCTCGAACCCGGGGGTCCTCAAGCTCGTCACGGAGCTCGCGCCGACCTTCGACCGGCCCGTCTACCACGTGTTCGGCACCCGCATGGCGATCTACAGCCGCCAGGACTTCGTGCGCCGGCTGCCGTTCGACGACCATGCGTCGCTGCCGACGGTGTGAGCGTCAGACTTCGGCGGCCGCGACCGCGTGCTTCGGGGCCTCGCCCCAGAGCTGTTCGAGGCGGTAGTACTCGCGCGCCTCGGGCGTGAAGATGTGCACGACGACGTCGGAGTAGTCCATCAGCACCCAGCGGGCCTCGGGCAGCCCCTCGACGCGCCGCGGCACGATGCCGTGGTCCTTCTTGAGGCCCTCGAGGATGCCGTCGTGGATCGCCTTGGCCTGGCGGTCGGTGTTGCCCGAGGCGATCACGAAGTGGTCGGCGTAGCCGACCAGGTCGGCGACGTCGAGCTGCACGAGGTCGATCGCCTTCTTGTCGGCGGCGTACTCGCCGATGGCCCGGACGAGGTCGGCGGGCTCCATCACGCCCACGCCGTGTTCGAAACGCGGTAGAGCCCGAGGTCCGCGATGCGGTCGACCACCGCCCCGGGCACCAGGTGGCGGATCGGTCGCCCGTCGGCCACGCGGCGGCGCAGCCACGACGACGACACGTCCAGGCGCGGCATGGCGAAGAACACGACGCGGTCGGCGCCGTCGAGGCCCTCGAGACGGTCCAGGACGTCGTGGCGGCGGACCCCCTCGCGCTCGGCCACCGCGAGGCGCGCGAGCGACAGCAGCACCTCCGGCTCCCGCCACGATGGGAGGCCGAGGGCCTGGTCGCCACCGACGATGAAGGTCAGGTCGTCTCCCGGAGATGCGTCGTGCAGAGCCCTAAGCGTATCGACCGTGTACGACGGACCCGGGCGGTCGGCCTCCGCGCGGGAGACCTCCAGGCCGGGCTCGGACGCCGCCGCGAGCCGGCACAGCTCGATCCTGACCTCGACGCCCGGATCGTCCGGCACGTCCTTGTGCGGCGGCACGCCGGACGGCACGAGCCGCACGACGTCGAGGCCGAGCTGCTCGCGGGCCTCCATGGCACAGACCAGATGGGCGATGTGCGGCGGATTGAAGGTTCCGCCCAGCAGGCCGACGGCGGCCACTACGCGCGCACCTGGCCGGAACCCTCGACCAGGTAGCGGTAGGTGCACAGCTCGCTCAGGCCGATCGGGCCGCGCGCGTGGAGCTTCTGGGTGGAGTTGGCGATCTCGGCGCCCTTGCCGAACTCGCCGCCGTCGGTGAAGCGCGTGGAGGCGTTCACGTACACGCAGGCGGCGTCGACGGAGAGCTCGAAGGCGTGCACGGCGTCGGCGGCGCCGGTCACGATCGCCTCCGAGTGCCCCGAGCCGTAGCGCTCGATGTGGTCCAGCGCGGCGTCGAGCGAGTCCACGACGCGGACCGCGAGGATGAGGTCGAGGTACTCCGTCGCCCAGTCCTCCTCGGTCGCCGCGACGTCGCCGGCCGTCCCGGCCAGCACGAGCGAGCGCTCATCGAGGCGCAGCGCGACGCCGGCGGCCCGCAGGGCACCGAGCGCGGCCGGCAGGAAGCGCTCCGCGACGTCGGCGTGCACGAGCAGCGTCTCCGCGGCGTTGCACGCGCTGGGCCGCTGCACCTTGGCGTTGACGATGATCGCCTCGGCGTTGACCAAATCCGCGGAGGCGTCGACGAACACGTGGTTGTTGCCCGACGCGGCGTAGATGACCGGCACCGTGGCCACCGCGGTGAGGGCGCGCTTGAGCCCCTCGCCACCGCGAGGGATGATCAGGTCGACGGCGTCGCGCTGGGTGGCGAGCTCGCCGAGCTCCTCGCGCCCGCCGCCCGCGACCAGCGACACGGCGGCCTCGGGCAGACCGGCGGCGACGACCGCGTCGCGGACGATCGCGGTCAGGATGGCGTTGGATCCGATGGCGCTGGAGGACCCGCGCAGCACGATCGCGTTGCCGGACTTCAGACACAGGGCGGCGCAGTCGATCGTGACGTTCGGGCGCGACTCGTAGACGACGGCGACGACCCCGAGCGGAACGCGCACGCGGCGCATCTGGAGGCCGTTGTAGAGCCGCCCGCCGTCGAGCACCTCGCCTACGGGATCCGGCAGCGCCGCGACGGCGCGGGCGCCGGCGGCGATCTCGGCGATGCGCCCGCGGTCGAGCCGCAGCCGGTCCATCAGCGCCGGGGACAAGCCGGCGCTGCGGCCGGCCTCGAGGTCGCGCGCATTGGCCTCGAGGATCTCCGGCGTGCGCTCGACGAGGGCGGCGGCGATCGTGTGCAGCGCCCCGTTCTTGGTCGCGGTGTCGGCGCGCGCCAGCACGCGGGAGGCGGCCTTGGCCGCGCGGCAGATGTCGGCGACGGACTCGGTCGCTAGAGCCATGGCGGCAAGGTTAGTCGAGCACGAAGTAGTCGCGGTGCACCGCCTCGTCGGTGGCGCGCGGCAGCACCTCGCGAACCGCGGCGGACTTCAAGCCGCGCACCTGCTGGAGCTCGGTCGCCGAATAGTTGCAGATGCCCTTGCCGATGCGGGCGCCGCCGGCGAGCACCTCGACCGCGTCCCCGGCGTCGAAGGCGCCCTCGACGGCCGTGATGCCGACGGGCAGCAGCGACGTGCCGCCCTCGCGCAGCGCCCGCGCCGCCCCGCCGTCCACCAGCAGCCGCCCGTGCGAGGGCTTGGCGTACTTCAGCCACAGCTTGAAGGAGGACATCCCGAGCGCGCGCGGCGGACAGCGGGTGCCCACCGGCTCGCCGGCGGCGGCGGCGAGCACCGCCCCGGGCTCGAACCCGCTGCAGATCACGGTCTCCGTCCCGGCCGCGGTCGCCATCTCCGCGGCCACGACCTTCGAGCGCATCCCGCCCGAGCCCAGCGGCGACACGGCGTGCCCGATCTGCGACGCCGCCTGCACGGCCTCGAAGTCGGTGATCTCCGCGATCAGCGAGGCGTCCGGATCCCGGCGCGGGTCGGTGCTGAAGACGCCCCGCGTGTCGGTGAGCAGCACGAGCAGCCGCGCCTGCAGCAGGACGGCGACCTGGGCGGCGAGGAAGTCGTTGTCGCCGAAGGAGATCTCGTCCGTCGTCGTCGTGTCGTTCTCGTTGATCACGGGGACGACGCGCCACGCGAGCAGCGCCTGCAGCGTCCGGCGCGCGTTGAGGTAGTGCGTCCGGGCGCTCATGTCAAAGAACGTCAGCAGCACCTGCGCTGCCTGGACGCCGCGTTCGTGCAGCAGCTCGTCGTAGGTCCTGAACAGGCGCCCCTGGCCGATCGCCGACGCCGCCTGCAGCTGGTCGATCGCCGACGGCCGCACGGGCAGGGCGAGCAGGTGCATCCCGCGCGCGATGGCGCCCGAGGTGACGACCACGACGTCGGTCCCGGCGCCGTGCAGCTCGGCGACCTCCTCGCACACCCGCGCGATCACCGACAGGCGCAGCTCGCCGGAGTCCTCGGCGACCACGGATGACCCCAGCTTGACGACCACCGCCGGCATCTACTAGTCGCCCGGTTGACGGGTTGCGATTCGGGACACGGCCGAAGAATCTAGAGTCCGGTCTGAATGAGCAGCGCATCCTCCGCCCCCGAAGTCGCGACGCAGCACGCCGAGGGACACCTCACGGGGGCCGAGGGGAAGCGGATCTACTGGCAGGCGTGGTCGCCGGAGGGCGATGCGAAGGCCGCGGTCATCGTCGTCCACGGCGCCGGCGAGCACGGCGGCCGCTACCGCTACGTGGTCGAGCGCCTGGTCCCACAGGGCTTCGTCGTCTATGCGATCGACCATCGCGGCCACGGGCGCTCGGAGGGTGCGCGCGCCCAGATCGACCGGATGCAGCACCTCGTCTCAGACCTCGATCAGCTCGTCGACAGCATCCGTGCGGTGCATCCGCGCAGGAAGCTCGTCCTGCTAGGCCACAGCATGGGCGGCTGCGTCGCGATCGCCTACGCGATCGTCCACCAGGACAGGCTCGACGGGCTCGTGCTCTCGGCTCCGCTCGCCGCCCTCGAAGCGACGCCCCTGCCCCTGCGGGTGATCGCCCGGGGCCTCAGCGTCGTGCGCCCCGACGCCGGCGTCTACCAGGTGTCCTCGGACGCGGTGAGCCGGGACGCCGCCGAGGTCGCCGCCTACGACGAGGACCCGCTCAACCATCACGGCAGGCTCCCGGCCCGGACCGTGCAGGAGCTCGCCGACACCATCGCGGGCTTCGACGCCGACGGCCCCAAGCTCACCGTGGCGCTCCTCGTGATGATCGGGACGGCGGACACGGTCGTACCGCCTGCAGGCGGCCGCATGGTCTACGACCGCGCCTCGTCTGAGGACAAGACCCTCTTGACGTATCCGGGCTTCTACCACGAGATCTTCAACGAGCCGGCCGGCGAGCGCGACCGGCCGCTGGACGACCTCGCGGCCTGGCTGACCGAGCGGACAGCCTGACCGACCGCTCCCCGATCTCCTCGCGCCTGCGGCGCACGACCCAGCTGGGCGGCCTCGTCGCGGCGCAGGGCGGGCGCATCGCCGGCGGCCGGGCGCTTGACCGTGTGCGCTCCGAGGACGCGCGCGGGCGCGCCCAGGCCAGGCGCACGGCCGACGTCGTCGAGCAGATCGTCGTGCAGCTCGGCCGCATGAAGGGCGCGGCCATGAAGGTCGGCCAGGTCCTGTCGACGATCGAGATCCCCGGCATCGAGGAGGAGGGCGCCGAGCGCATCCAGCGCCGCTTCGCCGAGTTGCGCGACGACGCGCCGAGCGTGCGGTGGTCTGAGCTCGAGAAGCTGATGGCGACCGAGTGGGGCGAGCCCGTCGCAAGGATCCTGCGGGACATCGAGCCCGAGGCGATGGCCGCGGCGTCGATCGGCCAGGTCCATCGGGCCACCACCCACGACGGCGACGAGGTCGTGGTCAAGGTCCAGTACCCCGGCATCGCGGAGGCCGTCGACGCCGACCTGCGCAACCTCAAGCTGCTGATGCCGCTGCTGGCGCGCATCGCGCCCGGGCTGGACACCAAGGCGCTCGCCGAGGAGCTGCGCGAGCGCATCTCCGAGGAGCTCGACTACGAGCTGGAGGCCTCCAACCAGCGCCGCGTGCAGCGGCTGTGGCGCGGCCATCCCCACATCGTCGTCCCGCGCGTGGACACCGCGCTGTCGACGCGCCGCGTACTCGTCACCGAGCGGGTCGAGGGGATGCGCTTCGACGACCTCAAGGGGGCCGAGGACGAGCGCCGGGACCGCGTCGCCGAGATCGTGCACCGCTTCTACCACGCGACCGCGGGCGACCACGACCTCGCGCTCGGCGACCCGCATCCGGGCAATTGGCAGTCGCTCCCGGACGGCCGCGTCGTGATCTTCGACTTCGGCATGCTGCGCGACCTGCCGCGCGGCCACCTGCGCCGCGAGGGCCCCGCGGTCGAGGCCGTCAAGGCCCAGGACGCCGACGCCCTCTACGCGGCGATGCTCGACCTCGGCTACCTCGGCGACGGCAGCGACTTCACCGGCCGCCGCGACCTGCTGCTCGCCCACATGACGATCGCCGCCGCCTGGCTGATCGAGGACCAGCCGTTCCGGCTCGGGCCGGAGGTGCAGCGCGAGATGGGCCAGCAGCTCTTCGCGCTCGGCTCCACGTGGCGCCAGATGGTCCGCAGCTTCTCGATGCCGAGCGAGTCGGTGCTCCTGCGCCGCATGACCGATCTGCTCTTCACGAGCTTCTGCCAGCTGCGCGCGGCGGCGGACTGGTGGGCGCTCGCCCAGGAGCTCCAGCTCGGTCGCGGGCCCGGCACCGCTCTCGGCCGCGAGCACGCGGCCTGGGCCATGGGTCGTGGCTAGCCGGGCCGGGAACGAGATCGAGGTCCTGCGTTGTGCGCGTGTGGCCGTGGGCCTGCACCGCCATGCCGCCGATCACCGTGTATTCGACCTCGTGCTTGGCCAGCGCCGCCAGGATCTCGGCCGCGTCGAGCGGGATCTCCCGCCGGGTCACGCGCGCGCCCGTGCCCCCGCCGCAGCGATCTCCCCCGCCAGCCGGTTCCGGCTCGTCGCCAGGAGGAAGCGCTGCGACGCCGTTCGCGCGTGGAGGTCGGCGAGGTGGTCAGGGGTCGGGGTGGCGCTCAAACGGGCGGGCGGTGAGCTCCGGCTCCTCCCCCAGCGCCGCGAGGAGGCTCCGCAGCGTGCCGAGCGTCGGCGAGAGGTGGCCGCGCTCGAGGCGGCTCACGGAGGCCTGGGTCGTTCCCGCTCGGAGAGCGAGCTGCGCTTGAGTCAGCCCGTGGGCCAGGCGCCGTTCGCGTACGAGGCGTCCCGCGTCC
The DNA here is from genome assembly GCA_038318085.1 of Solirubrobacterales bacterium. GTDB lineage: Bacteria > Actinomycetota > Thermoleophilia > Solirubrobacterales > Solirubrobacteraceae > DATLGB01. The sequence continues at coordinate 25,757 of JBBQBV010000037.1, forward strand.
ATGAACTCAGCATACCGGATGCGGTATTTAGCCGGGGTCGAGCTCGAAGACGATGCCGGCGATCTGGACGTCGTCGCCGGGCTCGAAGCCCTCGCGCTGCAGTGCCGCGATGACGCCCATCCGCTGCAGGCGACGCTCGACGTGCGCCTGCGCCTCCTCGTTGGCCATGTCGAAGCGCGCAATCAGCCGCTCGACGCCGTCGCCCGTGATGACGAACGTGCCGTCGTCCCGGCGCTCGACGGCGAAGGCCCGGCCGGCAGCGGGACGGAAGACCGCGAACTCCGCGACGTCGTCCTCCCCCGCCCCCGGCTCCGCGACGGGCTCGGCGGGCGCAACCAGGCGCAGCAGCTCCCGGCGCAGGTCGTCGAGGCCCTGGCGCGTCGCGCTCGAGGTGACGAAGACGGGGCCCGCGATGCGCTCGCGCCACGCCTCAGCCGCCGCCTCGGCCTCCTGCGGCGGCACGAGGTCGGCCTTCGAGAGGGCCAGGATCCGCGGGAGCTCGGCCAGGCGCGGATCGTGCGCGGTGAGCTCGGCCTCGATCGTCGCGAAGTTCTCCTCCGGCGCGGAGCCGTCCAGCGGTGCGAGGTCGAGCACGTGGATGAGCACGCGGCAGCGCTCGACGTGGGCAAGGAAGTCGTGGCCGAGGCCGGCGCCGGCGGAGGCCCCCTCGATCAGGCCCGGGATGTCGGCGAGCACGAGCTGGCGCTCATCGGCCTCGATCGTTCCCAGCACCGGCTCGAGCGTCGTAAAGGGGTAGCCGGCGACCTTCGGCTGCGCGCGTGTCATACGCGCGATCAGCGAGGACTTGCCGGCATTGGGAAGGCCGACGAGGCCGGCGTCTGCGAGCAGCTTGAGCTGCAGCTCGACGATGCCCTCCTCCCCCGCAAGCCCCTTCTCGGCCAGCCTGGGCGCCTGACGGGTCGGGCTCGCGAAGCGCTTGTTGCCGCGACCGCCGAGCCCGCCGCCGGCGATGCGCACCTCCTGGCCCGGGGTGACCAGGTCAAAGCGCGCACCGTCCCAGCGCTGCGCCTGCGTGCCCGGGGGGACGCCGACGGTCAGCGTCTCCCCGTCGGCGCCGTGGCGCAGCGAGCCCTCCCCGTGCCCGCCGCGCAGGGCGCGGAAGTGCCCCGTGCGCTTGAAGAACTGCAGGTCGCGCAGGTTGTCGTCGCAGCGCAGCACGACGTCGCCGCCGCGGCCGCCGTCACCTCCGTCCGGGCCGCCCTTGGGGACGTGCGCCTCACGCCGGAAGGAGACCGATCCGTTCCCTCCCGCGCCGCCGCGGACCTCGATGCGGGCCTTGTCCGCGAGCATGTCGGCATGGACGATAGGTCGAGAAACTCC